>CAZKME010000166.1:0-4520 GCA_964553725.1 uncultured Zetaproteobacteria bacterium
TGGGAATCCCGTTACGGAGAAGCTTTTTCCGGCTGATTTTTTGGCCGATATGACAATCGCATTGTTTAACGCATACAACCACCCATATAAAAAGGCCTGCCGGAAGGCAGACCTTTTTATATCATCATTGCACTGGCATTGCAGCCTATAATGTACTGAACCCTTTACGATAAGGTGGGTGCCGCATCCTGATATCAGGTATCCCGTAAGGGACGCACACAATCGAAGAAATATAAGCTCCCGTTCA
Organism: uncultured Zetaproteobacteria bacterium; assembly: GCA_964553725.1. Taxonomy (GTDB): domain Bacteria; phylum Pseudomonadota; class Zetaproteobacteria; order Mariprofundales; family Mariprofundaceae; genus Mariprofundus. The sequence goes on from CAZKME010000166.1 coordinate 248, forward strand.
GTTCGCATCGGCCCGGCATTATAAGCCACAAAGCCAGTGCAACGACAAGAAAGATTCTACATCGCGGGCTTTCAGAAATCAAGCCCGCACTTCTGCGGGCTAAAACGGAATATCATCATCCACCGGCACATTACCGAAATCCGGCGTGCTGGCGAACGGATCGTTGCTGCTCTTTGGCGCGGCAGCGCCGGATGCAGAACCGCCACCGCCCTGACTCGGGAAGTTGCCGGCCTGATTGCCGGAAGGCTTGTTGCCACCACCGCTGGCATTTGATCCGCCACCAAGCATTTTCATCTCATTGGCGCGGATTTCGGTGGTATATTGATCGTTACCATCTCGATTCTGCCATTTGCGGGTTTCAATCTTGCCTTCGATATATACGCGTGAACCTTTGCTCAGGTACTGGTTGGCGATTTCACCGAGCCGCCCCCACATCACCACGCGGTGCCATTCGGTACGTTCCTGTGGCTCGCCATTGCGATTCTTGAATTTTTCAGTTGTTGCAACACGCAGATTGCATACGCATGTGCCATCCTGTGTAAAACGCGTTTCAGGGTCGGCCCCCAGATTTCCTATTAACATCACTTTATTCAGCATGACTAACCCCTTTATAGTGCCGCTCCAAAATCAAAGGCGTCACACTAGAATAACACCTTTGAAATGCAATCCTCAATCGTTCACCCATTTGATCGAGCAGCCGATGGTCGGATGCTGCGGTTGCGGTGCGTTTTCGCCCGCTAGTAATAGTTCAGCCGCAGGCATCAATTCCTCGCGCCTTACCTTTGTTTCATCTTTCCAGTAATCATCAATACGGCCATGATAAAACAGTTTGTTTTCAGCATCGAACAAATACAGGTCGGGCGTACACTGGGCATCGAATGCTTTGGTGACAGCCTGTGTTTCATCGGCCAGATAAGGAAAATCAATACCCCATTCCGTGATCTTCCCCTGCATGGCCGGTATGCCATCAGCCGGATAATCCGGGTGGATATTGGGGTTGACCGCGATGGTATTGATACCCATGGCCTTGAGTGTGGCGGCATGGCGAATCAGGCGCGGCCAGACGGCAATCGCATAAGGACAATGATTGCAGGTAAATGCTACCAGCAAGCCCTTTTCTCCCGTTTGTTCATGCAGATGGACGCTATCGCCGTGCACGTTTTTAAGTGACAGCTCTGGCAAAGGCCAGCCTGTATCGACATGTATCGAAGCTACTAAAGCCATATCTATATTCTCCTTAAGCCCATGGCATCGCGCTCATGCTTCGCGCCACCGCAATGATATAAGCAAACATGCCGAGCGCTGCAATAAAACAGCATCGTTTCAGGCGTGGATTGAGCGTATCTTTCAAGGCGACGACACCGAGCAATATATAGGCCAGTAATCCGCCAATCTTGGCGGCCAGCCAGCTTGAATCAAGTGGCGATATGCCGAGCACAAACGCCATGCCTATGCCACTGGCCAGCAACAGCGTATCCACTTTGTCGGGCACTGTGCGACGCCAAAGCAGCGTTGTCAGCGGTTTATCAACCCACATGCTTAATCCACGCCAGATAAACAGCAGCAGTGAAATCACAATACAGAACACATGTAATGGAAGCAGGTATTGAATCATATTGTCCCAACCCTATCAGACGGGGGCACTCCGGCGTAACGGTTTAGCCCGGACTATTCATAAATGCTGCCGCGCCCTTGCTTGTTCCCCCGTTCAAGCCGGGGGCAGGCTCTTTGCCTGCAACGAATCCTTCGTCGGTCATCCGTATGCACTGCTACGGCTTCCTTCCTCAGAATCCGTTGCAGGCAAAGGCCCGGCGCAATCATCACAGCGATTCATGAATAGTCCGGGTTAGAGGCAAGATAAATTCAGCCCGCAGTCCGTTCGGATTCCGGTTGGCAAGTCTGAGTTCGCCGTCATTGGCGTCCAGCAATTCCTTGACGATAGACAGGCCCAGACCGTGGCTCTTCATATACCTTTTGCGTGATTTATCCACCCGGTAAAAACGCTCGGTGACCCGTGGGAGATGCTTTTCAGGGATGCCGGGGCCATCATCTTCGATGATAACCTTGCAGTGCTTATCCAGTCGAACCATCTGCACGCTGATGTTTCCCTTGTCGGGAGAATAATGGATAGCATTGACCAGCAGGTTGGTGACAATTCTGTCGATGTCATCAAAGGATATGGCCAGCATGATTGCATCATGATCGTGTTCAAATTCGAGCGAGATATTTTTTTCCCTGCATTGCAATGTCAGCATATCGCATGATCGTCTGATTACTTTCGTACCATCGCAACAGGCATCTTTGTCCTGTAAACCGAATTCAGCCTGATCCAGCGTTAGCAGCACATCAAGCAGATGATTGACATGCTTGGACTCATCGGCAATTACTTCGGCGGCTTCTTTTCTGAAATCAGCCTGATCGCCAAAGCTTTCCATGCTGCGAGCATAGCCGAGCAAAGAGGTCAGCGGCGTTTTCAGATCGTGCATCAGATTGGAAAGAAACGTACGCCGTTGTAGTTCCAGTTTATGGCGAACGGTAACATCAAGACACAGTAGCAGTGCTTCGCCGCTTTCGAGCCGGGCCAGCCTTGGCTCCAGAACGCGATCAGGCAGATCAATTTGCGGCAGTTTTGTTTTCTCCGGCAAGGCGGAAACAGCCTGCACAAGCAGTTTATTCCAGTCGGGATCACGATAAAATTGTAGCATCGGCTGCGGTAGCGGCGAATTTCCCATGGTGAAGATATCGCGCGCGCACGGGTTGGCTGCAATCACCGTTCCACTTTCGCCCTGGATACGCAGCACAGCTTCATCAACTTCGGTCAGCACGGCATCCAGGCGTTCATTGCTATCGAGTTGCAGTTTCAGCGCGCTGTTTTTTTCTTTGAGCCGCCTGATTTTGGCCTGATATCCGGATACCTGCTTGCGCATGCGAACGGTGGCGTAGGAGCAAGCGACAGCAATTATCGCTACCGCCATCAGCCAGAGGCCGTTCATTCTGTAGGCGTCACAAACCGATAACCCATGCTGCGAACGGTTTCGATGCAATCTTTGCGACCAATTTTCTTCAGCGCCTTGCGTAATCGCTTGATGGTCACATCAACAGTGCGCGGCTCGACATACACATCATGCCCCCAGACATGATCCAGCAGATAATCGCGGCTTCTGGTTTTGCCCGGTTTATCCATGAGTATTTTTAATAATTTGTATTCCAGCGGACGTACTTCGACACGCGCATTGCCTTCAAACACAACAGGCACATCAGGATCGAGGTGAATACCGTTTTGAATCGATGTGCCCGATTCCATCAACCGGCTGCGGCGCAGCAAGGCTTTGGCGCGGGCCACCAGTTCATCCGGCTCGAACGGTTTAGGCAGATAATCATCCGCCCCTTCATTGAGTCCGTGCACGCGCTCGGCAGCCATGCCCAATGCGGTAACCATCAATACAGGCGTATGCCCTTTGGATGAAGACGCTTTGATCCAGCGCAGAATTTTCATGCCGCTGGCACCGGGCAACATGCGATCAAGCACCACCAGCCGCCAATCGCCATCGCGCAGCGCCGCCAGCGCCGCATCGCCGTCGCCGCATCTCAAGGTGCTGTATCCGGCTTTGCGCAAATGCATCTCCATGAGTCGGGCAATGGGTTCTTCATCCTCGACAATAAGAATATCGGCGCTGTCGCAAGTGGTTTCCTGAGTCATCAGTTCGCGATACTGAAAGTTTGGCTGGCTGAGCTCAAGCATCAGATGCGCCGGGCTGTCAGATCATGATGCATGGCGACGTATTCGCTCTCCATCTTGAGCGACATCTGCGACAGCAGACGAAACATAAATCGCAGCAGCAGATTGCCAAGCGCGGCATCTTCAACGGTGATGAGATTAAAGTATTCGCGGTTGATGCACAGCAGGGTCGCATCCTCGGCCACCTCCACCGTTCCTGAATGCAGGCGCGACGCATCCAGAAATGAAAACAGGCCGAATACGTCGCCGGCTTCAAGGTGGGTGTAAACGCCGGATGATGGATTGGAAACCGTCGCTGAGCCGTTGACAATCAGACGCATGGTTTTGTCTGTTGCGCTACCGGCGGCGTAGATCATGTCGCCCGCTTTGGTGCTGACTACGTCAAAACAGCTGAATAAATGCATGCTCTCTTCGAGTTGCACGGGTTGGCAGATTGGCAAATCGCAAAATTGATTGAACACGGGGTTGGCCATTCGGGTGGCCGCATAGGCTTCGGTCAGCCCGGCCTGCGTCGCATGATTAATATACATCTGT
>CAZKME010000167.1:0-4490 GCA_964553725.1 uncultured Zetaproteobacteria bacterium
GTAGCAGTGCATACGGACAACTGACAAGGGATTTGTTGCGGGCAAACGAACAAGCAAGGGCGCAGCAGTATTTATGAATAATCCAGGCTAAGAGCCTGATGCTGCTGCCTGCAAATGCCATACATCTGTAACCAATGATCCAGAAATGGCAGGCAACGGCTCCTTTGGCCTCGTGATGCATCATAACGTATTCATAACTGATGACTGGCGCTCGATCTTCTCCATATCCGCATCGGAAAAGCCAAAGTAATGGCCAATCTCATGCATCAATACTTCTGCGATACATATGTCAGGGCTTTCTCCACGATGGTGGGATTCAGCCAGAATCGGTTGGCGGTAGAGATAAATCATATCGGGCAAAGCGCCGGAATCGACTGCCTCCCGATCCGTTACCGGCCGACCGACATACAGACCGAGTAGATCATAAGGCGCATCGGCGTGCATCTGCTGCAATACCGCAGGCGCTGCAAAATCTTCCGTCACAATCACCACATTTTCCATCGCCAGTCGAAATTTCTCAGGCAGATGATTCAATGCATCTTCGGCAGTCAGACGAAACTGTTCAGCATCCATGCGCCCATTGTAGCCAGTTTGATCATGCGCACATCAAATTTCTGTAAAGATATGCTTGCTGTGCGATGGGAATTTGTCATCGTTGGGCCATGCCTGCCCCCCTTAATATCGTCGCCGATGCACATATCTGGGCTGTAGAATCCGCCTTTTCCGAATTGCCCGGATTTAATGTGAACTTACAGATACTGGAAAATAAGCAGATCTCCCCCGATACCGTTCGCGATGCGGATATTCTGCTCACGCGCTCGTCCACCCGCGTCAATGCCGATCTGTTGCAGGTATCAACGATACGCTTTGCCGGCACAGCCACCATTGGCGACGATCATTATGACAAGGCCTGGCTCGATAGCCACGGCATTGCCTGGGCCAATGCGGCCGGTTCATCGACTGATTCGGTGATTGAATACATGATCACCACCCTGCTTGAATTGCATGCGCGCAGCTTGATCAGCATACCCGATACCAGCATCGGCATTATCGGCGTGGGGCGCATTGGCAGCAAGCTGGCCAGCCTGTGTGAAGCAATAGGCATGACTGTGCTGCGCTATGATCCGCCCAGAGCGAGAGATGAAGGCGAAAATATATTCAGCACGCTGCATGAAGTGCTCGAAAAATCAGATATAGTCACGCTGCACACGCCTCTGCTGCATGATGGCATTGATTGCACAATCCACCTGCTGGATCGTGAGCATCTGGCTACATTCAAGGGCAGGGGCATTATCAATGCAGGGCGCGGCGCTTGTGTGGATAACGCTGCTCTGGCTGACTGGCTGGATAATGATTCGGGCCGATTCGCCGTGCTCGACTGTTGGGAACATGAGCCGCACCCGAATCGAGACCTGTTCGCACACGCCGGCATGGCTATTGCCACACCGCATATCGCCGGTCATTCCATCGACGGGAAAGCGGCCAACACCCAATATATCTACCAGGCTCTGTGCGATTTTTTACATATCGAGGCGACATGGGATATGGATAAACACCTGCCACCGCTAGCGCTTCCCCACTGCATCAATACAAATGGTAATTGCTGGCAAATTCTGCATGCAGCTGCTGTGTATCTATATGCCCTGAATGATGATAGCGATTGCATGAAATCATGGCCCGAACTTACTGCCAGCGAACTACCCAATGCCTTTACCGGCTACCGTCGCCACTATCCGCTACGCCGCGACTGGCAGCATGCGCCCATCCATTTCACCCATGCCGATACAAACACCTTGCGACTGGCGCAAGCCATCGGCATCAAAACCGTTTAGGCTTTGCTGATGACTGTTTCAAAACACAATCTGGTGTGGATGGATCTGGAGATGACCGGACTCGATCCGGAGCAGGAAACGATTATTGAAATCGCTACGATCATCACCGATGGGGATCTTAACATTATTGCCGAAGGCCCGAGCCTCGTCATTCACCAACCCGATCATATGCTTGATGGCATGGATGAGTGGAATACCACCCACCACGGCGATTCAGGTCTGACCGCTAAAGTCAAAGCCTCGACCACAACCATGCAGCAGGCCGAAATAAAGACGCTGGATTTCATTCGGCAATATGTTCCGGCCCAGACTTCGCCGCTGTGCGGCAATTCCATCCATCAGGATCGGCGTTTTCTGGTGCCTTATATGCCCGAACTGGAAGCGTATTTGCATTATCGAAACATTGATGTCAGCACCATCAAGGAACTGGCCCGGCGCTGGTATCCGAATAACAAAGCGCCGATCAAAAAAGCCGAACATCTGGCGTTGGCTGATATCCGGGAATCCATCAATGAATTGCGCTGGTACAGAGAAAAATTATTTCGTTAACCCCTATTGTCTGATTATGCTATAATAGTGACTGAGTTTACCCGATTACTATCGGGAAAAGGAGGTTCAAATGTTCCTAAAAAACACAGAAAACGGTGATCTCGCTCAGGTTGTTGAACTTGGCCAACTCACCGATCCGAACGCATCATCTGTAACAGTACGCTACCATGCAGGTGAAGAAGCGGGCGAACCGGTCAGCGCTGAAAAATCGGGACTGACCTTCCCATCCGGCGAAGCACTGCCCAAATGCTGGCAGGATGCGCATTACCGGGTCAGTTTCTAAGGCTCGTTACATAGACTGAAACAGCCCGAAATCAGAAAAGCTGGCCTTATCGGTCAGCTTTTTTTTTGGGAAACTGTAATGAATAAACCCATACCCCCCGCCATCTCCACTGCCTTTTTTTTAACCCGAATAAACATCCCCGCCGCAAGCAGCGGAGAATTGCTGGATAATCATGTTTCTCACATCGCAGCAAACTGCGGGGAATTAAACCCCAAGAGATTAAAAAGGGCCTCTTGAGGACGCTCTATTTAAACCTGTCTTTTAGTTCCAAAAAATAATCCCGAGTAATTTCAGCCGTTCTTATAAATGATTTAACCAGCCTTGGGTCATTAATCGGTGAGTATTTTGGAATTATTAAAGGACGCATGCACCCATCACGCACAAAAGCCATGTGATCACCTTTTGTGCGGTTATGCACAAAACCAAGGTGTTCAGCTATTTTTTGTAGTGTTTGCCACTTAACAGGCGTGAGCTTGCCGGGCACGTTGTATCACTGCTGGATGAACAGGAATTTTCATATTTTCACATGTGAAGTTTGATACAGAGCGTCTCCGTTTCACTGTACGACCAAAACCGCTGGCAACAAGCACCTCATTAAAGGTTCCCATCTCCATGCATGTTTCGAGGAATAATGACAACGCTTCACGAATATTTTTCTCTGCTTTTCTTTTTGAAGACCCTTCAGCATAAACATCTAATTGTTCGCAAAATGCAGAATACCCTGCATCTGTTTTTTCAATGCATACCTGAAGTTTAACTTCTACTTGAATATCCATATAAGCCTCTCGCATGAGCTCCCAGTATAAATACTGATGCCCCTCCACAAACTCAAGGTTACTGTTTCTATCGGATAGCTTAACCTAAACTGAAGCTATCCACCTAGATTGTAGCAGGCTTCCTGCCACTTTGCTATCTGGCCTGAATTATACCATGAGTATACTCATGATTGTATAGGCAGTTTTACAATTGTTCACTGAGCTTACGACTGCTGCGCTGCCTGAAATCTTTCAAATCTGTCCAATCGTTCAAATCACATATTTACTGACACGCTATAATTTCTCATGGTTCGTTTCGCTCCTTGATTAATAGTTGTCCTCACCGGACTATTCTATTATGACACATTGTAATGCCGTATGGGAGCGGAACGGGCCATCCCATTATGCCAGGCACCGTTTTAGGCACCGCTTCTCGTGACCGTCCAAAACAACTCAATGAATCATGCTAGGCACTGCACTCCTCAATCCACGAAGCAAGACTAGGTACCGTTATCGAAATCAAAGAGTTAAAGTATCTATTTATTATATATACTTTTATATTACTATATGTATACTTTGGCATATTGGAGGTCGTCATGAGTGATTCTATAGTTGTTTTTACTGCAAAGAATTTTGATAAAACTGTTGAGCAAGGAGGTGTTGGAAACTGGAAGCTTAATGCAAGCAGGGTAAAAAAATGCGATTATGTTGTGTTAGCTGCTAACAGCCATCATCCACAGTCTATGCACAAGAAAGATATGCATGGGCATGCTTTTTTGATAGGAAAAATATCTGGTTTAAATCAGGAGGCATATGATGACCTAGGTAACAAAGAGGATGACCGCTGGGTAATTCAAATCAGCGAATATGCGACTGTTGATATATCTAATGTATGGGGTGGATATCAAAACCCTGTTCGGTATACAGATATTTCCGAACTGGGAATTGATACGGAGCAACTGTCTTGGGAGCCGTTTCCCATTGAGCAGGCAATTAATCAAGAGGATCTAGGCATTCCAGAGCTGACTATTGCGGAGGCAAAAACAGGAATTGCAAAAAAGTTACAAATAA
>CAZKME010000168.1:0-4444 GCA_964553725.1 uncultured Zetaproteobacteria bacterium
TCTGCCTTTCCTCTGTGCTCTCTGTGGTGAAAATTTTTTGACGTATAGTTTTAAGACTTTGGCATTACGTTAGAATCGTTACCGGCACGGTCAGCGAAATATGCACGCCGTTATCAGGTGCAGCGGTTACCTTCAACTCAGCTCCCATCATCTCCGCCCGCTTGTGCATATGATTCAAGCCGTAACCTTTATCCGGCGCTATATCCCAGCCGCAGCCGTTATCAATGATTTCGATGCGCGCCATCGCTTGCGGCGCATCTGAAAGCAGCGTAGCGCGCACCTCGATCCAGTCCGCCCCGGCATGACGACAGGCATTGGTCAGCGCTTCCTGCACAATGCGCATCAGGTGCAGGCTATGGCCTTCGGGTAATTCGCATTGCATGGGCAAACCCGCAATATTCCACGAAACCTGCAAGTCCCATGCCTGCAATTGCGTGGCGAGTCTGTGTCTGAGCATGCCCAACACCATGCCCACATCCCGGCAGTCTTCACCAAGCCCGTCCATCATCAGACGCATATCCAGCAAAGCTTTATCCACAGTATCGACCAATAACTCTTTATCATGGACACCATCATGCAACATGGAAGACATGGCAGACAGGTAGCCGCCAAGGCCATCGTGCAGCTCTCTGGTAAAGCGTTCCCGTTCATCGCTGATAAGATGCTGTTTCATCAATATGGTTTTCTGCTGCTGTTCATCTTTCAGGCTGGTTGTCACCCGAATCACTTCCGCCTCAATTTTTTCGGTATGACGTTTCGATGCCTGCAATGCCTGGGAAAAGCTGTAGATCATCCAGCCGCCGATGATCAACAGCGTCATTGGCGGGCCGAACTGTATCATCAGAACATCTTCAACCTGGTTGCCAAAGTAGACGATCCACCAGTCATGGGCGGAAAGCAATAGTTGCGGCATTATGGCGACGCCGACAACCAGCGCCAGACTGTGGTGGTGGCGATACCAGTGCACAGCGCACAAATAGCACAAATAGACGGCGATCATTACTGCCATCGTATGTATCGGCAGGGCCCAGGGCATGAGATCAGCATCGTCACCAAAGAGCAGAATGATGATCCATCCGGCTGAAAACAGCAGCGTCAGCGACCAGACTATCTTCTGCTGACGCAAGCCAAGCATGCGGTCTACAATAATCATCAGAACCAGCACATAATAGTCTATGGCTGAATGAGCCATCACCTCCCAATAAAAACGTGACCAGGGCGGATTGAACGGGATAAAATCACCAATCACCATCATCCACAAGAACGCACCAATAGAAATCCACAGAAAAGTGATTTCCGAACGACGCAATAACCACATCAGCAAAGCACCCAGCGCCAACACCAGCATAACGAAAAAAGCGATGATGCTCAGGGTATATTGCATAAAATGCAGGTCGTTGTAGATCGGCAACAGCTCGGACTCCGGGCCGATATACACTTCCCCCAGGCCAGCCGCATCATTGGCATAACCACGGATATGGATATGCACCCAGTGCCGCCCTGGCCCGGCCTGATTCAGACCGACGCTGCCATAGAGGGGATTATGCCAGTTGCGCGTAACAGGCTCGATCATCCGGCCTCCGGATACGATCTGGATTTTATCCCACCATATTGAGGCATTCATACTATAGTTTACCAGCAGCACGCCCATGCTTTCCTCTGCCTGCTGTGGTAAATCAACCGGAATTCTGTACCAGACGCCGCCGCCCTGACCCGCTCGGGTGATATTCCAGTTATCCGGCAAAGCGATTTTATACCATGCATCCGAATCCGCCGGTGGATGGCTGGAATCATTTGCGGAAATAGCTTCCGCATTGTGGGGGCGTATGATGTGATCCGACATCGGCGCCTGCTGAAACGGAGCACAGGCAGCGAGCAACACCAGCAAGCATAACCAGAGGGCTTTAATCATGCAGTGTGATTAACCCCTGCTGACAGGCTTCAAACACTGCCTCGTTGCGACTGTGCACCTCCAGTTTTTCATAAATATGGCGAATATGACTCACCACGGTATGGCGGCTTAATTGCAGCAACGCAGCGATCTCTTTGCGACTGTAGCCGCGCGCAATCAGGTTCAGCACCTCGATCTCCCTGTCCGTGAGGCTGACCGTATCATCGGCAACGTGGCCTGGCGGCTCACTCAATGCTTTCAGAATATAACGGGCAATCGAAGGACTGATGGGAGAGCCGCCATGCAGCACCTCCATAATAGATGCGCCGATATCTTCTTTAAGCATATCCTTGAGCAGATAACCGCTGGCCCCGGCACGTATCGCTCCAACCACTTTTTCTTCTTCGGCAAACACCGATACCACCATCGCTTCAGCGGACGGATGCATGGATTTAAGCTGGCGAATCAACGATGTGCCATCGCCATCGGGCAAGCCCAGATCAACCAGCATCACATCCGGCCTGTTTTGCAACAGCTCCCGGCACGCCTCGCATCTGCCGACAGAGCCGAACAAGGTCAACCCGGGATGCGCAGCTACGGCGAGTTCAAAGTGCGTGCGCATCAGGGCATTATCCTCGACGATAAGAACAGTGGCTAATTTATCTGACTCTGAATCAGTTACAATGGCCGACATCGCTAAAATTGCTTGTTTGTGGCTGCGCCGAACAGCTGTGCGCGGCCAATATAGCGCCCATTGCCCAGTCCATCCGCACCGACAGGCGCGCTCTGATTCAAATTTGACTTCAGCGTGTACATATAGGCAAGATTATAGCTGAAATGCTTACGAATGCGAAAACCGAAGTCTGTCGGGAAATAATGTTGATTATTGATGGGCAGCTCAGTTCAGCAGTTTTATCAAGGCGTCGGTGCTGGAGACAGGTAAATTGCACTGGAAATTCTCACAGACATAGGCAGTGACTTTGCCACCCATGGCTTTCTGTCCTTTGGTGAACGGGGCCAGTTGTTCGATTTTCGCATCGTGCCATAACACCACAGTATTCGGACGATACTGCTGACGGATGATGTGCAGCATTGTGCCTGCTTCCTCCGAATTTATGTCACCAGCCAGTACAATTTCCCTACTCTTGCTTTCAGCCATAAGCACGCCGGATAACAGGTGTAATACGCCTGACGGCGCACGTTTGGCCGTACCGGCGAAATGATCCGCGACAGCCGCCGCCTCTGCTGCTAACCCGGCATCGCCGGTCAGACGGGATAAACGCAACAGATTATGCATGGCGACGGCATTGCCGGAGGGCAGGGCACTGTCGAATATTTCCACCGGGCGGGCAATCAATTCATCGCTTTGCACGGTCTGATAAAAACCACCATCTGCCCCCTTGAACCGGCCCAACATAAGCTTGTTCAGCTTTAACGCTTCAGCCAGCCAGCGCGGTTCAAAACTGGCCTCGTAGAGCTCGGTTAATCCCCAGACCATTGATGTATAATCTTCTAACTGAGCAGAAATCGCCGCCTTGCCTGCGCGCCAGCGATGCAGTAAATCGCCCTTGTCATCGCGCAGGCTGGTGAGAATGAAATCAGCAGCCCGGCTTGCCGCCTGCACATAGCGCGGTTCGTTCAACGCCCGCCCGGTAAAAGCCAGCGCGGCAATGGTTAAGCCGTTCCAGTCCGTTAATACCTTGTCATCACGGAAGGGGCGAATACGCTTATCGCGAACGGCCATCAGTTTTTTCCTGTCTGCCGCAAACGCATCCAGATCAACCGGGCCGCTGCGATGCAGGATATTGGCGCCGGTTTTTTGATGCGTGGCTTCATCGGCAAAATTACCCTCCTTCTCTACCCCGTAAGCATGCATAAAATGATCAGCGCGTTTGCCTAGCGTCGCCCGAATTTCATCCGCAGTCCAGACATAAAATTTACCTTCTTCGCCTTCCGAATCAGCATCTTCAGCGGAGTAGAATGCGCCGCCTGCATCGTGCATATCGCGCAACAGATATTCGGCAATATCGCGCGCCGTAGCGGCAAAACTATCGTTGCCGGTAGCCAACCACCCTTCAGCATACGCCATCATCAGCATGGCCTGATCGTAGAGCATTTTCTCAAAATGCGGCACCAGCCAGTCGGCATCGGTGGAATAGCGGTGAAAACCGCCGCCGAGTTGATCATGAATGCCGCCGCGCTGCATGGCGATCAGTGTTTTTTCAACCATGGCGATGGCTTCCGGCTTGTTTTTGAGTGCGCCGTAGCGCAGCAGAAATAACAGCCGTTGCGCAGTCGGGAATTTAGGCGCATCACCAAAGCCGCCATGCGTGACATCAAAGCTTTTGGCCGTATCCAGATAGGCGGCATCAATCAGCGCAGCATCCATTTTGCCGGGCGCAGCCATGTCGATGCTTTTGGCTAGCGCAGTGCCAATGGATGCGGCAGAATCTTCGATACGTTTCCTGTCATGCTGCCACATTTCACCGACGCGATTGGCCAGTTCAATCAGTCCCATGCGGCCAAAACGGCCATGTTTGGGTAAATAGGTGG
>CAZKME010000169.1:0-4439 GCA_964553725.1 uncultured Zetaproteobacteria bacterium
TGATAGTGTTGGCCAATCTGCTCTGGGCTGTCATGCCAAGAGGCAATCCCCGCAAACGTCAGCTTGCGGTGCTGTTTTCTGCCCTGCACTGGTCTGAAGCCACATCAATTGCCAAGCGACTGCCTCAGATGTTGATGGGAAAAAGCCCATTGCCTGAGCCGGGCAATTCATTGTCACTTATTGTTGAGATGTTTGGCATGCTCACGATGACTGCAATAGCCCTTACCGGTTCCATCGTGTGGAATATGTGGGCTGGCCCCGGCAGCAAGGTTTCCGAGCAGGCGCAATTCTGGATGGAAACCCATGCGGGTATCGCTGTATTGCTGTTCCTATATCTGGCAGGTCATATTTCGATGGCATTGCTGCATGCTCGGGCGGGTGATCCGGTGTTTACCCGAATTCTGCCACGGATAACATAAAACCGTACAGATGGAAGAGGGTGATGATGAATAACATGTTTCATCTTATTGACGATGAAGAAATGCTGCGTGATCTTCTTGAGGCCATCATTACTGATGCCGGTTATTGCGTGCGCTGTTTTGATTATGCTGAGCACTATCTTCAGTACCTTCACTCGCCAGCGTTTGAAAAACCAATCGCTGTATTGAGCGATGTCAATATGCCTGGCATGTCCGGTTATGATTTGGCAATTGAAATCCGCAAAACACATCCATTGCTAAAAATAGCACTCATTACCGGCCATGCCGATGATGAACATCATCGTTTTGCGGCCAGTCAGCTTTGTTCCACGTTGATCAGGCCGTTTCAGCCCAAAAATTTACTTTCGTTATTGGCTTCACTGGCTGCTTGTGAAAATGCTCTCATGAATGGGGGCAAGTGTGAGTGCCAAATGTTTGGCGATGACCACGATTGTCCATTTCATAACTCAAAATAACTACGCAGTGGCAATGGTTATAAACCCTGTAGCGCAGGCGGTTCGGTATTTGCCCGAATTCCGGGTTAGGAGTAGCATCATTGAGTTCGACTTTGATCAGGCGTCCGTCAAGGTCGATGTCACACCGGACGCAATAAACCCAAAGGAGAAACGACTATGAAAAAAGCAATCATGATTGCAGCCATGGCTGCATTGATGCCCGTAACGTACGCCTGGGCGGGAGGCGGGCATGGATCCGGAGTGCCGCAGAGCACGCAGAAATTATCTTCGGACAGGCTGAATATGGAACATGCACGCGAGCAAATGTCGGGTAAAATGAGCCATAAGGAACGTGGCCCGATGCTCAACGCTACATCCAAAAAAGGTTCGGATCGTTTGCAAGGCAAACGCGAGGAAATGACACACAAAATGGATGATAACAAACATGGTGCAATGAGTAATACTACGCCACATGAACATGGTCATCGTATCGAAGAGCGTACGGACAAGGATTGAAAGAATAAGCTGGAGCCGGAAGAGGATAGCCTTGATGCAGCAAGGTGTCTTTTTTTTCGAATAGAGAAACGCCTCAAAAATCCGGGATGATGTTTATTGTTTGTGTGAGGGTTGTTAGTTTATTATCCGTGAAGTCTAATGTAAAACGCACAAGTTTTTTTACCGCCTGAAAACTATACGTCAAAAGATTTTCACCACAGACGACTGCATGGATGCAGGAGGTAGAGCAACGCATGGAGCAGTTGCCGAGTACACAGAGAGCACAGAGGAAAGGCAGAGAAAAATAAAACATAAATATTTTGACATCCTCTGTGCTCTCTGTGTCCTCTGTGGTTCAAGATTTTCCTATTTGGTTCGGCTATCTAGGGTTAGGTATTAGTGAAAAGCGGTACAAAAACGGTGCAGATGAAGGAGAATGACGATGAATATTGATCCGGTTTGTGGCATGGAAGTGAACGATGACAGCGAGCATGAGCGCAGCTTTCGTGATGTGGATTATCGATTCTGTAGCGCCTCCTGTCTGAAAAAATTTAATGGAAATCCGGAAGGTTATCTGGGCCATGATTGCACCTACGATCCGGTCTGCGGTATGGAAGTGAACGACGACAGCGAGCATGAACGCAGCTTTCGAGGCGTGGATTATCGATTTTGTAGCGCCTCCTGCCTGAAAAAATTTAATGGAAATCCGGAAGATTATCTGGGCCATGATTATACCCACGATCCGGTCTGCGGCATGAAAGTCAGCCGTAATTCATCCAATCACACGCACCATAACGAACATGATTATTATTTTTGCAGCCAGCACTGTGTCGAGAAATTCTCGGTCGATCCGGCTGCCTATGAAGGCAAGGATCAAGTCTGCGAACATGATCACGCCCACCATCATCATACGTCAAAGCAATCAGCGCCGGACAACCCCGACGCCATGTATTTTTGTCCGATGTGTCCTGGTCAGGAACAGCAGGGGCCGGGCACATGCAAAATTTGTGGCATGGCGCTGGATCCGATGGCGACTCCGACGCTGAAGCAGAAAACTGAATATGTCTGCCCAATGCATCCTGAAGTAGTCAGTGATGAACCCGGCTCATGCCCGAAATGCGGCATGGCGCTGGAGTCCAGAACCGTAACTGCGGATGAGGAGAATCCCGAACTCGATGATATGAGCCGCCGTCTTAAATTCAGTACGGTGCTGGCCGTTCCCGTATTTATTCTGGCCATGGTGGCCGATTTGGCACCGACATGGCTGCCATCTGCTTTGAGTATGAGCATGGTGCAATGGATTGAATTTGTGCTGGCGACGCCGGTAATTTTGTGGGGTGGTTGGCCATTTTTTGAGCGTTTCTGGTTGTCGGTGAAAACCTGGAATCTGAATATGTTTACCCTGGTGGGTTTAGGCGTCGGTGTGGCGTGGATTTACAGCGTGGTGGCGCTGCTGCTGCCCGGCTTGTTCCCTCCTATTATGCGGATGGATGGCGGCCTCGTTGATGTTTATTTTGAGGCAGGGGCCGTGATTACAGCGCTGGTACTGCTGGGGCAGGTATTGGAATTGCGCGCCCGCTCACGCACCAATGAAGCCATTAAATTATTACTCGGCATGGCCCCGAAAACAGCGCGGCGCGTGGCTGAGGATGGAACCGAAACCGATGTGCCGATGGAAGATGTGGTGGCCGGAGATGTGTTGCGTATTCGCCCCGGTGAAAAGGTGCCGGTCGATGGCGTGGTGACCGAGGGTGAAAGCAACGTCGATGAATCCATGGTCACCGGCGAACCTGTGCCGGTGGAAAAAACGGTTGGAGAAAAACTGATTGGCGCGACGGTCAATGGTAATGGCTCGTTGCTGATGCGGGCGGAGAAAGTCGGCGCGGATACATTATTATCGCAGATTGTAAACATGGTGGCCGAAGCGCAGCGCTCGCGTGCGCCGATTCAGAAAATGGCCGATACCGTGGCTGGATATTTTGTACCGGCAGTGGTGCTGATTGCATTGACTGCGTTTGCGGCCTGGATGTTGTTCGGGCCGGAACCGCGTTTGGCGCATGCGATTATCAATGCGGTGGCTGTATTGATTATCGCCTGCCCTTGCGCGCTCGGACTCGCCACGCCGATTTCGATCATGGTCGGAACCGGTCGCGGTGCCACCGCCGGGGTGCTGATCAAGAATGCCGAAGTGCTGGAGATTATGGAAAAGGTGGACACCGTTGTGGTGGACAAGACCGGCACGTTGACCGAAGGAAAACCGACATTGACAACTGTTCAGGCCACTGACGATGCGGATGAAGATCAGGTACTGCATTTGGCCGCCAGTCTGGAGCGCGCCAGCGAACATCCGCTGGCCGATGCGATTGTGGCCGGTGCGACAGCACGGGGTATCGAGCCTGAAGCGGTCGATGGGTTTGCGGCCATTACCGGCAAGGGCGTTAGCGCCAGCGTTGGTGGCAAGGCCTTGCTGCTGGGTAATATCAGGCTGATGCAGGATAATAATATCGACGCCGAAGATGTGGCCGCATTCGTTGAGGAACATCAGTTGGGTGGAGAAACCGTGATGTATCTGGCGGTGGACGGGAATCTTGCGGGGCTGATTGGCGTATCTGATCCGATCAAGGCATCGACGCCGGAGGCGATTAAAGAACTGCGTAATGAAGGGTTAGAAGTGGTGATGCTGACTGGCGATAATCATAATACGGCAGCCGCTGTCGCCGAGAAACTGGGTATTGAGCGTTTTGAAGCCGATGTGCTGCCCGATCAGAAAGCTGCTGTGGTGAAACGCTTGCAGGATGAAGGCAAAACCGTCGCCATGGCAGGCGATGGCATCAATGATGCTCCGGCACTGGCGCAGGCGCATGTCGGTATTGCCATGGGCACCGGCACCGATGTGGCCATGGAATCGGCAGGCGTGACGCTGATCAAGGGGGAACTGACCGGCATTGTGCGCGCCCGCCGTTTATCACGCGCCACCATGAAAAATATACGCCAGAATCTGTTTTTCGCTTTCATCTACAACTCCGCCGGTGTGCCAATTGCCGCAGGCGTGCTCTTCCCTGTATTCGGC
>CAZKME010000170.1:0-4291 GCA_964553725.1 uncultured Zetaproteobacteria bacterium
GTCAAATTGCCAGCGTGGTCGAATCCGTCAAACTGGCCAGTGAAAATGTAAATCGCTCTACCGATACGCTGGGGCGCTCTTCAGCTGAATTATTAGAGCAAAGTGCTGTGGCTGATTCCGGCGTACATCGCACCACCGAACAAGTCACCGCTACAGCCTCGGCAACCGAAGAAATAAGTGCCAATATCTCTCTGGTCAATGAACAGGTGGAAAAAACACTGACCGTTTCTGATGAAGCGGTGAACGATGCCAAGAAAACCAATGACATTCTGGCTCAGTTGTCCGATGTATCACAGGAAATCGGTACGGTTGTTGCCACCATCAGAGAGATTGCCGATCAAACCAATCTGCTCGCCTTGAATGCCAGCATTGAAGCTGCACGCGCGGGTGAAGCAGGGCGTGGATTCTCTGTTGTTGCCTCAGAAGTCAAAGAACTGGCAACCCAAACGGCCAATGCAACAGAAAGCATCGCCGAAAAAATTGCCCGCATGCAAGAGGAAAGTGCCAGTGCTGTGGATGCTATCCAGCAAATTGGTCAAACCATTGTGAAATTAAATGGCTATAGCCAGCATGTTTCAGCCGCCATGGAAGAACAAACCGAGGCAATCATTGAAATTTCATCCGGAGCCCAGCAATCAAGCAGCAGCATGCAAGAAGTACAACAAGCTGTTTCCGGTGTGCAACAGGTAGCTGAAAGCAGCAATACCATTTCGCATGATCTGCTATCGGCTGCCGATGAGTTAAACAGCAGCGTCATTGCTCAAGAACGTGTCATTCGCGAATTTCTGGATGGCCTGGAAGCACTGCGTCAATCATACGGAAATAACAGCTGAACACTGATATTACACCGTCAAATTTACAGGCCACCCAATAGACGTTTCATTTCTGGCACACATGAACCGCAGCCGGTGCCGGCCATGGTGCAGGCTTTGAGGCTTTCGATTGAATCCGACCCATCTTTGATGGCTGCCTTTAATTCCAGTTCACCTACATTCTGGCAGGCGCAAATGATTTTACCCTTGGTATCGGCTTTATTGACCGGGCCTCCGGGTGACAACAAATAGGGACGTAATTCACCCACATCGCGGCCTTCCAGCATTAGCTTGCGCAACCACTGAGCTTCGGCGATATCGCCACCCACCCAGCGCACGGCAATCAAATGACCATCGGCCAACCATGCCTTGCGGTTGATGCCATGTTTGCGATCCGAGTAGGTCAGCGTTTCAAAGCTCTGCCCCTGTTCCAGCATCTGATCGAGGCGTTTATATTGTTCTATTTTTACCGGCTTCGCACAAGCCAGATCAACCGAAGTCACCGCATGATCACTGCCCATGCAGGATACCACGCCATAGGTATATCCCTCGATCATCTTGCGTCCGAGGGCTGTTTTCTGGCCGGCCATTAGCATCATACCACGCCATGCCGGTTCAAAACGCATCACCTGCACTGCGGCATGTTTGAATTCCGGTTCTTTCGAGATTGGATCAATCGCTGCCTGAGTGAGATTATTGGCACGGCCACCACGCGCATTCATTTCGCCCCAGTGCATGGGTAAAAAAACCAAGCCAGAGCGCACATCTCGGCTGATTTGAACGGGCACTGTCACGGTACCACGGCGCGATACCACGCGCACCAGATCCGCTTCGCCAATTTGGCGCGCTTCAGCATCATCCGGATGAATCTGTAGCTGCGGCACAGGTACATGCTGCATCAACGACGGTACCGAGCCGGTCTTGCTCATGGTATGCCACTGGTCACGAATTCGCCCTGTAGTCAACGATAATGGATAGCCTGCATCGGTAGGCTCGGCCACCGGTCGATAGCTCACATCGATAAAGTTGGCTTTACCATCAGCCGTTTCAAACTGGCCATCTTCATACAAACGCGATGTTTTTCCAGCTTCACTGCCACGCGGAAACGGCCATTGTTGCGGCCCCTGTTCATCAAGTATGGCATAGGATAATCCGGTGATATCAATATCTGTGCCCGCAGTCAGACCACGGTGTTCATTAAACACAGCCTCGGTATTGTCATAATCAAAAGCATGACTCCAATCCTGATCCAGCTGTTCACCCAAACGCAGCGCAAAATCGGCGGCAATCTGCCAATCCGGTCGACTCAAGCCAGCCGCTGGCAAAGCCTGCTGCAGATGGGTAATGCGGCGCTCTGAATTGGTCACCACCCCCTCTTTCTCCGCCCAACCGGCGGCAGGGAATAAAACATGGGCAAACTGTGTGGTATCAGTCGGGTGATAGGCATCGGAAACCATCACCAGTTCAGCTTTTCTCAGGGCTGCTTCAGCCCGTTTGGCATCGGGCATGGATACAATGGGATTGGTGCAGGCGATCCAAACCGCTTTAACCTTGCCGGATTCCAACGCATCGAATAGTTCCGTTGCAGTTAATCCGGGCTTTTGTGAAACCGTATCCACAGCCCAATAATCAGCCACTTCCTTACGGTGCGCCGGATTACTATAATCACGATGCGCAGCCAGCATATTGGCCAAGCCCCCCACTTCACGCCCACCCATGGCATTGGGTTGACCAGTGAGTGAAAATGGCCCACTGCCGGGTTTACCGACCTGACCTGTGGCCAGATGCAGGTTCAGCAGCGCATTGTTTTTATCCGAGCCGGAAGTGGATTGATTCAAGCCCATTGTCCAGAACGACAGCGTTTTATTCTCGGCAAACCACAATGCCGCCTTCACAATATCAGCAGCTTCAAGTCCGCAGATTTCTGCCGCCTTGCGTGGTGTCATGGTTTGCACCGAATCACGTACCGCCTCAAAACCCTGTGTATGCTGTTCAACATAGCTCTGATCAATTAAATCTTCCCAGATCATCACATTGAGCATGGCCTGCAATAGCGGCACATCGGTACCCGGCTTGAGCGGCAAATAAAGATCAGCAATCGAGCAACTATCAGTACGGCGCGGATCGGCCACGACGATTTTCAAATCCGGATTGGCTTCCTTGGCCGCCTCCATGCGGCGAAACACAATCGGGTGGGCATAAGCCGGATTGGCGCCGATAATGAAATAGGATTCGGCTAACTCGATATCATCATAACATGTCGGCGGGCCGTCCGCTCCGAACGCACGTTTATAACCGACCACGGCGGACGACATGCATAAACGCGAATTGGTATCGATATTATTGCTGCCGATAAAACCCTTCATCAGCTTGTTAAACACATAATAATCTTCCGTCAGCAACTGACCGGAAACATAAAAGGCCACCGCATCGGGGCCGTGTTCACGAATAATATCGGCAAACTTCTGCGCCCCGTAATCGAGCGCCGTATCCCAGTCCACCGGCGCGAATGGTGCTGTGAGCGATGTGCGCAACTGCGGACGCAACAAACGGTCATCCGTGCGCACGGTATGATGCAACTCACGGCCTTTGGAGCAGAGTTTACCCCGATTGGTCGGATGCTGTTTATCCCCGGCCAGCGATACAATGCGCTGGCCATCGGTCTCCAGGCGAATCCCGCAACCCGTGCCACAATAAGAGCAGGCGCTATTTACTGTTCGAGTCATTCCAACTCCTGTGTGTTTATCCATAAAAACATCTACCGCAAAGGACGCAAAGTTTCGCAAAGGGAACCCTTAAACCTAGAAACCTCAGTTGGAAGCACCCACATGGCGCAAGCTCTTGATTCGCTTTGCGAAACCTTGCGTCCTTTGCGGTAAAATATTTTGACTTTATCCTATCAACCCAAGCTCAAAAACACCTGACCGTTTTCTACTTTGGTTGCATAGGTTTTGACACAGCCGTGATCGGGCGCGGCCACTTCACCGCTTTCGAGACTAATACGCCAGTTGTGCAGCGGGCAGAGAATATCGTCGCCGGAGATAATGCCCTCGGCCAATGGCCCCTGTTTGTGCGGGCAACGATTCTCCACCGCTTTCACCCGATCATCAGTCAGACGGAATACTGCAATCATATGATCACCGGTATTCACCGTGCGCGCCTGCGACGGCGGAATGTCATCCAGTTCACACACTTCGAGCCAGTTGTTTATTGTCGCATTGCTCATCGTTACGCTTCCACCCTTACCGGAATCTCAATCGGCGTATATTCCGAGAATTTGATTGTCTGTTCTTTTTCTGCATCTTCGATGCGCTCCTGCCATGGGTCCTTGTCCTGCGTAGCAAGATAGGCATGCAATCGCGTCACCAGCGCCTTGCGATTCTCCACATCATCGACCACGGCAGCTTTGATGCTATCGAGCCCGACGCGCAACTGCCACGGCGCACAGCGTTCATTATGACGGCCTGACTCCCGATAAT
>CAZKME010000171.1:0-4261 GCA_964553725.1 uncultured Zetaproteobacteria bacterium
CGAAATTCCAACCCGAAAATGGGCCAGCGTGGGGAAGCTGATCGCCGCTCACGAGTTTTGTCTGTGGCTCTTCAGTTATAAAGATTCAATGGCCTGATACTTGACCACTGTCAGGGTGCTCTGAG
Source organism: uncultured Zetaproteobacteria bacterium (assembly GCA_964553725.1). Taxonomy (GTDB): domain Bacteria; phylum Pseudomonadota; class Zetaproteobacteria; order Mariprofundales; family Mariprofundaceae; genus Mariprofundus. The sequence continues at coordinate 126 of CAZKME010000171.1, forward strand.
TAATTTGTATGTAAGCTTCGTTCCAGCGACCTCACTTCTGTAGGTGTAGTGGTCACTTTTCGTGAGCTGCCTGTTTTGACACAACCGGCCACCTGCCCCGGTTATGTCAGATGTTACATTTCCCAAAGGGATCGGATGGGCACCGCAAAGAGCTTGTCTCCAAACGGCATGGTTGCTTCGCCATCGTAAAGCAGGATGCCTGCTGCGAAACGATCCCCTGACACTTCTTTTAATTTTCGCAAACCGCGAAAGTCCGAGGTTGTCACCGTAGCCGCTGCTTTGATTTCGATACCAGCAATCCGCTGACCACCGGCTTCGATGACAATATCGATTTCTAAACCATCCTTGCTGCGAAAATGGAAAAAAGTGACGGGCTCATCCTGCCAGCTTGCCTGGCGGCGCAACTCCTGGAATACAAATGTTTCCAGCAATTGCCCCAGCAGCTTGCGATCTGCCATCAATGTATCGGCATCGACCCCAAGCAGGGCACAGGCAAGACCAGTGTCGCAGAGGTGGAGCTTGGGCGACTTCACAAGTCGGCGCAATCGATTGCTGAACCATGGTGGTAGCTCTTCGAGCAGAAATACCCGCGTCAGCAAGGTGATATAATCACGAATAGTCTGGCGGCTCAATTGAAATGGCGCGGCCAGATCGGTGATGTTCAGTAAATGTGCGCTCTGGCCTGCTGCCAACATCAATAGTCTGGGTAATGCATCCAGAGAACGGATGCGAGCCAGATCCTGCACATCGCGCTGCACCATGGTTTCGATATAATCACGATACCAGGCCGCTTGCCTGCGCGCAGATGAACGCGCCAGTGCCACAGGGTATCCTCCCGCAGCAATGCGTTCAGCCAATGATTTGCCCAACCGGTCGTGTGTGTTAATTTTAAATTCCCCAGCCAGCATGGCTGCAAAAAAACCGGATGCATGATCCGTCAACTCTGCCTGTGCAAGCGGATGTAAACGTAGAATATCCATCCGCCCGGCCAGTGAATCTGAAAGTTTTGGCACCAACAGCACATTGGCCGATCCTGTCAGAATGAATCGACCGGGAATCCGATTACGATCTATAGCCGTTTTGAGTGTTGTGAACAGTTCGGGAACACGCTGCACTTCATCAAGAATGCTGTGTTCCGGAAGATCACCGACAAACCCTACCGGATCGGCTTGTGCCGCAGCGAGCGTTACATCATCATCAAAACTAAAGTATGTATACCCTCTGGCTTCGCCCACCATACGGGCTAACGTAGTCTTGCCGCACTGACGTGGCCCGTGAAGCAACACTACGGGGCTATCTTCCAATGCCTCGATCAATCGAGGCTCTATCAAACGAGGATAAATGAAGGGTTTATTCATAGCGGCTAATCGTAACTTATAACTGCGTCTAATTGCAAGGTTAGATGGCGGCCAATTGAAACCTTTTCCCGGCACTTATGCTGTCAGCTAAGGTTTCCAAGTTCATCCAACCAGGCAAGGAAGAGGGCAAGGGCACCGGACTTGGCCTGTCGATGGTCATCGGTTCGGCTCACCATGCCGGCGGCGTCATCGAAGTGGAAAGCGTCGTCGGTGCACTTTTCGCTCCAAAGCCAAACCTTCTACCCATAGTTATTGCATATGCTGCAATAACTATGGATGATTCTGCATGTGAATATAGACAGTATAACATCTCAGGATAGAGCAACGGTTCTCGTTGTGGATGATACGCCCGAAAATATCGATGTGCTCAGGGGCGTGTTGAAATCGCATTACAAGGTCAAAGTAGCCATCAATGGCGAGCAAGCGTTGAAGCTGTGCCGATCGGATCAGCCGCCCGATCTGGTGCTGCTGGATGTGATGATGCCGGGGTTGGACGGTTTTGAAGTGTGCCGTCGCTTGAAGGCTGAACCGTCAACCGAGGGTGTTCCGGTCATCTTTGTGACAGCTATGAATGATGTGCATGATGAAGTACAGGGCTTTGAGGCTGGCGGCGTGGATTACATTTTCAAGCCGGTAACACCGGCGATTGTGTTGTCACGGGTGCGCACGCATTTGCAGCTGCGTTCCGCCTATCGTTTTATTCGAGAAACGTTTGGCCGTTATTTATCGGATGAGATTGTCGATCAGTTGATTGATTCGCCCGAAGGCCTGAAGCTGGGTGGTGAAAAACGGAATCTGAGTATTATGATGGCTGATTTGCGCGGCTTTACATCCATTGGCGAACGTCTGCCTGCCGAGACCGTGGTAAAAATGATTAATATTTTCCTTGGCCGCATGACCGAAGTGATTCAACAACATCAGGGCACTATTGATGAATTTATCGGCGATGCGATTCTGACTATTTTTGGCGCGCCTGTGCATCGTGAAGACGATGCCGTGCGGGCCGTGCGCTGCGCGCTTGAAATGCAACTGGCCATGCAGGAAGTGAATCAAGAGTATCTTGCGCTGGGCTATCCGGTCGTTGAAATGGGCATAGGCATTCATACCGGGGACGTCATTGTCGGCAATATCGGTTCGAAGAGGCGCACCAAATACGGGGTTGTTGGCCGGGTTGTGAATACCACATCGAGAATCGAATCCTATACTATCGGTGGCCAGATTCTTGTTTCCGACAGTACCAGAATAGCCTGTCAGGATTTACTCAGAATCGATGGTCAGATGGAAGTGATGCCCAAAGGTTTGACTGAACCGATTACGATCTATGATGTTGGTGGTTTAGCCGGAGAGCAGCCAATAGCGTTGGCCGAGTGCGGAAATGATGAACCAATGCACCTTGAAACACCGCTTGATGTGCAGCTCATGCCTTTGAGTGGCAAGCATTTGGGTGAAGCTTTTTCAGGTCAGATTATTGGCCTGGGTCGGCGTGAGATGGAAATTACGGCCACGCAAACATGTGGTGATTACAGCAATTTGAAAATTACCATTATGGATGCTGCGGAGCGGAATCTGACTGAAAATATCTATGCCAAAGTGATCAGGCAACTTGAGTCAGATCAGCCTGCATTTTTGGTTCATACCACATCACTGTCGCCTGCTGCGGAACAACTATTTACAAGCCTGCGAGAAGGGGCATGTGGCGGTGATTCATCGCCAGTGCGCTTGCTGCATCTGACAGATTTCCATCTTTTTAACGATCAGAATGGTTTAATCAAAGGCATTCGCTCACACGACAGCCTGAGTGCAGTGCTGGCGCATGCGCAAACACATCATCCTGAATTCGATGCCGTGATTTTCGGCGGCGATTTGGCGCAGGATGAATCGGAAGAAACGTATCAGCGCCTGGCTGCCATGTTTGACCAATGGACATCGCCATTTATGGTGACGCCGGGCAATCACGCCAATCTGTCTGCTTTACATCGCTGTCTTATTCCAGCCTTGGATGAAATTTCCAGCTATTCGGATTGTCTCGAATTGTCCGGTTGGCAGTTGATTGCGCTCAATTCACATGAGCAGGGCAGCGTGGCCGGTTGGCTGGCCGACGAGGAACTGGCTCGGCTTGAGTTATTGCTTTCAAATGGTGGGGAAAAACATGTGTTGATTGCGATTCACCATCCGCCGGTACCGGTCGGTAGTCGTTGGATGGATGCAATCGGGCTGAAGGATCGGGACGCTTTATGGTCTGTTGTTGATCGTTTTCCTCAGGTGCGCGCCGTTCTGTGCGGTCATATTCATCAACAATTCGATGCAATGCGCGGCGACGTACGCATTTTCGGCACGCCATCGACCTGTGTTCAGTTTGTGCCTGATCAGGATGTTTTTTGTCTGGATGACAAATCTCCGGGTTATCGCTGGCTGACATTGTTGCCGGATGGTTCAATCCGGACAGGTATCGAACGCGTTGAGGGTTTTATCCCGCCGGATCTAAGTAACAACGAGCCTTATTAAAGAGCCAATTGCAAAACTCTGGGTGGATGAGCAGCAATCCCACGTTGAGTCTGTTTTTGGGGTGGAATGAGATGCATGGTGGTTCCATGGATCGACAACCAGCTCGGAAACAGGCCAACGTGGGGAAGTTGATCGCCGCTCATGAGTTTTGCAATTGGCTCTAAGATACAAGATTTACCACGAAGGGTACGAAGAGCAGAAGGTGAAAAGGCTCATCCTGTAGTTCCTAACCCGGCATAGCCGGAACCAAGCAGGAAAAGCTTGAACCACAGA
>CAZKME010000172.1:0-4258 GCA_964553725.1 uncultured Zetaproteobacteria bacterium
ATGGCCGATTATCAGTATATCTATTCAATGCAGGGCGTAGGCAAAGTGGTTGCCAACAAAAAGGAGATTCTCAAGGATATTTATCTCTCCTTTCTGCCCGGTGCCAAGATCGGCGTGCTGGGGCTGAACGGCTCCGGTAAATCGACGCTGCTGCGCATCATGGCTGGTATCGATACCGATATTCTTGGTGAAGCGCACCCTGCCCCCGGTATTCGTATCGGCTATTTATCGCAGGAGCCGGAACTCGATGAAAGCAAAGATGTGCGCGGCAATGTCGAAGAAGCGGTGCAGCCGATGAAAGATGCGCTGGCAGAACTTGATGCGGTATATGCGGCTTATGCAGAACCGGATGCCGATTTCGATGCCATTGCCGCCAGTCAGGCCAGACTGGAAGCGTTCATTGAAGCCGGTGATGGCCATAATCTGGATCGCAAACTGGATATCGCGGCAGATGCGCTGCGTCTGCCGGCCTGGGATGCCGATGTGAATAAACTTTCCGGCGGTGAGCGGCGGCGCGTGGCGTTGTGCCGCTTGCTGCTAGCGGGGCCGGATATGCTGCTACTCGATGAACCAACCAATCATCTTGATGCCGAATCGGTAGCGTGGTTAGAGCGCTTTTTGCATGATTATCCCGGCACAGTCGTGGCCGTCACCCATGATCGTTATTTCCTCGATAATGTGGCCGGCTGGATTCTGGAACTGGATCGTGGGCGTGGCATTCCGTTTGAAGGCAATTATAGCGGCTGGCTGGAGCAAAAAGAGAGACGATTAGCCGTGGAGGAAAAGCAGGAAACATCGCGCCAGAAGGCCATGCAACATGAGCTCGAATGGGTGCGCGCCGGAACCAAGGGCAGGCACGCCAAATCCAAAGCGCGCCTGAAAGCTTTTGACGAACTGGCCAGCCGCGAAGTGCAGGAACGCAATGCCACCAAACAGATTTTTATTCCGGTAGCCGAGCGGCTCGGTGATACCGTCATCAAGGCGGAAGGCGTCGCCAAGGGATTTGAAGACAGGGAGCTGGTCGAGAACCTGTCATTCAACCTGCCGCGCGGCGGTATTGTCGGCATTATCGGGGCCAATGGTGCTGGCAAAACCACCTTGTTCCGCATGATGACCGGGCAGGAGCAACCCGACTCCGGCACGCTGACCATTGGTGAAACCGTTCAACTTTCCTATGTCGATCAGTCGCGCGATGCGCTGGACGGCGATAAAACCGTGTGGGGGGAAATTTCCGGTGGGGCCGATTCGATCTGGCTGGGCCGCGTGGAAGTCTCCAGCCGGGCCTATTGCGGGCGTTTCAATTTCAAGGGCGGCGACCAACAAAAGAAGGTGAAAGTGCTCTCCGGTGGCGAACGTAACCGCGTCCATCTGGCCAAAATGTTGCAATCCGGCGGCAATGTACTGCTGCTTGATGAGCCAACCAACGATCTCGATATCGAAACTCTGCGTGCGCTGGAAGAGGCATTGCTGGATTTCGCCGGTTGCGCCGTGGTTATTTCGCATGATCGCTGGTTCCTTGATCGCGTGGCCACGCACATGCTGGCCTTTGAAGGGGAAGGGCATGTCGAATGGTTCGAGGGTAATTTTGAGGCATACGAAGCCGACAAGAAACGGCGATTGGGCGAAGACGCCACCCAACCGCATCGCATCAAATACAAGAAACTGGTATAAAACCTTTCACCGCAAAGGACAGGGCTAGAGATTGAAAGGTGCTTTGACGTTAGCATCGCAGGTACTATTGAGGATCGAGAAAATTCAAGGTTAATGGTTTACTCTGTGAAACTCTGCGTACTCTGTGGTACAAAAAGAAGTGATGCACAAGCCTGTGGTAGTCATTGGAATCGCGGGAATGACGATGCTGAGGGTAGCGTTACTGTTTATCGAAAACATCCGAATACTGCTGATTGCTCCAGTAGATAAAGGCGAGAATTTCAGCGATGGCCGTATGCACCTCCGGTGGAATGGATGCGCCGATATCCAGCAGCGAGAATATCTGTACCAGATCACGGTCTTCGCGAATCGGGATATGATTTTCACGCGCCAGGCGGATAATTTCATCGGCGATAAATCCGCTCCCTCTGGCGCTTAATGCCGGGGCATTATCGCGATAAGGATCCCAGGTCAAGGCGATGGCCTGACGTTTTTTCATGCGATAACATCCAGTAAATTCAGCGATGCAGGCGCCATTTGGGTGAGTTGATCGAAACGCTTCTGCTTTTCAGTATCCGGAGCCATCTGAGTAGCCAGCAAAAACACTTCCTTATATCCCAGATCCTGCAAACGCGTTTCAAGCCGCTGGATATGCTCCCGAATGAACTGACCGACACCGGCTTGATCGCTGTAGATGCGAGCATGCACCGATGCATCGGAAATACTGGCATCCACCCTCAACTTGCCCAGCCCGCTCAGTTCCAGTGCAAAAAGCACGCTATAAGCCTGATCCGATGTGCCTTGTCCCCGTGCTTGCTCTGATGAATATTGCCCCTCCTGCTGCACAGACATCTGGACATTCACCAGTTGCTGGCCAACCAGCATGGGCAATTCAAAGCGGATTGGGTCGCCTTGCATATGCGCAAGAACATTCAAAGCCTGCAAGGTTTCAATACGGGCCGTGCTGTGTTGAGCGAGTTCGGTCAATACCTTGATCATTTGGGCGTGATTGATACTGCTCGTTTTGGCCCTGGAAAGTTGCAGCATTATCATTTTGAGATCATGTATTATGGCAGTGTTATGGGGCGCGCCGGCGGCAATTTTATGTGATAATGCCAGTAGTTTTGCTTCCAGTCCTGCACCCGAGGCGCGGATGATTCGCGCCAGACGTTCGCCGTTTACGGGCTGTTCCTGTTCGAGAGCACTCGCAGAGAGCCATGCGCCCAATTGCGTCATGCCTTCAATTTCCGGCATGTCGGCGGCAGTTAGCATCGGCAACATATTGCGCATAGACGCCATGTTTTGCGCCACTGGCTCATGGCTGACAGCAAGGTTGTTTTTCACCACAGTCATGGCTTTTTCAGCTGCATTTTTATGCACTGATATAAACTGAAACGCAGCCGGAGACTTGTGCATGCGCAATACCAGCACATCGCCCTGTGCGATGCTTTTGGGCGCTGGCGTTTCAACTGTAATGCCTTGAATGCTCAGTTGGATATGACCATTGGGCAATCGCTTTTGCACCATGGCGGGAACCACATCACCCTCGGCCAGCGTGAACGATGCCATTTGCAGCGCAGGCGCAGCCTTGCCTGCGCCTGCTTCGCCCGCCGGGCCTAACTGTGTTTGCGACAGTATTTCCAGCACCGCTTTATTGTTCGAATCTGTCTGAATCCGGGCTGAGAAGTGTTGCCCCTGTTTGAGCCCATGCACAAGCGTAGTCTGGATCTGGTGGCTGATACTTTTGGCCGCCTTATTCGAGTCAGGCAGTGCAATACTGACAGTCATTTTACCGGCCTGAATCGTATCAATTCGACCGTTGATGATGTTGCCGGATTTACTATGTTGCAGCAATTCGGCAGACAAACCGGATAGAATATTCGCACGCACCGGTGCCTGTTGAGGCGTGATATTCGCAGCGGGTTGGGCCTTGGCCTGAGTCGTTGTTTGCGCAGCAACAGAGGATGCTCTGCTAGGGCCCAGCCAGAACAGTTCTATGCCGCTCTTTCCAGCCGACATTGCCTGCCTGGCAACAAAGCTCACCGCCTTGCCCTGCAATGAAGCGGGCATGCCCTTGATGATAAACGTCTCACCGTTCAGGGTGATTTTAAATGCGCCTTTGGCCGCTTTCTGAACCACGGCGCTCATCACTTCGCTGACCGGCATGTGCGATAACTGACCGGAAATGATCCTCAACAGATTTGGGCTGCCTTTGGATATATGGGTGGTATTCCAGGACGCTGCATCAGCTTTGCCTATCGCGTCGATTCTGCGCTCAGGCATGGCGTTGACTCAGGGTGATGGAATTTTGCTTGGCAAACATATTGTGCAGTGAGCAAGGCACCTGCCAATTCAGGCAATGGGACAATAAATCAGACGTCTTTGTGTTCCGCGTGTGGATACAGCGCCTTCTGAATGGCCTGGCTAAGTACGGAAATGCGGAATGGTTTGTTAATCAGCTCAGCATTGTCTTCATACACTTCAGGCTCCAGCGGCTGAGTGCGATCATAGGCGGTTAAAAAGATAATGGGGATATCCGGCGCAATTTTACGGATGCGGCGTGATGCCTGAATGCCGGTCAGGCCGGGCATCAGGATATCCATAAAGA
>CAZKME010000173.1:0-2938 GCA_964553725.1 uncultured Zetaproteobacteria bacterium
TAGAATTTAATTGGCCGTGGACAATAACGGACTCGGGGCGGGACACCTGACAGGCACTGCGCAACTCATGTGGGGGATGCTGTTCGGTGCCATCGGCATTGGCTTCTTTATCTATGGGAAAAAACAAAGGATCGCTATTCCACTGATTGCCGGCATGGCCTTGATGGTCTTTCCATACTTTGTATCGAATGTTTACCTGCTGGTGATCATTGGCATGGCATTAACTGCCCTGCCCTTTTTGCTGAGGCTATGATATGAAAATCACCCGCGCATGGCTGGGAGATCAACTCGATGAAGATGTACTGGAACGCGGTGAAACCTGCTTTCTCAACGGACAAGTTAGCGAACTGGAAAGGCTAGATCAGGGGCATAGCGTCAGCGCTTGCATTGCGTTCGGTAAGACCCGCTATTCGGTGTATGTCGATATGGATGAGTTCGGCGTGGATGGCGATTGCTCCTGCCCGGTCGGCTATAACTGTGAGCATGTGGCTGCACTGCTCTTTGCTTATATATCCGCACCAAGCGACGATCAGCCGATGCCGACCGGGATCAGTGCGGACACAAAACCATCGATCATTGAAGCGCCGCTGCCTGATAAAATAGCGGAGTTGTTGCAACAGGAACTGACGCGCCACAATTACCCGCCGGATGTGCATCAGCGCATTCTGTATATATTACGACCGGACGAAACGAACGTATTCCATGTTCGTGTACATGTCGCATCGGCCAGGCTGCTGAAAGACGGCGGTTTTGGTGCGCCGACTCCGTTTTACCTGAGCAATTTGGGCAATCATCTGCTGCACCGCTTTATTATGCCGGTGGATGCGCATATTCTGCAATGTATCCCGGCAAACGCTTGCGCGAAATCCTCTTTTTTACCCAGCGGCCCAAATGCTGCGGATATGATGATCTTACTGCTGAAAACAGGGCGATGTTATTGGCTCGATAGCAGCCAACCGGCCTTGAAGGCGGGTAACAAACGCTCAGGGGAATGGTATTGGCATCTGGATTCGGAAGCTCGCCAGCATCTGCGATTGGGGCTCAGTGATGCCATCAATGACAACCATCCCGTTCAGCCAGTGCTGCCCTCATCTCCACCCATCTATGTGAATATTGACGCGGGCGTCTGCGGCATTATTCAAAGCGCCTGCCCCGATGATGCATGTGAATCGCTGCTATTCATGCCGCCGGTTGAACCGGATGATCCATTGCCGCTGGGCGGCATGTCCTTTGATTGGCCAGCCTGCGTAGCCAGGCCGAAAACCCTGAATATTCGGCGCAGGAATCAACAGCCGACAGCCGTGCTGCAACTCATGTCCGGTGGGATAGCCGACAGTGAGGGCAATGAGAAAGCCAATGCAACAAAAGCTGCGGAAGGTATTCGCCTGATGTTCGATTATGGAGGTCAATTATTGCCGCAACAACATGACGCACGGCAAGTGCGCTATAAAACAGCCAATCAGTGGCTGATCACAGCCACTGATGCGGATACTGAACTGGCATATACCCGCCAGCTTTATGGCGCTGGCCTGATTCCCAACCCTGCATTGCCATCACCTCTAAAAGCATCCACCCCGCATGCAGAGCGGATGCCGCACTGGCTGCTTCCAGACACAGCAAAAACAGAGCATGCCAGTTCAAATGATACAGACTGGCCCGCCTTTATCGCCTCCACGCTGCCAATCCTGCAACAGGCCGGATTCCGGATTGAGACCATGCCGGGCTTTCGCTATGAAATTGTGCGGGTGCGACAATGGGATGTGCATTGCAAAGAACACGGCATTATGGGCGAAATCCATTTTGAAGTAGTGCTCGATGATGGTTTGCATATTGATCTGATTCAGATCGTAGCGAACTGGATCAAAGCCGAGCCGGAGCGTTTATCAGAAGCATCGCTGAAGCAACTGGTCCGATTGGATGTGCAATATCTGCCCTTGCCTGATGGTCGCATGCTGCCCATCGCCGCTGAAATGTTGCACGGCATGGTGGTGGCCATGCTGGATATGTTCAGCATGACGTCAGAGCAGAGCAACGACTACAACACCACTGCCATGCAATGGATTGCGCTGCGCGATGTGCTGATAACAGCCAGAAAAGACACGCCGTATATCCATATTCAGGATGACGAGGTCTGGCGTGATCGCATGCGCCAACTGGCTTCCATGCATGATATTCCAGATGTGAAGCCGCCAGCGGGGCTCAGTGTCAGCCTGCGCGAATATCAGCAATACGGCCTGAACTGGCTACAGCATCTGCGCAGGCTCGATTTGGGAGCGCTGCTGGCCGATGACATGGGGCTGGGCAAAACCATCCAGACGCTGGCGCATATTCTGAAAGAAAAAGAAGCGGGTCGATTATCGAGCCCGGCGCTGGTGATTGCGCCGACCAGCCTGATGCACAACTGGAAAGCTGAAGCCGCCCGTTTTGCGCCTGACCTCCATGTATTGTTATTGCATGGCGCTGATCGCAAGGCAAATTTTTCGTCCATCGGGCAGCATGATCTGGTGCTCACCACGTATACTTTATTGCAACGTGATGGCAATACCCTGAAACGCCAGCACTGGTCCATGCTCATTCTCGATGAGGCGCAATATATTCGCAATCCCCGCACCGGTGCCGCCCGCATCGCCCGTGAACTGGAAGCCGATCAACGCATCTGCCTGACCGGCACCCCGATGGAGAATCATTTGGGTGAATTATGGGCACTGTTTGATTTCCTCATGCCGGGTTATTTGAGTGATATCCGCACCTTCAAACGCTGCTTTCGCAAACCGATTGAAGACGAGAGAGATAGCGAACGGCAGGCGCAATTAAACCTGCGCATTCGCCCGTTTATGTTGCGCCGCAGCAAAGAAGCAGTGGCCGCTGAATTGCCCGCCAAAACGAACATCATTCGCACCATCGACATGGGCGATGCGCAACGGGAATTGTATGAGGG
>CAZKME010000173.1:3038-4257 GCA_964553725.1 uncultured Zetaproteobacteria bacterium
GCCACAGACATAGAAACTGAAACATCAGCGAACATCACGCTGGAATCCATCGACAAAGCTGGCTCGGCCAAACTCGACCTGCTGCGGGACATGCTGCCGGAAATGATTGCCGAAGATCGTCGCATCCTGCTTTTCTCACAATTCACCCGCATGCTGAAACTGATTGCCTCCCTGTGCGATGAACTGTCTATCCCCTATGTCACGCTAACCGGTTCCACTCGTGACCGGGAAACACCGGTCAAAGCATTCCAGAGTCACGCCGTTCCCCTGTTTCTGATTAGTTTAAAAGCTGGCGGCGTGGGTCTGAATCTAACCGCTGCCGACAGCGTGATTCATTATGATCCCTGGTGGAATCCGGCTGCCGAAGCACAGGCCTCGGATCGCGCCCACCGCATCGGACAGGACAAACCGGTTTTCGTCTATAAACTGATCACCGGCGGCAGTGTAGAGTCCCGCGTTCTGGACATGCAGATGCGCAAGCAAAAACTGGCCGATGCGCTATATAAAGGCAGCACGCAGGCGAAATCACTGTGGAACGATGCGGAACTGGAATCCCTGTTTGCTCCGCTGGAGTAAAGAGCCTTTCGCAGCAAGTTTTTCAACCGCTATTTATGATGACCATTCCATTTGCAACTTCCGATGGTGAATAGAACAATCACGCAAGTATAAGTTAATTAACGTTTGGTATGGAATACCATTTTCTTTTGATAACGCCTTAAAATATTCGACAGAATCACAATCAAGACGCATCGTGACGGGTTGCTTCAGGTATTTAACATAAGGGTTCTTCTTCCCTTTCATTTCAGAAAAATCATAATGGTCTCTCATTTTCTATTCTCCCAATACGCTTGTTCTTCACCTTTATCAGCTTTTCTGGCTGAAATTATTCGGACTAGCGTTTCCTCTTGCCTAAAACAATGACAAACAACAAGTGTTTTTAATTTGAAGCTTGTACCAAGCAGAAGAAATCTATCTTCATCTTCAGAGTGATCTGGATCAAAAAATTGAATAGCATACTCATCATAAAAAGCAGTTTCAGCTTCATCGAAGGATACGCCATGCTTTTTAGTGTTGGCTAAATTTTTCTTGTGATCCCACTCAAATTTTAATTTTTTCATAAGTACACTGTATGCATTAACTTTAGAGCAGTCAAGTTTCGCTTAATACCTAGATCCTGCAAGTGATCGTGCGTGCAGAGTGTAAGATGTTGGTTTAGATG
>CAZKME010000174.1:0-4256 GCA_964553725.1 uncultured Zetaproteobacteria bacterium
TGCTTCCAACTGAGGTTTCTAGTATTATAGTTCTCGCCCATGCATGTATTACTGTACAATGAACTGAATCCGAAAAATATTCCCGGATATGCCAAAATGAAGGCATACCTTGAGGCGGATGATTTCAAATCCGCCGATGTAAAAAAGATTGGCCCGAATATTTACCGCAGCCGCCTGGATATTCGCAACAGGCTGCTTTTTTCTGTCTACCAGCATGGTGGCGAACGTTTCATTCTGGTGCTGGAGTGTATTCATTCCCATGCCTATGAGAAATCCCGTTTCCTTCAGCATGGTGCCAGTATTGATGAATCGAAGATCCCCAGTGTCACGCACCTGAATGATGAACCGGAGCCGCTGGCCTACCTGAACAAACAGCGTCAAACCTTTAACATTCTGGATAAGGTCATCTCATTCGATAACACGCAGGACTCAGTCTATGCGCTCAATCCACCGGTCATTATTATCGGTTCGGCGGGCAGTGGTAAAACAGCCTTGACGCTGGAGAAGATGAAGCATGCCATCGGTGATATTCTCTACATCACCCACTCCCCGTATCTGGTAAAAAACTCCAGGGACTTGTATTACAGTCTGCGCTACGATAATGATGACCAGCAGGTGGATTTTTTCTCCTTTCAGGAATTTCTTGAATCCATCCAAATTCCGCCGGGACGAGAAGTCCTGTTGCATGATTTTAACCGCTGGTTTGTGCAAACCCGCTGTAGCCGCCATGTGAATGATCCGCACAAACTGATGGAAGAGTTCAAGGGTGTGATTACGGGCACCATCAGTGATCAGGCATGGTTGAGTTGTGAGGCATATCTGTCTCTTGGTATCAAACAATCCATTTTTGATCACGAACATCGAAAAGAAGTCTATGGCCTGTTTGAGAGCTATCTGCGGTTTTTGGAAACCGAACAACTCTACGATAGCAACATCCTCAGCCATCAATATGCCAGCCTGGTGGAATCCCGTTATGACTTTCTCGTGGTCGATGAGGTGCAGGATATTACCAGCGTACAACTGGCGCTGATTCTTCAATCGCTGCATCAGGCCGGTGATTTTATTATCTGCGGGGACTCCAACCAGATTGTCCACCCCAACTTTTTTTCATGGTCAAAGATTAAAAGCTTTTTCTATCAACAGCACGCTCAGCAAGGGGCGCAGCCGCACGAATTGATTACGGTGCTCAACACCAATTATCGCAATTCGCCGGAAGTGACGGAAATCGCCAACCGCTTGCTCAAGATCAAGAATGCACGCTTTGGCTCCATCGATAAGGAAAGTAACTTTCTGGTCAACAGTAATGCGCACAATCAGGGTAATATTTCCTTTTTACAGAACCAGCAAGGCATTAAACTGGAACTGGAGAAAAAGACCAGACACTCCACGCATTTTGCGATTGTCGTGATGCGTGAAGAACAGAAGGACGAGGCGCGCAAATATTTCAGTACGCCGCTGATTTTCTCAGTACAGGAAGCCAAAGGCCTGGAATACGAAAACATCATTCTCTACAACTTTGTATCATCCGATGCGCATCGTTTTGCCACCATCGCCGAAGGTGTCGCAAGCGAAGATTTGCAGGTTGAAGAGCTCGCTTATGCCCGTGTGAAAGATAAAAGCGACAAGTCGCTGGAAATCTACAAGTTCCACATCAATTCCTTTTATGTCGCCATCACCCGCACGATTCAAAATCTATATCTGATTGAGCAACAGCCCGACCACCCTTTATTGAATCTGATGGGGTTACACGATGCGCAGGATTCACTGCAAATGGCTGAACAAAATTCCTGTTTTGAAGAATGGCGTGAGGAGGCGCGCAAACTGGAGTTGCAGGGTAAAAAGGATCAGGCCGAGGAGATCCGCAGTCGTATTCTAAAGCAGAAAGAGATTGCCTGGACGCCATTAACAGGCGAGCCACTGGAGACCCTGTTTGAGCAGGCCATTGTTCAGGGTAACAAAAAAGCCAAACTCTCACTCTTTGAGTACGCGCTACTGCATTATAAAGCCGACTACCTCAACGCCTTGCTGGATGCAGATTTCACACCGGCAAAAAATCCGCAAAAAGGCATTGAGGTACTGCACCGAAAATATTTCACGCCCTATACATTCAAAAATAACAGCGCAGTGCTACATCAGGTCGATCAATACGGTGTGGATTTTCGCGATCAATTTAATCATACCCCGCTTATGCTGGCAGCCCGCTTTGGCAATGCGGCGATGGTCGCAGCCTTGTGCCAAATCGGCGCGGATACGGAGCAGACCAATAACAATGGTTTAAATGCCTTTCAGCTTGCACTGGAGCAGGCATGCCTTGATCATAAATATGCTGACCGCTCACTGCCCGACATCTATGAGCTATTGGCTCCGGCAGAAATTACACTGCAAGTCGATGGCCGGTTGATTAAACTACTTCGCCATACCATGGAATATACCCTGCTGAATATCATGATGGCCAACTTTCACCACATCGTAGCTGAAGCCTGGTTTATGTCCCGTAAGACATTTAATGCGGAAAACCTGACGCGCATACTGGCGTCTTTTCCTGATTCCGTGTTGCCCCCGCACCGTAAAAAACGCCCCTATATCTCAGCCATGTTATCAAAGAATGAACGATGCCGTGATGAGCAATACAACAGGAAAATATTTAAACGGGTCAGGCGCGGGCAGTATGTGATCAACCAAAATGTTTCTATTCGTGTTCAGAATGAATGGATCAACATTTATGATCTGATCCAGCTTGATCAATTGACCTATTTTCCACGCAGAAAGCTGGAGGAATTTGATATCAGCTTGCAGGTGGGTTATCAACCAACGCTTCAATGGCTCGTTGAATATGTACGGTCAAACACTGACGAGTTATGGACTTGAGCATTTACTATCCCGGACTATTCATAAATGCTGCCGCGCCCGTAACTATTCAGCATGATCAAGGATGGCATTATATCAACAATCCGGAGGTGCGGCTTGCTTCCTCACACGCCCGCGTGAAGAAACTTGCGCATGCCGCGCAGAGCCTGCCGGGTTCTGTGTTCGTTTTCAATCAGTGCAATGCGCACATACTCATCACCGTAATCGCCGAATCCAATACCGGGAGAAATGGCCACGCCGCCCTGCTTGAGCATCTGCTTGGAGAACTCCAGCGAACCCATCGCCTTGAATTCATCCGGTATTTCGGCCCAGACAAACATGGTGGCTTTCGGTTTTTCAGCCATCCACCCCATTTTGTGCAGGCCATCAATAAGCACATCCCGGCGCGACTGATACATCAGCCGAATCTCTTCCACACAATCCTGCGGCCCGTTCAATGCCGCGCATGAAGCAATCTGCAAGGGTTGGAAGGTGCCATAATCCAGATACGATTTCACCTTGGCAAGAGCGGCCACGATATCTTTATTGCCCACCATAAAGCCCATGCGCCAGCCCGGCATATTGTAGGTTTTGGACAGGGAGTAAAATTCCACCGCCACATCTCTGGCACCGGGCACCTGCAAAATCGACGGGCACTGATAACCGTCAAAACATATCTCGGCATAAGCGATATCGGATATCACAATCAAATCGTTCTCGCGTGCGAAATCGACCAGCTTGACATAAAAATCCAGATCAACCACCTGGGCAGTCGGGTTGGACGGGAAATTGACCACCAGAATTTTCGGGCGCGGCCAGGAATCTTTGACCGCCTTCTGCACATCCTCAAAATAATCACGCCCCGGCCCCATCGGCACATGACGGATATCTGCGCCGGCAATAATGAAACCGTAAGGGTGGATTGGATAAGCCGGATTCGGTGTTAGAATCAAATCACCCGGTGAGGTAATGGCCACAGCCAGATGTGCCAGACCTTCTTTGGAGCCAATCGTGGCAATCGCTTCGGTTTCAGGATCGAGATCAACATCGAATTTGCGTTTATAATAAGCGCACACAGCGCGCCGCAAACCGAGAATACCGCGCGACACCGAATAGCGATGATTTCTGCCGTCCTGCGCCGCCTCGCACAACTTATCGACAATATGCTGAGGCGTTGGCTGATCGGGATTACCCATGCCCAGATCAATAATGTCCTCACCGGCATGGCGCAACTCCATCTTGAGCTGGTTCACCACTGCAAACACATAGGGGGGAAGGCGTTTTATCTTTTCAAAATCACGCATGGATCAGGTGCAAACTCCGGGGGAATAGTGTTTATTTAGGATTGCCTAGGCCTGCCCTTTACCCACAAATCGCGCCACAGCGAGTCGCCCGGTGGTTATATGCAA
>CAZKME010000175.1:0-4250 GCA_964553725.1 uncultured Zetaproteobacteria bacterium
TCGGCTCATCGACCATGCCGCACAAGGTCAATCCGATTGATTTTGAAAATGCCGAAGGCAATCTGGGCCTGGCCAATGCCGTACTGCGTCACCTGGCCGAAAAACTGCCGATTTCGCGCTGGCAGCGCGACCTGACTGATTCCACTGTGCTACGAAATCTCGGCGTTGGCTTCGGTTATTCGATCCTGGCCTATGCATCGGCTCAACGCGGTTTCTCCAAGCTGGAAATCAATGCTGATAAAATCAATGCCGACCTTGATGCCAGTTGGGAAGTGCTGGGCGAAGCCGTGCAGACGGTCATGCGCCGCTACGGCTTAGCCAACCCCTACGAACAAATGAAGGCATTAACACGAGGCAAAGGCATCACGCAGGAACGGTTGCGTGAATTCATCGAAACACTGGATATTCCCGATGATGCCAAACAATTACTGATGGAGATGACGCCTGCCACCTATATCGGCAATGCAACTGAGCAAGCCATGAATATCAATGCAGCCTGACCTATTCATAAATGCTGCCGCGCCCTCACTTGTTCCTTTGCCCGCAACAAATCCTTGCTCAGACACCCGTAAACATGGCTACGCACTTCATCGCAAGCATTCGTTGCGAACAAAGGCCCTGCGTGATCATCACGGCGATTCATGAATAGTTCAGGTTAGCAGCGATTAAGAAGGATACTCACCAGAACCAGCTACTACCGTCATCGAGTTCATCTTTACAGCGTTTGAGCTGGGCGGCATAGCGGGCGGCGCGCCGATTCACTTTTTTGGCCACTTTGATTAACCACGGTTTGCGATTATAGGTCTTGCGACTCCAGCCGCCATGGCCTTCGTGGTAAGCCAGATATTGATTGTACGCATCCCATTTCGAGATGCCGAGCGTTTTGTGTGAATAGTTGCCGTACCAGCCAATGAAATCGGTGGCATCCTCGAAATCATCGCGATCCGCGCCTGAATTGCCGGTGGAGCGTTTGTACCAGTCCCAGGTGGAATCCAGCACCTGGGCATAACCGTAGGCGCTTGTTATCTGACCCCAGGGGATAAAACCCAGCAGGGTATCGTCGGGCGCTTCGGCTTTGGCGCGAAACCGCGATTCCTGATAAATAATGGCCAGTTGCACATGCACCGGCACGCCCCATTTCTTGTATGAATCGTTGGCCGCTTCATACCAGTCATCTTTTTCCTGAAAAATTTTACAGCCGTTATCCAGATGTCTGGGCGGGCCGCTGGCGCAAGTGGCCAGCGATAACAAACAAGCGCATAACAGCCATAAACGCGCAGCTTTTCCGATAAAATCCAGCACTACATCAGCACCCGTTCGATACCGCCATTTTTCACTTTTTGGATAAACTTCTTCTGCCAGTCATCGCCGTGCAGGTGTTTGGCCAGCTCAACCACAATATAATCAGCATCGACACCGGACTGATCTTCGAGCCGTGACAAGCCCTGCAAACAGGACGGACAGGAGGTGAGAATCTTCTGCTCCACCTTGCCCGGCAACTGCGCTTTGGCAATGGCCATCTGCTCTTCCTTGCGGGCGCGAATCTTGCCGGCGATTTCCGGGTGCGCCACCGCCATCGTACCGGCTTCGCCGCAACATTCCTCCGATTTCACCGATTCAGAGCCCAGCAATGATTCGATGACCGCGTGCGAACCATGCCGCTTCAATGGCGAGTGGCATGGCACGTGATACATATACTCGACCCCAGACACGCTATCCGCCTTCACCCCTTGCTGCATCAGATATTCGTGAATATCAATCAGCGGTGCGCCGGGAAACACCTGCTCCAGTTCGTAGCGTTCGAGCTGATCGTAGCAGGTGCCACAGGAGACAATCACCGCCTCAAAATCCAGATAGGACAGCGCATTGCGGATGCGGTGGAACAGCACACGATTATCGTAGGAAATTTTGTCGCCCTGCGCATGATCGCCGCCAGCGGTCGAGGGATAACCGCAGCACAAGTACGACGGAGGAAGCACCACATTGATGCCCAGATCAAACAGCATCGCCTGCGTGGCCAGACCGACCTGCGAAAACAGGCGCTCGGAACCGCAGCCGGGGAAATAGAATACGGCCCGGCCATTGGAGCGATTCGGATCACGCAATACCGGAATCATATTTTTGTCACTCGACTCAATGCCCAGTTTCTGGCGTGTCGTACCATATTGCAGCGAGGGTAATGGTCGCTCAATAAAATTGATTACCTGCGCCTCAATGCCATCCAGATTTCGCATGGCACCCGGTGTTTTCTGCACCAGCCCGAACAGCTTGCCCAGTTTGTGCAGCATGCGATGACCGGCGTAACCCCAACGCAGAGCAAACTCGCGAATCATCCGGATACCGTTCGGATTCTGCATAACCAGAAACATCAACGACATTCTGGCAACAATATTGGGTTTGCTCTTGCCCTTATCTTTCAGCAGCGCCCGCATGCCTTCGGTAACGACGCCGAAATCAATATTGACCGGGCACGGGCTTTCGCATTTATGGCAAATCGTACAATGATCGGCAACATCCTGCATGCCCTCGAACTGCTCGAATGAAATGCCGTCTCCGGTCTGCGATTCATATAAAAACGCTTCGATCATGGCCCCGGTAGCCTGAATCTTGTTGCGCGGGCTATACAACATATTGGCGCGCGGAAAATGAGTATTGCACACCGGCTTGCATTTACCACAGCGCAGGCACGACGAAATCGACTCCGACAGATCGGTCATGTCAGCCGCTTCGAGAATCATCGATTCCATTTCCAGCAAGTTGAAACTGGGTGTGTACGAGAGTTGCAAATCAGTATCGGGCATCAATTTGCCACGATTGAACAAAGCCTCGGGATCGGCTGTTTTCAGGTAGGCGGCGCTTTCCTCCAGCACCGCTTTGTCCATATAAGCCAGTTTGGTGATGCCGATACCGTGTTCGCCGGAAATAACGCCGCCGAGTTCCACCGCTTTGGCCATCACTTTTTCAACCACCCGGTGCGCCTTTTTCATCATTCTATAATCGTTGGAATTGACCGGGATATTGGTGTGCACATTGCCGTCGCCGGCATGCATATGGGTGGCCACCACAATGCGCCCGGACAGGGTGTTCGTATGTGCTTCACGCACAGCATCCAGCAGCGATTCATGACCGCGCAACAAATCGAACAACGGTTGCTCTACTTCGCTACGGTAGGAGATGCGCTTGGCACCACGCTGAATCACCCGGAACAGCGGCTCGGAACGTTTATACTTGATGCTCTTGAGCAGCGGAGCCACTTCTTTTGCCGATGCATCGAGGTGTTGTAATAATCGGCACCAGTTATCCTTCGTTGCCGTTATCAGATCGAGACAATGATCCAGTTTATCGCGTAAATACTGATCATCATCCAGATTCAGGTCTCTGGTTTCCAGACGATTGCCGCTTAATCGTCCACGCGCATCATTCAAGCGTTCGGCAATGGCATCAAGGATGTCATTTTTGTTGGTGATGGAATTTTCAATATTCAGGTGCTCGATGTAATCGTTGTATTCGGACAAACGATCCAGCGGAATCACCACATCTTCATTGAGTTTGAAGGCGCGCGTATGTTTGGCAATAGCTGCCATGCGACCGCGATCACCCCAGAATCGACCGCGATCCGCAGCCGACGACGCCACAAAACCCTCACCATTTCCTTGCGATGCAATGCGACAGATATCCGCACAGGCTTTGGCGACAGCCCGCTCATCATCACCGGATACATCAATCAGCAGTACCACGCGCGGCGCTTCTCGCCGGGAGGATTTGGAGATGTATTCAATGGCCTTGACGTATTTCTCGTCAAAATGTTCCAGCCCTTCGAGATGCGCACCTGCGAATGCATCGACATGGCGTTTAATCTGCACCATCGCCTGCGTGGCTTCAGAGAGCTCCTGCCCGAAAAATTCACAGCACACGGTGCGGGTGACATCGAACGCACGATGCAGGATGAATGTAGCCTCGGCAATAAAACCATCGGTGCCCTCTTTCTGCACGCCTGGTAAACCACCCATGGCCTTGCGCGTCACATCCTTACCCAAACCTTTTTTGCGGAACACCGAACCGGGGATGGATAACTCTTCTACGCTGATCTGCGCGCCGGTTTTGGCATTGGTGCGCGTCAGACGAAATTCAACAATCTCTTCATCATGCACTTTGGCCATATTATGGTTGATACGTTCCACCAGCAGCCAGTTGCCATCCGGCGTCACCATTTTCCAACTGAGCAGATTGTCCACGCAGGTGCCCCAGAT
>CAZKME010000176.1:0-4231 GCA_964553725.1 uncultured Zetaproteobacteria bacterium
GCCGATCAATCCGGCTTTAAGCCGTAACTCGAAGCCACCGGCTTTAGCCGGTGGTTGTTAAGTTTCTTCGATTCACCCTTTGCGGTCTTTGCGCCTTTGCGTGACATCGCTTTTCAAGCTTAAAATCAAAACCATTTCACGCCAAGGCGCAAAGACGCCAAGAAAATCTGGTCTTTTATAGTAACTGCTCAGCATACCCTGGAGGTACTGCTCAAGGTGAATGCTGCTTGCAGCAGAGAGAGAGCGCCCTGGGGTGTTAGTTGCGCATGAATTTTACAACCAGCCAGCCCAGTGCCACCGATGTTAAACCGGCTACGCGAATGACGCTTGGCGATAATTCCGGCAACCGTTTGATCATCTCAATCATCTGCTGCGGAAAGAGCGCATACATCGCCCCTTCCAGCACCAGCACCAGGCCCAGCGCCACCAGCAGATCATCCATGACGAAATATATTTTTCGCCATCATGCGCCGATTAGCGGCGTGACTGCTCGAAAAAGTTAAAGAATTCCGAATCCGGTGAAATCACCAGTTTGGTGTTGGCATCAATCGACTTGCGGTAGGCCTCCAGCGAACGGGTAAAGGCATAGAATTCGGGATCCTTGTTATAAGCCCTGGCGTAAATCACTGTGGTTTTCGCATCGGCTTTACCGCGAATAATTTCGGATTTCTTATAAGCTTCCGCCAGCAGCGTCTTCTGTGTCTTTTCAGCCGTGGCTCGAATTTCCTTGGCAGCTTCTTCACCTTCGGAGCGATATTCCTTGGCAATACGGTTACGTTCAGCCTTCATGCGCTGGAATACAGCTTCGGAGTTTTCCAGCGGCAGATCGGCCCGCTTGATGCGCACATCGACTACTGAAATGCCATAATCTTTGACACCTTTATCAGCCCGGTCACGAATCGATTTCATCAGGGCAATACGCAGCGTAGCCTTATCACCACCGGAAACAATTTCATTTAAAGTGTGCTGGCCAAGCACCTCACGCACTTTACCACGCACCACATCATCCATACGGGCGACCACGCCGGTCTGCGTACGCGCCACCTGATATACTTTCAGCGGATCAATAATGCGCCAACGTGTATAATTATCCACCATAATGGATTTTTTATCCTTGGTGATCACTTCATTTGGCGCTGCATCACTTTCCAGCAGACGTTGATCAAAAGTGGTGACACTTTGCCATGGTAATTTGAAATGCAGGCCGGCGTCCTTGACCACCGCTTTGGGATTACCAAACTGTAGAACCAGCGCCTGTTCGCGCTGATCCACGACAAAGGCGCTCATACTGAATACAACTGCGATAGCAGCCAGAAGAATAGCAATGATTGTCTGTTTTGAGCTCATTTCTGCACCTCCACTTTCCTGGATACTTTATCGAGCGGCAAATACGGCAACACCTTGCCTGCTACGGAACCATCAATAATAATCTTGTCAGCCCGACTCAATACATCCTGCATGGTATCCATATACAAACGTTTGCGCGTCACTTCCGGGGCCATTTTATAGGCCGCATACACACTTTCAAAACGATCCGCTTCACCCTTGGCGCGTTCCACGATCTGCTTGGCATAGGCTTCGGCATCGAGCACCGTCTTCTTGGCTTCACCACGTGCATTTGGAATAATATCATTGGCATAGGCCTGCGCTTCATTCTTGGCGCGTTCCTTGTCCTCGCGCGCTGATGCTACATCCTTGAATTCCTTGATCACACGCTCAGGCGGCTGCACATCCTGTAGTTTAACCGTACTGATGGAGATACCCGCCTTGTAACTGTCCAGAATAGACTGGATCAAATCCTGCATTTCCACTTCCACTTCGGCTTTTTTGGTGGTCAGCACATCATCAATCATAGTACGTCCGATGACTTCACGAATGGCCGATTCGGCCGCATCACGCACGGTCTTGGTAGGTTTGCCAATATTAAACAGGAAATTTTCCACGCTCTTGATTTTGTATTGCACAATAAACGAAATATCGACGATATTTTCATCCTTGGTCAGCATCAGCGATTCGTTGGTGCGTTTACGGATAATGCCATCACTGAAATGCCGGAAACCGATTTCCAGACGCTGAATGCGAGTCACCGGTAATTTTTCCACCGTATCGACAGGATAAGGAATCGCCCAGTTCAGGCCCGGCCCCTTGGTTGCCACATGTTTACCAAAGCGCAGCACCACGGCTTCTTCATCCGCAGCCACCACATAAAAACCGGAAGCGCCCCAGAACAGCAGCACGGCGGCCATCACGCCGACGATCATATTTTTACTTAGTTCAGGCCCTTTGCCCGAACCGCCGCTTTTGCCGCCACGGCCTCCAAACAGGCCGCTAAAGCGCTCCTGCAAGCGCCGAATGACTTCTTCGATATCCGGTGGCTGTTGATTACCGCCGCCGCGATTACCCCACGGGTTGTTATTCTGATTGTTGTCATTGTTGCCATTATTGCTCCAGGGCATACCTGACACCTCCATTAAAAAAGACAGCGGCGCAGTGTAGCGGCCTGATTCAGTGAATGCATCCCCTACATGATTTGTGGCATAAAAAAAATACCGAAAATATCCCGGTCTCACGCTTTTTTGAGAGACAAATACTGGCTATGACCCACAACAGCAGCAGGAATGATCAGTAAATTAAGCAGCGGCACCAACAACATCAGCATCGCCAACCCGGAAAACCCGAAGTAAAACCAGCGCCGTTCATTCAGTTTCTGCTTGCGCATATTGAAATCCCAATCACGCCTGGACGCTGTCGGATCAATTAATTCATAACTGAGGAAGCGAATCGCGCCATACGTCCATATCGCCGTAGCCAATGGTGGCAGCCAGAAAAACAGCAACGCCGCCCCGCCCCACAACAGCAAGCCAAACAATGGCCGAATGGAGTTGGACAAGCTTTGCAATACCAGTGACATCCAGCCTGAAGATTGCGCCACCACCTTTTTTCCGGATAAAGCTTCCGTACGCGCGGCCAGATCATCCAGCCACGGTGCTGACACCGCCGAACCCAGCATCACAAAACTGACAATGCCGCAAATCATCGCCAACACAAATGCCAACAGCCCGGCCAGCCATGCCAATAGCTGCCAATACCATGCGTCGCCGAGCGGAATCCATAAAGCTGTCACATAATCGACCAGCCAGAATGTGGCTGAAGACAGCACAATCATCAGCACCAGCAGCAAGGCAAGCATGCGCCACAGGATGGCGCGCAACTCGGCCTGACCCAATAACAGGCGCAAACCGCTGAGTAGCGCCAGTGCGCCGCGAATCATCGGTTCAGCTCCATATCTTGCACAACCTGCTCAGCAGCCACCAAATCGCCCTCGTCCACCAGCACTCTGGCATCCATCACCGTCGGCAATGGCATCAGGGCATTCATGCCGGCATTCTCGACACGAAACAGGATATGTTTTGATTCCAGCATATCGCTCAGAATTTGCAGGGTAACAGGGTCGGATACTTTCAATAATTCAATCATGTGCGGCAGCTTATGAACTTTATACCGAACCGTCACCTCCTATAAGGCCTATAGTCCCATGTGATCGTTTGCCGCCATCCTTGACAGACAACAAGCATGCACCACGATTGCCACATGTCCGAACTTACTTCCGGAACCATTCCGGCCACTAATATTCCTGTTTCTATCGAAACACTGCAATCTGTTCTCGCTCACATGCTGCCGGCTGATGCCGATGACGGCGATCTGTATCTGGAGCATTCCAGTTCCGAATCGCTGGCGCTTGAAGAGGGCCGGGTGAAGCACGTCTCCGCCTCCACCCATCAGGGCATGGGCGCGCGCGTGATCAAGGGGGAAGCAGCAGGCCATGCATTTACTGACCGGCTCGATGCAACCGCTCTGCTGGAAGCCGGAAAGTCAGCCCGAGCTATTGCACAAAGCGGCCAAAGCCGTGCTCCTGTTGCTATTCATCATGTATCCGCACCGGCATTATATCAGGCCGTCAATCCGGCTGAGTCGGTGGATTTCAGCCAGCGCAAAGCCTTGCTAGAGGAACTTGATGCACTGGCCCGCAGTATCGACCCGCGCGTCAAGCAGGTGTTTGCCAATGTCTCCTCCTCATTTTCAGACATTCATATCATCCGCATGGATGGCGCAGCCATGCACGATGCCCGTCCGCTGGTTCGGCTCAATGTGTCTGTGGTGGTAGAACAAAATGGTAAACGTGAAACCGGCTCTGCCGGCGGCGGCGGTCGTTTTTCTCTCTCCCGCCTGA
>CAZKME010000177.1:0-4221 GCA_964553725.1 uncultured Zetaproteobacteria bacterium
CAGATGAATCAAGAGGTTGCGCTATGTATGTGCGAGGACTTGCAGGATCTAGGTACAGTTTGAATATCCCGGCCAAGCAAGTTCAGACATTCGAGCATTTTTGAACTGGTGTTCGGTGAATGGAACCACCAGGCGCGTTAGCTGTAC
The DNA here is from genome assembly GCA_964553725.1 of uncultured Zetaproteobacteria bacterium. Lineage (GTDB taxonomy): Bacteria > Pseudomonadota > Zetaproteobacteria > Mariprofundales > Mariprofundaceae > Mariprofundus. Next base: position 148 of record CAZKME010000177.1, read on the forward strand.
AAATCCTTTCGTGTTAATGGCAATTCAGAGAATCCCCTTGCAGCATGTTTGGAGGCGACCACCTGATACACATGCGTTGAGCCTTGCGCAAAAGCGATCGCTACGCCTGCAAGGTATAATAACCATAAGCGGTACTTCTCCGGGCCAACATGTTCAATGGCCTGCTCGCGGTTGCTCACCAGCGCGTCATGCCAGATTTTGCACGTCTTGGCATAATGTTCCCGCCAGCCTTCCACATCGTGAATCTCAAAACCTGCCACCTGCAATAAATCCACGGTATGACCAATACTGTCCAGCCCCGAGCCCGGAAAAATATATTTTTTGAGCAGCTTTTGTTCGGGTCGAATTCTGCGCCATGCCTTCTTGTTTGCCTTGGCTCTGCGAGCAATGCCATGATTCAGTAAAATACCCCGGTCACGCAGCAGCGAATGAATTTTGCCAAAATATTTAGCCATATTTTCCAGCCCGATATGCTCGAACATGCCAACACTGGAAATCTTGTCATAGCTACCGGTCAAGCTTTGATAATCACGCAATTCAATCGTCACCCTGTCTTGCAAACCCAGTCGCTTGATCTTCTCCTGCGCGAAATCATGTTGTTTCTGTGACAATGTGACCCCGTGCGCCTCTACGCCATAATGCCGGGCGGCATGACACACCAGAGCGCCCCAACCGCAACCGATATCGAGCATCTTTTCACCTTTTTTCAGACGCAGTTTACGGCAAATCATATCCAGCTTATCAAACTGCGCCTGTGCAAGCGTCGTCTCCTGAGTCGTAAAATAGGCGCAGGAATAGAGCATTTCAGGATCCAGAAACAGGCTGTAAAATTCGTTGCTGATGTCGTAATGAAACTGAATATAATCCTTGTTACTGCGTTTCGATTCCACCCGCCCCATCTCATCATCGCTATATTCATGCTCAACATCGAGTTTTTTGGCAGGCACAAACAAAAACGGCCACAGTTGGCGCAGCAATATCGTCTTGTTCATCTGCCCGATTTTTTGGCGATTTTCGCCCTTTTGCCGTACCACCTGCATAAAACTGATGATATCACCGCCCTTCAGGTCGACATGACCGAGCGAATAAAGTCTGAGTACCGTTTCGGCATTCGGGTGTTTCAAGATAGCCGCGAGTACATCCGGCCCGCTGATGGAAATATAAAAAGGGGAATCAACATCCTGCCCCAGCGGGATCATTGAGCCATCCCATAACTGAACCGAAGCCTGAATATCAAGCAATTTACCCACATGCTCAAAAATCACGCGCGCACCTTCGAGCAGCCTTTGTTCAGAAACCAACGCAGTCATAAACACCTTCCCTTACCTCAGGGCAATCGCATTAAAAAGTGCTTTATCCTTTGCTTATACCCTCAAGCCACTGTCATTTCCGAAGGTTTCATCGGAAATCTACGATTGCAAGTGGATCCCCGACACAAACATTCGGGGATGACGTATTATGGAAAGGCTGAAAACACAATAAAAATCAGGATATTTTAATGCGATTGCCCTGATTCATGAATAGTCCGGGCTAGCATAGTTCAAAAACCCGGCCAGTGTAAGCCCGAGCCCGATATCCGACATTCACATGCGGCGTATTTCAGGAATGGAATATGCCATGTCGAATATCCAGAGCTTGCGTGTGTTAGTTGGCAGCAAGCAATTCGGCCTGATGATGGGTGAGTAATGCATCAATCAGTGCACCCATGTCACCGTTAATAATCTGTTCCAGCTTGTACAGGGTCAAATTAATACGGTGATCGGTGATGCGCCCCTGCGGGAAATTATAGGTGCGGATACGCTCGGAACGGTCGCCCGATCCAACCATGCCCTTGCGCGTTTCGGCCCGTTCGGCATCGGCTGAGGACTGCTCCTGATCGAATAATCTGGCCTGCAACACTTTCATGGCCTGGGCCTTGTTTTTGTGCTGGCTGGCCTGATCCTGACAAGTCACAACGATGCCGCTGGGCAAGTGAGTCAGGCGCACCGCCGATTCGGTTTTATTGACATGCTGACCGCCTGCACCGGAAGCACGATAGACGTCGATACGCAAATCTTCAGTGCGAACATTCACATCCACGGCTTCAGCCACAGGCAAGATAGCAACAGTGCAGGCCGAGGTATGAATGCGGCCACCGGATTCGGTTTCCGGCACGCGCTGGACACGGTGCACGCCCGATTCAAACTTGAAACGCGAAAACACGCCCTGCCCTGTGATCTGGGCAATCACTTCCTTATAGCCGCCGATGCCGGTGTCATTGCCGGACAGGATTTCCACCTTGAAGCCCTGTGTTTCGGCGTAACGGCAATACATGCGGAATAAATCAGCCGCAAACAGGGCCGCTTCATCGCCGCCCGTGCCGGCCCTGATTTCAAGAATAATATCGCGGGCGTCATTCGGATCTTTGGGCAACAGCAGCAGATTCAAACGTGATTCGCTGGCAAGCAGCGCCTGCTTCAGCTCAACAATCTCAGCTTCGACCAACTGGCGTAATTCAGTATCGCAATCAGGGTCGGCAACCAGGTCTCGATTTTCCTGCAAGCGCTGATCCAGCTCCAGATAGCGCGTGGCCTCTTCGGCTACAGGCTCGATTTCGGAAAATTCGCGCGATAATTTGGTGTAGCGTTGATTGTCAGAGATGATGTTGGGGTCGGCAAGCGAGATGGTGATTTCTTCACGCCGCCTGAGAATATTATCCAGGCGAGTGTTCATTATTCCCCTTTTTCGAGGTATGCACGACAGCCTGCTCATGCATCGGTGCTTCAATATCGAACAATCGCGTGGCAGCGCCCATCAGCAAATCGCCTTCGATATCATCCGGCAATTTTTTCAACGTGCTCAGCGTCGGGTGCATATAACGTTTCATCAGCGCTTTGCTAAAGCGTTCCACCGCTTCAATCTGCTCGGCGTTAAAGCCTTTCATATAGCGCAGCGCCTTATCCATCTCTTCACTGCGGCGGGTTTCCATCTGTTGCTGAATGCTGCGAATCAGTGGTACCGACTCCAGCGATTTCAGCCAACACTGGAAATGGGCGGTTTCATCCTCAATGATTTTACCGGCCATTTCCGCTTCCTGCTCGCGGTGCTCCACATTGCCCTGTACCACCTGCTGCAAATCATCAATATCATACAGGTATGCGCCATCAATATCGCCGATACGCGGATCAATATCGCGAGGCACGGCAATATCAACGAGGAACATCGGTTTGCCCCGGCGTTTTTTCATGGCCGCCTCGACGACATCGGGCAGCAATACAAAAGTGCTGGCCCCGGTGCTGGACAGCACAATATCAGCGGCATCGAGATATTCGGGTAACTGCGCCATGGTCAGGGCATGGCCTTCAAATTCCAGCGCCAGATTCTGGGCTCGTTTGAGGGTGCGGTTGGCGACCAGCATGTCTGTACAGCCGTTGCTTCTGAGGTGACGAGCGGCCAGTTCCGCCATTTCACCGGCACCCATGATGAGTACGGTTTTGCCAGCCAGATCACCGAAAATATGGCGCGCCAGCTCCACGGCGCAAGAGGAGATATTGACCGATTGTTTGCCGATGCCCGTTTCACTGCGGGCGCGTTTGGCGGCGGCAAAGGTGGATTGATACAAGCGGTGCAACACATGGCCGGCGCTGCCAGCGGCCAGCGCATGTTCATAGGACGCTTTCACCTGACCAAGAATCTGGGGTTCGCCGAGCACCAGCGAATCCAGCCCTGAAGCGACGCAAAACAGATGTTTAATAGCTTCATCCGTGGTATGGGAATACAGGTGCTCGCACACTTCTTCCAAATCCATATCCGCTTTTTCGGCAAACCATTCATGTACTGCGGCAATGGCCGCATCCGGGTCGTGGGTCACGACGGTCATTTCAACACGATTGCAAGTGGAGAGCAGCGCCGCTTCGCGAATGGCCGGGCAGGCGATGTGCTGTTGCAAAATTTCAGCGATTTGATCCTCGCTGACAGCGAGGCGTTCGCGCAGTTCAACAGGCGCGGTCTTGTGATTTAATCCGATATGGCAAATGCGCATGGTGCAAAACCTAACGATTTACAGTGTTCCGGTACAGGTTGCCTTCCACCCTA
>CAZKME010000178.1:0-4176 GCA_964553725.1 uncultured Zetaproteobacteria bacterium
CAATCAGTGCTTCGGGATCTTCGATGCGCTGAGACAGTTTGCGGCTATCCTCAAAACCCTTGGCATGAATCTGCAAATGGCCGGTCACAGTCAACGCGAAGTTGGTTTTGATCTGCTGCATCCAGCCATCATCCATAGCTGAAAGAAATGTCAGCGCGGCAATGCCAATACCGAGTGCAGCCGAAGTCAGAACCGTGCGCAACGGGTGCAACCACAAATTCCGCCAGCCCAGCTTTAGATAGATTGATAGATTATCCATCAGTCAAAGCCTTCCCTCTGCGTAACTCTGCGTACTCTGCGGTAAATGCTTATTGGGTTTTTCTGATCAAACATGATGAATCGCCTCGACGGGTTCGAGCCGGGCGGCGCGGATGGCGGGCCAGATGGCGGCCACGATGGCCGCCGCCATCACAGAAAACACCGTATCCATCAGGTGAACGGTATCAATCTCGGTGTGCACCACCGGATTGATATAAAAGCGCGCTATGGAATCCATCTGGCCGGAGAGATCAATGCCGACGCTATGAAAATAATACACCAGCGCCAATCCAGCCAATGTTCCAACCGCGATGCCCGCCAAACCCAGCAGCATGGACTCAATCACCACCATGCCAGCCAGACGCAAACGCCCGCACCCCAGCGCCATCATCACACCAAATTCGCGAATGCGCTCCAGCATGCTCATCAATACCGTATTCATAATGCCCGCCGCAATAATCACCAGCACGATGGAGAGAAAAATATAATAAAACGCATTCTCCAGCTCCACCCACTGCTTCATCATCGGATACATATCATACCAGCGCAGTACCTCATACGGCTCGCTCAGCGCTTCTTTCAATTGTGCTGTGACCGGCTCCAGTCGCTCTGTCGGCAGTTGAAGAACGATTTCTGAATATTTCCCCTGCATATCCGTCATCTGCTGCATGAATCCGAGCGGGATAATGGCTAAACCTCTGTCGATACCCATTTCACCGCTGGAAATAATACCGACCAGCTTCAATTTTTCCGCCGCCAGCGAGCCATAGCGATCTTCGGTCAGGAACACCACATCATCACCCAGCTTCACACCGAGATTACGCGCCGTGGTCTGCCCGAGCACGCATGCCGCTTCATCATTATCGCGAATAAAGCGGCCTTGATCGACTTTGGCATGGATGCGGGTGGTGCGCGCCTCCATGGCAGGATTCATACCCAGCAGCACCAGACCTTCGGACGTTTCCTCGCCTGCTGCCAGGGCAAACGTACGCAGGCGGGCTGCGAAATATTCGCCGTCTTTCTCGTATAATTTCGACCTCAGAAGCTGCATGACCATGGCAGCATCCGGCACGGTTTTGATCAGTTTCGGATGATGGAAATATCCCTTCGCATGCACCTGAACACTGCCGACGATGACCTGTTGCAGATTGCGCATCATGGAATTGTGCACGCCATCGTTAAAACCCCAGAGGAAAATCAGCGAAGCCAGCCCCAGTGCCACAGCCGACACCGTAATCAGACTGCGCCGAGCATTGCGAACGATATTGCGCCAGGCCAGCGACAGCATCAGCGGCGCAGGTTAGCGCGGGTAAACATGCTATCGGCCATCGGCGCATCGAAGATAACCTGTTCCAGAATCATGACTGTGTGTTTATCAGGGGAGTCCAGCGGATACACCGTCCAGCGCGTCGGAATCAAACGACCGCCCATCTGTTTGACATGGTCGAACACCAGGCGGCGAATCAGCTTGCCATGCTCATCGTAATAATCCTCGGACAAAGGAATAATCTCATGCGTAATCCGCCGCACAATTTTGCCCCACACCACCGGCGCATCCGGTTTCGGTATCGACTCAACCAGATAGACGCCCTTCTCGTCAGATAACAATGTGTGATCATAATCCTCAACCACCGATTCCATCTTGACCAGATCATCATTGGTTAAATCCGATCCCATCCAGTTGGACAACATCATCGACGGCGGAATACGAATATCGCGCTCCAGCTTGGGCAGATACATCCACAGATTACCGCCATCCTTGAGCCATGTGGTGTTTTTATCTTTGCGCGGGGCCAGAATGCGAATAAAGAAACGTTTATTGTTGCGATCATCCCAGGCATCAAGACGTACTTCGCGTTGCCAGTCCGCCGTTTCGATGCGCATCGTATATCGGGCATAACTGGTATTGGAACGCAAACGTTCCTGCACCTGTTGCACCAAATCGCTGGCACTTATCGCCACCTGAACCTCATCCTGCGCATGGCTGGCCGACGGCAGCGTGTTTAGCACCAGAAACAGCAGTGAAAAAGCCAATAATTTCATGAGTCGATGATACACACAAACGGCTACAGCGTGAAGCGCAATGGCTACGCTCTCACGTTCTGAGTGGATGAGTTGCAATCCCACCTCAAGTGCATTTTTGGAATGGAATGAGGTGCATGGTGGAAGCACTTGCCATTCTGCCACCCCTGACCTAGAAATCATACATGGCTATTAAATCAACCATCTTCAAAGCAGAACTCCAGATTACCGACATGGATCGGCACTATTATTACGATCATGCGCTGACCATTGCCCGCCACCCGTCCGAAAATGATACGCGTATGATGCTGCGCATTCTGGCTTTCGCGCTAAATGCACATGAACATCTCGGCTTTACCAAAGGATTAAGCAGCGATGACGAGCCCGATCTGTGGCAGAAAAATCTCAGCAATGAAATCGAACTGTGGATTGATCTGGGGCAACCGGATGAGAAACGCATCCGCCGTGCCTGTGGCCGGGCTGATGCGGTTATCATCTATACCTATAACCGCAGCGGCGCAAAAGCATGGTGGCAAAAAATGCAGGGGAAGGTGCAGCGCTTTTCCAACCTGAACATATTCAATATTGATGATACCACGATTGCTGCGCTGGCCGGATTCAGTCGCCGCAACATGCAGTTGCAGTTCACCATCGCTGATGGCGTCACCCTGCTCTCCGATGGCGAGCAATCGCTGGAAATAACGCCCGCCATCACCAAAAGATAATGAGCGTTCGTATTGATAAATGGCTATGGGCAGCCCGTTTTTTCAAAACACGCGGGCTGGCCACAGAAATAGTCAACGGCGGCCATGTCCAGATAAACGGCGAACGCTGCAAACCTGCCAAGCCGGTTCAGGTTGGTGATGAACTGCGTATCCTGCGTGGCCAGGAGCAATTCATCGTGACTGTCACAGGTTTAGCCGAAAAACGTGGCTCTGCTGCCATTGCACAAAGCCTGTATCAGGAAACAGAACAAAGTATGGCAGCGCGGGAAGAACAGCGGCAGTTGCGCAAACTCAATGCAAGCCCGGCCCCGGACAAACGACCTGACAAAAAAGATCGCCGCCATATTATCCGATTCACCAAAAGATCAGAATACGCTGTGGACGAGGGATAAACGTCTGCATATGGTGGCTGAATATCTGGGCATCGCATGGGTGGAAACACGCACCCTCCCATAATACGCCATAACGAACTACGCGAGGAAACCAATATGAACGACGTTGAAGCCATTCAGCACTTGCAACAATCCGATCAATACCGGGTGATTCAACGCCTGCAAGCGCCCGAGCGTTATTGGCAGGGTGAAGCAAGCACACCCCGTATCGGCATTGTGATTGATACCGAAGCGACCGGACTGGATACGGCCAGAGATAAAATCATTGAGCTGGGTTTTGTCGCCTTTGAATATGACGCCGGTTCCGGTTTGATATACAAAATCCTGCACACCTATGATGCATTCGAGGATCCTGAGGAGCCGCTTTCTGATATCGTCAAACAGATCACCGGCATCAGCGACGAGATGCTCAAGGGCCAACGACTGGATGATGATACAGCCAACGCATGGCTGGAAAAGGCCGATCTTATCATCGCCCATAATGCCGCTTTCGACCGCCAGATGCTGGAGCGGCGATTGCCCGTCGTCAGCAAAGCCAACTGGGCCTGCACGTTCAATGATATCGCCTGGATGGATGAAGATATTTCCAGCCTGAAACTCGATTACATCGCTTATAAACTGGGTTTCTTTTTCGACGGCCACCGGGCAGTTAACGATGCGCAGGCCACGCTGCATATCCTGACCCGCGCACTGCCAAACTCCGGTAAACTGACCATGGCCGCGCTGCTGGCCGGTGCACGGGAAAAGAGTCGCCGCTTTTTTGCCTTTCGCGCCCCGTT
>CAZKME010000179.1:0-4163 GCA_964553725.1 uncultured Zetaproteobacteria bacterium
CCGCCGCTGAAATTAGACGGTTTTTTGAACATCTGCAAGCGGCCAATCCGGAACCGGTCACCGAACTCCATTACTCGAATGAATTTGAACTGCTGGCCGCTGTCATGCTCTCTGCCCAATCCACCGATGTCGGCGTCAACAAGGCTACGGCCAAACTCTATCCCCTCGCCAATACGCCGCAGGCAATACTTGATCTTGGCGAAAAATCTCTGAAAAAACATATCTCTTCTCTCGGCCTGTATAACAGCAAGGCCAGACATTTGATTGGCACTTGCGAAATACTGGTGGCAAAACATGGCGGTGAAATCCCGTCCACACGCAAGGATTTGGAAGCCTTGCCCGGCGTGGGCCGGAAGACTGCCAATGTCGTCCTGAATGTCCTGTTTGGCGAACCGACCATGGCCGTGGATACGCATATTTTCCGGCTCGGAAACCGCACCGGTCTGGCAGCGGGCAAAACGCCGCTGGATGTCGAAAAAGGGCTATTGAAAGTAATTCCGGACGAATTCATGCAACACGCCCACCACTGGCTGATTCTGCACGGGCGCTATATTTGTACGGCCCGCAAGCCCAAATGCCACCAATGCCCGGTCGTGGCAGAATGCCACTGGCCGGAGAAATATTCGCTGATTATTTAGCCCACGTTCACCGCAGAATATGCATAAGAAAAAATACATTTGTGATTCATTTCAAGTAGTTGTATTGAACTGGCTCCTTGCGAACACAAGGCTCGAAGCATTGACCCTGAAAGCATAACCTATAGCCTCACCATTCATGAATGAGGGGGAGGAATACGTGAGATGTCGCGATCAGTATTTATCAGCTATGCACGCAATGATCAGCAATTAGTAAAATCATTGACTAGCAAGCTAGACTCGTTGCACTATAGTGTTTGGTATGACGATCAAATCACCGGTGGCAGTGATTGGTGGGAAACTATTCTCAGCAATATTCGCAAAGCAGATACCATAATTACGGTTATTTCTCCTGATTTTCTTGCTTCGGTTGCCTGTGAAAGGGAATACAAATATGCACTGTCCTTAAATAAGCCGCTACTTCCACTGCGGATCAATGCAGGTGTTGATCCATCGGTACTCCGAATTGATATGCAGTGTTTGCACCTGCTGGATTTTTTTCGAGCGGATAAGGTGGAAGTGGCGGCTGTCGATAGCGACTTGAGAAAGCTTCCATTGGCAGCAGCCATGCCTAATCCATTGCCAGAGCCTCCTGCAATTCCACTTTCTCCTATTGCTAAATTACGAGAACAGGTGCTGACTCCTGCCAAGCTTAGTGAGGAAGATCAGGTACTTCTCCTGCATCGAATTAAAAAAGAAGTCTCCCGCAATCAGGATAGAAATGAAACCTACCAACTATTGGAGACCTTTCGGAATCGCAATGACGTGTTGGATGTGATTGCCAGCGAAGTAGATGAATACAAACGCCTTAGAGGTGCAGAAATTGTTGTTTTGAAAGAAAAAGGTGCTGCGCTTGAGACTGACAAATCAGCGTACATTGATGCGGCCAAGGAAGAAATTTGGTTTATTGGCGCTACGATGCATTACACAGCTGGCAACCGTCGGGAGACGGTATTAAACAAACTGAAAGAAGGGGTATCAATTCGAGCTCTGATTCTTGACCTTGATGGTAAAATGTATGATGCAAATGCAGCGCAATTTGGGCAGACCCGTGATGAACTAGAGCTGGAAACCAAAATGACAATTCTAGGTTTCCGGAGATTAAATAAAGAATGGAATTCATATTTGAAATCGTCTGGTAACGATTCACCTGCAAGTTTAGATGTTCGAGTGATTGATGAGGTTTTTTCCACTGGAGTTTATCTGTTTGATCCAGAGCACGCTCACAGCAAAATGGTTATTATTCCTCATGTTATAGGTCATGATGCTACTGAAGTTCCAGGCCTTGTTTTCAGCCATGCCAATGAGAAATATATAAAACTATATTTCAGGAAAATACGAACGGCATGGGAAAGTGGGAAATCAATTTTTGAACAAGTTTGACCATCAGGGTTTAATTCTATACTGGAGGATCGATGAAAGGCGTTGACTTGATCAATAAAGCTATTGCGGCTATCGGACATAATCAGGATGACGATTATATTATCGCTCCCCGACAACATGCCAATATACTTAGTGAGTTGGCCGCGCCGCTGGCAGCCCTTCTGAACACGGAAAAAATTAGTTTTCTTGCTGTCGAATATGAGCGAAGTGATCAGGATGCTTTGTCGGCGCAAGGTGATTTCATGGTGTGGAGTAAATGGAGCCATATAGCATTATTGCTATCGGTGGTATTTGCTTCTTTGCTTGCAGCCATGCCTTTGCTGAAAGAGTTTCTTACACCGGATACACTTGATTTTGCATTGACTTTATCGTCTGTTCTGGCTGTCTTTTGTAGCGGTGCTGCTGGCGTTTGTCTGAATCATATTCGTTCCGGGAATCTTCTGGCCAAATGGATGAGTAAACGAGCTGAAGCTGAAACTTTGCGACTGGAATACTTTAGTGAAATAGTCGAAGCAGAATTACCTGCCGACGATAAGGGCCTGAAACCGACCCTGTTGCAGCTTGAATATTTCAGGCGTTATCAACTGGATGTCCAACTCAGTTACTATGAGAACCGGGGAAAGAAACACGCCGCCGCCTCAAATTCGGCACTGTTGACTGGCACCATGATTATGGCAGGTGTTGCTTTAATTTCAGCGATTACAGGCATAGCCGGCGTCAGCGTTGACCCCTCCTGGGCAACTCTTTCGCTACTGGCCATCGTTTTGCAGGCTTATGCCGCTAAAACAAGCGGCATTGAAGCGTTGAATCAGGATGGGCGCAATGCCGAGCGTTATAGTAGAACCCGGAAAACGTTAGCAAGATTAAAAGCCAACCTTGACCCTGTCAGAACTGCGGTTTGCAATGGTAAACGAGAGTTGCTGCAACAGTTTGTCGAGGCAGTTCATGAGCAGTTATCGCTGGAGCATCGGCAGTGGCTGAAAGAAGCGAAATTTCGCAATTCGGCATTGGATCGTCTGGAACAGAAATTAAAAGTACAAACAGAAACCGAAATTCCGGGGCCTTAAACAATTTCTGATGTCATTTTTTAGCTGGATTGTCTGGGATAAACCGGATGACATGGGGCTTTTTATTTAATCCTGTTTACTTTTTCCCCTCCATATCTTTCCAGCAACCACAAAACCAGCGAGAACAATAAGTGCAAAAGCAGCAATAGGTCCAAATCCGGGTAAATTCCCAGGGCTCCTGTATGACGTCCCGATTCCAATCGCTACCCCCCAACCAGTGACTACGGATAGCAAACAAATGACAATGGACAATCCCCAACGTCGCCTATGTTTTTGTAATGCATCTACCGACAATGATGAATGATAAGATTCGCTATTCGTTGATTTAGAAGGTGACTCTAGTGGAGGCTGATCAGGCTCGATCATGTGAGTAGAAGCGGGTGGGGTTTTATGACTACTGGCGAGCAACTCATCAATCTCATCGGCGATGGTCGCCAGTAGGTCGCGCCGCCGTCTAAATTTTTTAAGTAATGCGCGCGCGTCAACCATTGTTTCAGGATCGCGCAAGCTCTTTCTTAAATCAACTGTCAGTACACTTTGCTCTTCATAATTCAGCGTGGCTGCGGCTCCGATCTGCTCAGTGAGACTACCAAGATATGAGAGAGGCACTCCCGGAGGGGCTGGTAAAGGATCTGGCAGGGATTCGGAAGTTGATACGCTAGCGAGTGCCCTCGCCAAGCGAAAAGCGGCATCGCGACCCTGCTCCTGATAGTCGACAAATTGAATCTTTGATAGCGCAGGAGGAAGGAGGTTTGTAGACACTCCTTTAGATACCATAACGGGCAAGACAGGTTTGCCCAGATCAGAAGCGTAACCATACTCTCGATTACATGCTGTAGAGTTCAGCGACTTTTGGCTCAATACAAAAACGAATACATCACAGTCCCTTATTGATGCAAGGATTTGATCCCACCATGCCTGCCCTCCGCTCAACTCCTGATCAAACCACACTGAGTGCCCCAACGCTTGAATATCATTGTCCAGAACCTTGGCTATTAATTCATTGTCGCGGTTATAGCTGATAAAAATATTCGACATAAATATACCCGCCCTTAGATGGTGCGATAATCATAATGTT
>CAZKME010000180.1:0-4148 GCA_964553725.1 uncultured Zetaproteobacteria bacterium
ACGGCCTTTACCGCGCTGCTCAAACATCATCACATCATCTCCGGCATGATTGGGCACAATCACCAAAAACGAATGCATATTGGTGAATACTTCGGCCATGATCGAGGTCAGCAATACACTGATGGCGGCAGCTGTGCCGAGAGGCAGGAACAAGGCGGGTAACAAGGCAAAGCGAAACAAAGCATAGGGTAGAATACTTTGCAGCCATAAAGCACGACCCTGCGGTGTAAACAGGCTCCAACCCGCGCCACGCGCTACATTTGGTTTTGCCTCTCCCTGCTGGCGTGCCTGACTCAAACGCAATTCTTTATGGGTGCGCGGTGTATAATAAGAAATTTTCCAGATGGTCGTAAAGATGATGACAATGAAAAAGCGTAACCACATCGGCAATTTCGATTGCCGTAGCCATTCCATATTATGTTGCAAATGATCCGGATCGCGTTTTTCACCCAGATTATAATGGTGCAATACATCGTGTTCCTGATGCCAACCGTCCGGTGTAATCCAGTCTGGCCAATCAATAAAGCGCCGCCAGCCCTGAGCAAAATGTTTACTGGTATAGCGTGCCGGTACATTGCTGATTTTATCGTAACCCTTATGCACCACCGGATGGGTCATTTGTGTCCAGCGGGTAAAGCTACCCTGACTCATCAATAAAGCTGAAATCGGATTCGGAAAAATCCATGCGGTGGCATAACCGAGCAATGAACACAATCGACCCCAACGCTCCATTTTCTTTAAATGGATGAAATCGGCATCACCGATACGCGCTACCACATCATCATGAATAGCATCCAGATCCTTGGCCAATTGTTTGCGATCAACGCGCTGGTAGCTATTCAGGCTCATCGATACGGCCTTATTGTGGCCAGACCAATACCGGTTTTCTGGCAGCCTGTGTTTCATCCAGCCTGCGCCGAATGGGCGATAATGGTGCATCGTGCAAGAGGTCAGTCTCACCCGCCTCACATTGGGCGGCGATTTCAAGCATGGCATCGCAGAAGCTGTCCAGTGTTTCGCGTGATTCGGTTTCGGTCGGCTCAATAAGCATGGCACCATGCACGATGAGCGGGAAATAAACGGTCATCGGATGGAAACCCAGATCGATCAAGCGCTTGGCGATATCGAGCGTTTTGATGCCGTGTTTGTTTTGTAACTCATCGGTTAACAAACACTCATGTTTGCACACACCTTCAAAGGGTACGTGATACACATCCTTCAAACGATGCAACACATAATTGGCATTGAGCACCGCATCTTCGGCGATTTTGTGCAGGCTCTGGCGACCATAAGCTGAGATATAAGCATTGGCACGCACGTAAACGCCGCTTTGCCCCAGCGTACTTAAAATCGAACCGATGGACGTATCTGATGTGCTTTCCAAATGATAGTTTTCACCATCTTTAACAATGCGCGGCACAGGCAAATATGGTTTCAGAGTATCATTCACAGCCACAGGCCCAGCCCCCGGCCCACCGCCACCATGCGGGGTGGCGAAGGTTTTATGCACGTTGATGTGCAAACAATCCAAGCCCATATCACCCGGCCGAGCTACGCCGACCAGTGCATTCAAATTGGCGCCATCGCCATACACCAGGCCGCCTGCATCATGCACCAGCTGGCATATTTCTTTGATATCAGTTTCAAACGCGCCAGCCGTATTCGGATTGGTCATCATTAAAGCAGCCGTTTCATCATTCAGATGGGCTTTTAATTCCGCCAGATCAATGCGGCCATCGGCTCCTGACTTTAATTCCACCGTATGCATGCCGCACAAAGCTGCCGAGGCCGGATTGGTGCCATGGGCTGAATCAGGCACCAGCACAGTGCGCCGCTTTGTATCACCGCGTGCATCGAGGCAGGCACGAATCATCATCAGACCAGCCAATTCACCATGCGCACCGGCCGCCGGTTGCAGGGTAACATGCGGCAGACCGGATATTTCACCCAACCATTGCTGCACTTCATAGAGCAATTCAAATGCACCCTGCACCGTATCTTCAGGCTGATCCGGATGAATATGCGCCAGCCCCGGCAAACGTGCGACTTGCTCGTTGACACGCGGATTGTATTTCATGGTGCAGGAACCGAGCGGATAAAAGCCGGTTTCAATGCCGTGATTCCATTGGCTTAAGCGCACAAAATGGCGCACCGTTTCCGGCTCGGACAAGCCCGGAATGCCTGCTGGCGTGGTGCGGGAAAATGCAGCCAGTTCAGCAGGTACAGCGCCATTCACTCCGGGCAGATTGATCGAGGAAGGCGCTTCATGGGCATGTTCAAAGAGCAAAGCTTCTTCATGCTGGATGCCTGATGTGGCTGAATATTTATAAGGATTGGGCACGGATTCGCTCATCGGGCTGCCTCCAGTGCGGCCAGATACCGGTTGATATCATCCTGCTCCACCATTTCAGTCGTGGCGACCAGCAAATGTCTGGTTTCGGCATTTTGATCAATCCGCTCCAGCGGGATGCCACCAAAAATCGCATCGGTCTGTGCGGCATTGAGAAAACGCTCACGCGCACCATGGTCGGCAAAGCTCAAAACTGTTTCATTGTAATGTGCGCCTGTCGCGGCAGTAACGTGATTGGGCAGGTTTGTGCGCAAAGCCTGCAAAGCCGCCGCTGAATGACGCGCCACTGTGGCCAGCCCTGCATCGCCCATCAGTGTCATATAAGTCGCAGCCGCCGTACACATCAAACCCTGATTGGAGCAAATATTACTGGTCGCCTTTTCGCGCCGGATATGTTGTTCGCGGGTGGATAGTGTGAGTACAAAACCGCGTTTGCCATCGGCATCGGTGGTCATGCCACACAGACGACCCGGCATCTGGCGCACGTATTTTTGTTTGCAGGTAAACAGGCCCAGGTGCGGCCCCCCGTAGCCCATCGGAATGCCGAGCGACTGGCCGGAACCCACCGCGATATCAGCACCCAGCGCACCGGGCGATTCAATCAGGGCAAAAGCTGAAATATCGGAAAAGGCCACCACCATCAAACATTTATGGGTATCGCAGGCCGCGCGCAATCGCGCCAGATCATAGACCGAGCCGTAAAAATCAGGGTATTGAACGATCACACAAGCGGTCGCATCATTGATTGAGGCAATCAGCTTATCGACATCCGTACCAAAACCGGCACAATCGACTTCGATATATTCACCCTCCAGACGGGAGAGATAGTTGGCTGTCACACTGCGATATCGCGGGTTGACAGACGCAGCCATGATGACGCGTTTTTTGCGTGTAATGCGCCGCGCCATCAGCGCGGCTTCAGCAGTCGATGTGGCCGCCTCATACATTGAGGCGTTGGCGACATCCATACCGGTCAGCCGCGCAATCATGGTTTGAAATTCAAACAGAGCTTGCAGCGTACCCTGCGAAATTTCCGGCTGGTACGGGGTATAAGCGGTCAGAAATTCGCCGCGTGAAATCACGTAATCAACCACGGCAGGCACGAAGTGGTGATAGGTGCCGCCGCCAAGAAAATACGTGGTATTGGACGCGTTGCGATTTTTCTCGGCGGCCTGCGTAAACTTGCGCACAATGGCTGCTTCGGATAGTCCATTCGGCAGCATCAGCGCGTCCTGCTCAAGATGAAAATCTGCCGGAATATCGGCAAATAAATCCGCCATGCTGTCGACGCCAATCGACGCCAGCATAGATGCTCTGTCACTATCTGTATGGGGTAAAAATCTCATGGCTTACTCACTAACGATATGGGATGCTGTTCAAGTCAGGAAAATCAAAAGCACTCACCACGAAGAACATGAAGTGCATGAAGGTAATCAAAGAAAGTAGTAAAAGCTTTTCTTCGTGACCTCCATGTTCTTCGTGGTGAAAGGTTGGGGTTACTCTTCTAAAAAGGTGGTGTATTCGTCGTCGGTCATCAGCTCTAGCGATGCGCCATCACCGATATTGATTTTAATGATCCAGCCAGCCCCGAATGCATCTGTATTGATCTTTTCCGGTTCGCCTTCCAGTTCTTCATTCACCTCGACAACTTCGCCTGCCACAGGCGCATAGACATCCGATACCGCCTTGACCGACTCCACCACGGCATAGGCTTCACCAGCCTCGATAACGCGCCCGAGCTCGGGCAGTTCGACAAACACGATATCGCCAAGCGCTTCCTGAGCATGATCGGTAATGC
>CAZKME010000181.1:0-3967 GCA_964553725.1 uncultured Zetaproteobacteria bacterium
GCCCGAAGCGCCAACGGAAAGGCCATCCCCATCGCCAAAGCCGCCGGAAACAGCATCAATAGTACCGCGACACCCTGTAGAGACTGCCAACCGGACAAAGACAGATTGCTGCCAAGGCTGAGTAAAAACCCATCCAACCATGGCATCAACAGCGGCAAAGCCAGTGCATACAACGCGATCCCGCCTTCGAGCAGAGCCAGCAGAGCCAGCCCAACGCGCACTGATTTTCCAGCACCGCGTCCGCTCAATACGAAACTGCCAACCCCAAGCCCGGCCATAAATGCTGTCACCGTAAACACAACACCAAAAATACTGATGCCGAACATCAACGACAGCATGCGCGTCCATAGCACTTCGTAAGCCAGCGCAGTCACTCCCGTCGCGCCATACAAAGCCAGTAATGCCCACGCAAGCCTGCGCTGGTTCATCGGGAGCCTTTCAAAAATTTAGAAAAACTTTTCACCACAAAGACACAAAGACACAAAGGGTAATCAAAGGCAATATTGAGTGGGCATATCAAGGTGTGGCGTACCTCTTACTGATGGGTTTTCTTTGTGCCTTTGTGTCTTTGTGGTTTAATTTTCTTTAACTTACCAAGGCCAGAACCAGGCGATGGCGGTGGCGGAATGCACTGCCGCCAATGTCAAACTCAGACAAGCAAAAATCATATGCGGCAGGAATACATCCTTGCCGAAAGCGACCATCGCAATACCGAGCGTACCGGTGATCAGCAGCAACACCAGCAATGAAATCCCCATCAAAAATAGAATCTGATGTTTACGTTCAGTGTTAATTTTGCGCTGCGGGCTGACCTCATCATCACCGGCAAACTGTTGCATGACGGCTTCGGCTGACTGGGTTGTAACCACATCAGCTGAGCCGCTGGTTACAGGCGCAGCAGCAAGCTGCACAGGCATCGCCATCATCCACAGCGTCACCAAGGCCAACAAGAGCTTAATCATGTTTGTTATCCTTTCTTTCAGATTCGTCGTCTTCATCCTCATCATCACGTTTTAATGCGGTGCGCCAATGGATAATAGCCGACAAAATCATCGGAGAAAAAACCAGAAAGAACAGAAAGATGAAAATAAACCACGGCGTATCAATCGTTACATGCAGAAAGCGATAACTATCCACTGCCCATGCATTGCCACCAGCCGCGAAAAGAACGGACATCATCACCAGGGTTCGCCACATCAACAACATATTATTTCTCCTTCACCGTATCAATCCCGGATTATTCATAAAGGCTGCTGCGCCCTCGCTTGTTCCTTTGCCCGCACCAAATCCCTTGTCAGTCGTCCGTATGCACTGCTACGGCCTTCCTCCTCGGAATTCTTTGCGAACAAAGGCCCGGCGCGATCATCACGGCGATTCATGAATAGTCCGGGCTATATCCATAGCGCAACGAAAACCGAAAAAATCAGAAGCGTAATTGGGCAAGGCGTAGTTGCGATGATAACTGGTTGTGGACAGCGGATCGCTCTTCCATGAGCCGCCGCGCATCACCCGGTAAATCAAACGCTCCTGCTCATCGGAACCACGCTGGTAATCAGGGTCGATTGCTTTGGGTTCAAAAACTTCCTTGTCCCCCGTTGCGCCGGGGTACGGGGCAAAACGATCCATCACCCATTGCTGGACATTGCCCGCCATATCCATCACACCGTAGGGGCTGGCACCCTGCGGGTATTGATTCACTGCCGTGGCATGGCCGACTTTGTAATACGTATTCAGATTGGCCGGATCCATCTGATTACCCCAGGGCCAGCGTCTTGCATCATCACCGCGTGCAGCTTTTTCCCATTCGGCCTCTGATGGCAACCGTTTGCCGACCCAGCTGCAATAATCGCGGGCATTGTACCATGAAATCATGGTTGCAGGATGCATGCTTAAACCTTGCGGAATTTTTCCATCTTTCCAATTCAAGGGTGGTCGATAGTGATTGGCTGCCACAAAACGTGCATACCCGGCCTGCGTGACCAGATATTTATCAATCTTGAAGGACGACATGCGCACCTGATGCGCCGGTCTGTTCTGTTCGCCGGTGCGCGGATCATCGCTGCCCATCACAAACACGCCAGCCGGAATGGTGATCATCCAGCTCAAATCAAGCCATTGCTCGTCCGAGAGCAATCCAGCCGCCTCGCCCACGGTATAGCTGGCAACATTACCGCCCGCATTTTCATGCTGAGCCTGTAGATGGATTTCCTCACCGGCAGCGCGCACATGGTCGGACATATCCGCCACATTATAAGACGATTTGGCCTGCATTTCCTTCATTCGCATCGAGCCCAGCTTCATGACATGCAGAGAACCTCCGATCATGGCCAGCGTGATGCAGGTGATCAGCGTGGCCATCAACAAGCGTTTGCGCCGACGCATGTCCTGCGCGGAAACGACAGGGCGTTTTATAGCCCGTGGACTTGACTGCGGATGCTTCATCAATGGCTGGAGTCAGGAATCCCTGTCGTCGGGTAAGTGTTCGGAGTCAGATTTTTTGGCATATTTTGATGTCCAGCCGGTGCGGCGACGCATAATCAGCTCTCCAATAAAGCCGCCGACGGCGCAGAACTCCATTTGCAAAATGATAAATATGGTCATCATCCCCATAGGCAACAAATGCATACCGGCGGGTTCTGATATCTGCATACTCTGATAATAACTGATAACCAGCACAGCCAGTGGCGGAAGGTGGGCCAAGTATTTTCCACCATATCCATAAATCATGCCAATGACTACGCCGCTTCCTACGGGCAGAGCTGTCATGGCAATAACCCATGCTCCGCTGAAGGTGCTGATCCCGGCAAACCATTCCAAATGCACGCCCAGCACCTGAAAACCGGTCTGCATCAGGGCACCGCCGACTGCAAATGCCATTGCGGCTCTAAGCCATGCCGGCCCCCATTGTACATGGGCAATATCCATCGCCGCTTCGGGATCGTTGACGCTGTGAGCTGTATGTTGTTGTTCCATTATTTCCCCGTCAGTTTTTTCTGTTCCGCTTTACGCGTTTCATCAAGATACCAACCTCTTACCTTGAGACTGGAAAAATAAGCTGTCAGCAAGCGCCTGTCCTGCTCTGAAAGCTTGGCATAAGAGGGCATCTTGAATTTTTCTTTTAAGCGCGTCGGCAACATAGACTGCGGATTCTCGCTTGAAAAATACAGGTATAACCACGCTTCAGTCCGCAAGGAGCCGATGCCGTCCAGGTTCGGTGCCGGGATTGTTTCATACAGGTTTTTGACAGCCCAAATTTTGTGGCAATTGCGACACTGCAACTTTTTATACAGTTCCGAACCTGATCGGGTCAATGCTGCATCGGCAGTCGAATAATAGGGTAGCCCCTGCTCGGATGTATCAGGGCCGGAAGGATAAAGAATGGATTGAATCACCGCAAAAAGAAGTACGCCGACAAAGAGCAGGATGGCCGTATTGATAACGGTCACCCAGGGGATATTTTTGAACATACCTAGTTTTCAGCCCTGGCCTCAGCCTCACGTTGGGCAATCAGTTCCTTACGACGAGCCTCCTGCCTCTTATTTACTTCTTGAGACTTTTTGAACTCTTCAGGATCCATCTTGTCTTTGTCGTTCTCATCAAATACAAGGTATTTGATATCTTCATCGAATTGTTCGTTGTTTGCGGCCCAGCGAATACCAAAAACCACGCCGATAAGAATCGCCGCCCCACTGATCAGCCAGATATAAATAGTCCAGCCATCCTGCAAATGAATTCCCAACATACGTACCTCCGGATTTACATAACACCTAGATCCTGCAAGTCCTCGACCATACATAGCGCAACCTCTTGATTCATCTGACATATTGAAAAAAACACTCATCGCCAATAAGGTGACTACATGTTTTTTCAATACACCATCTAAACCAATATCTTACACTCTGCACGCACAAACACTTGCAGGATCTAGGTAACACAAAGAAACAGATGAACCTTTCACACAAAATAG
>CAZKME010000182.1:0-3955 GCA_964553725.1 uncultured Zetaproteobacteria bacterium
CTAAACCAATATCTTACACTCTGCACGCACGATCACTTGCAGGATCTAGGTAATAAAATGGTAGCTACTCCATTTTGTTATTCAAGAGTTACAAAAATATCAGGCCGGGACATCTTCCGGTTGCTGCTGGAAACGGGTGAGCAAAGCATTTTCTGCGCGCCAGAATGCGACCGGATCATCCACATCAATCCAGAAGCGTCCGCCAATATCGAAGTACGTGCTTTGCCTTTGGCGGCGAGCCGCTCCACCCCGTTTGACAGCCCCGCATTGCCCGTTTCACGGCAGTCTGGTCTGGTCAAGGCCACTGAAGGCTGGATGGCGCTGCATATCAATCGCAAAATATCGCTGGCTGTCACCCGGCAGTTGATGCACACATCGGTGACGCCCAATCAGATAACATGGGTGAGTATGGGCCTTGGCCTGATTGGCGCGGCATTTTTTTATCGCCTGAACGTGGCATGCAGATCACGGGCGCACTGGTTTCTGATTATGACTGCGATTGGCGCACCGATTTACGCGCTGTTGCTCATCGGCATCATCACCCGCGAAAAAAACAATCCAAGAGTAAACTGAGCCACGAATAAGTCATGCGCCAGCATGCGGATTATTCTCATCGGCGAACCGCCTGCTCAATGCTTTGAACCAACAGTTTAATGCATACCGGCTTTCTCAACACCTCAAAATTGCTTAGCTGATGGCTGCGCTCAGATAATAGTGTTCTGTCATATCCTGTGACAAAAATAATCGGCAGTTCAGGGTTCAGTTTTCTGATGCGTTGGGCCAGCTCGATGCCGCAGCATCCGGGCATCAGCACATCGAGCAAGGCGAGCCTAATGTGTTGCCGGTGCTCCTGAAACACATGCATGGCTTCCAGCCCGTCAGCCGCCTGCAATACTCGATACCCTTCCGATACCAGTATCTCGGCCATGATTTCACGCAGAATGCATTCATCATCGACAACAAGAATGGTGATCATGGCTGTACATTCTGATTCAGGCTCTGGTTGGTGATGAATTAGAGCCTCCCCGTCATTGCGCCAACACATGCTGCGCGAATTGGCTTCATTTATGCTCATGCTGTTCAGGGATGAATGATGCCGGATTCGCTCAGGTAGCGGTATCGGCAGAGGTCAGAGAACAGCCCAACTATTGCTGAAAACATATGGGCATTTGCCTATATCGCTTTCAGCAAACAGACAGCATGCCTATGTGTTATTTTCACCCGTTCAAGAATAGGATAGTCGTGCATACATGCGAAAGAAAAGGGAGCATCAGTAATGAAGCAAATTACTGTCCAGTTGGTGGATGACCATGAAGTGGTTCGCACCGCTTTTCGTTACATGCTGGAGTCTGCAAACAAAATCAAGGTCATCGCTGAATCGTATGACGGGCTATCGGCCATCGCCGATTTTACCAGGCTCAGACCGGATATCGTATTGATGGACGTGCTGATGCACGGCATGGGTGGTCTGGACGCCATCCGGCATATTCTGGCCAGAGATCAGGATGCCAGAATCATCGTATTGAGCATGATGGGTTGCGATGTCGCTGTTCGCGCTATGGAAATCGGCGCCAGGGGGTATTTATGCAAATGCAGCAAAGCTTCGGAAGTGCATGTCGCCATTCACAGGGTGATGAACGGACAAACCTATATTGACAGTGAAACAGCTCAGGAACTGGCAGCCAACCCGGGCCGCAGCGGCAGTCCGCTCAGCGTATTATCGACCAGGGAATATGAGGTGTTCGTACACCTGGCCAATGGCGTGAGCACCAATATGATTGCATCATGCTGTTGTTTAAGCCCCAAAACTGTGCGTTCTCATAAATCGAATATCATGCACAAACTGCATGTGAACAATATGGTTGGTTTTGTGCGGCTCGCCATGAAAGAGGGCCTGATCACAGATGAACTGCTGTCGACTGAAACCGCCCATCGCGATGAATAGCCCGGACTAATTGACCGTTTCGCTCATGTCGTTCTTCAATGCTTGTTGTTTCTGCAAATCTGACTCTACGCGTTTGACCAACTCAATCAGCGTCACACCGCAAGCATTACAAATGTCGTATAGCTCCATCAAATCCAGCCGACGCTCACCCCGTTCATATTTGCTCACATACGTTTGCGGACGTCGTAGTTTCAGAGCCAGTTCAGTCTGAGTCTGATGACTTTCTATGCGCAAACAGCGCAGTAACTTCCATAGAAACTGTTGCCGTTCGCTCCACCGGTTGCGATCCATAATGGTGCTATTATAACACAGAACTTGATATAGACTGTATTGGGGTAATAGTGTTGGCAGAAGAATTATCCGAAGGGCGTTTTCTGAAAGGCTTCTGGAAATTCACAACCGGCGGAGTTAAAATATATTTCACCTAATTGATTCTGATCATGATGTGCTGGATGTGAGCCGCGAAATCATCGCTTCGGCGGGATTTGAGTCGCTGGCATTCGATTCTTCTGCCGCATACCTTGATTATGTGAACACACCTGCATTCGCGCCTGCGACGGCAATACTCACATGCTATCTCATGCCCGGCATGAACGGTTATGAACTGATCGCCGAAGTCCGAAAGAAATATCCGCTACAAAAGGCTGTAATCATCTCCGGCACTGCAACAGACGATACTCCGTTTGATACAGAGCATCTTGTATGCCTTCATTTAGCCAAGCCGTGGCAAGCAGAAACCCTGTTCAAAGCACTGAAAACATTGAATATATGTGAACGCACATGCACCATCGATAATGGGGGCGGCACGTTCAGACAATCATGCAAGTTTGGCTTGCAGCATGCCTGCCCATTATATGTAACCGTTGAGCACGATCCTGAAGTGCGGCTTTAGTCGACACTTTCGAGGTATAGGCCACGCATCAGATTTACCGCCAACATCATGGAAGTGACTTCATGCCACTCTCTCTTTTGCGCCAAGCCTCTCGCCTTTGGAAAACATCCAATTTCTGTGTACATTTCGCAGCTCTAAGGCGCATTGTTTGTTTCATGTTAGTCAACCCGGTTCACTGGAGTCCCCATGCAGGTTTCACCCCTCACCGCCCTATCCCCGCTTGATGGCCGTTATGCAGGAAAAACATCTGAATTGCGCCCGATTTTCAGCGAATTCGGACTGATTAAAGCCCGCGTCACGGTGGAAGTGCGCTGGCTGCAAATGCTGGCAGCCAATAATGACATCGCCGAAGTACCCGCTTTTTCTGCCACGGCCAACGCCTTTCTTGATGCCTTTGTGGAGGATTTTTGCGAAGATGACGCTCTGCGTGTCAAGGCTATCGAGGCTACCACCAATCATGATGTCAAGGCGGTGGAATACCTGCTCAAGGAAAAAGTGGCGGTAAACAGCGAATTGGCCGCCATCGCCGAATTCTTTCATTTCGCCTGCACTTCCGAAGATATCAACAATCTTTCCTACGCCCTGATGCTGAAAGAAGCGCGCGATACCGTGTTGATGCCTGCCCTGAACGACATTGTGGAGAGTATGATCAACGGTGCCAAAGCCTACGCAGATCAACCATTACTGGCGCGTACGCACGGCCAAACAGCCAGCCCGACCACCATGGGCAAAGAATGGGCCAATGTAGCCTACCGTATGCAACGCACAGTAAAGCAAATTGCCGCCACCCCGATTCTGGGTAAAATCAATGGCGCAGTCGGCAACTATAATGCCCATCTGGCCGCCTATCCTGATCTCGACTGGGCTGCGGTTGCCAAAAACTTCGTGGAATCGCTCGGCATCACATGGAACCCGTACACCATCCAGATTGAACCGCACGATTATATTGCCGAGCTCAATGATGCGCTGGCCCGTTTCAATACCATCCTGATTGATTTTTGCCGCGATATCTGGGCTTATATTTCGCTCGGCTATTTCAAACAGCGGGTGATCGCTGGTGAAGTCGGCTCATCGACCATGCCGCACAAGGTCAATCCGATTGATTTTGAAAATGCCGA
>CAZKME010000183.1:0-3954 GCA_964553725.1 uncultured Zetaproteobacteria bacterium
AGATGAATCAAGAGGTTGCGCTATGTATGTGCGAGGACTTGCAGGATCTAGGTATTATTCAATCGTTGGGTAGTTGCAAACGCGACTTGCGTCGCTATTCAGCACGATGAAAGTTACCCGTTAAAGCCCTGGAGGTGCGACTTCAGTCGCGCTGAATAGTTACATATTTTTTTGAACCAGACATAAAAAAACGGCTCCGTAGAGCCGTTTTTTCAGTGCTTTTAGTAGCCTGTTTTACAGATTATCCGCTTCAGAAGCCAGGTAGGATGCCACGCCATCGGCATCGGCAACCATGCCCTTATCTCCCTTGTTCCAGCCGGCCGGGCAAACTTCGCCATGCTCTTCGTGGAATTGCAGGGCATCAATCATGCGTAGCATTTCGTCGATATTGCGGCCCAGCGGCAGGTGGTTCACGACCTGATGCATCACCGAACCTTCTTTATCAATCAGGAATGAACCACGGAAGGCCACGCCTGCATCGGCGAATTCCACATCATAGGCCTGGCAGATTTCGTGTTTGATATCGGCCACCAGCGGATAGGCTACCTCGCCAATGCCGCCGTCGTTGACAGCTGTATTGCGCCATGCGGCATGGGTGAACTGGGAATCAATGGAACAACCAATCACCTGCACGCCACGCGCTTCGAATTCCTTGATGCGGTGATCGAAAGCAATCAGTTCGGATGGACACACAAAGGTGAAGTCCAGCGGGTAAAAGAATAATACGATATATTTCCCCTTGTAATCGGACAGAGAAAAACTCTCGTTGATGGAACCGTCTGCCATCACTGCGGCAGCGGTAAATTCGGGGGCCTGTTTGCCTACCAGTACGCTCATTAAAAAACTCCTTGGGAAAAATATGAAATAAACAACGCGATCAGAAACCGGAGGGAAAGCTTATGCCAATCATTCGCCATGCACCACCCTAGTTTTTGTCCGGCTTATCTTTCGGGGCGGTAAACTCGATAAAAATATGCTTTGTTTCCGGAGCCACGCGGCTGACATCATCTTCCAGTGCACTGCGGATAGCATCGAGTTTGTGCATAAAACGGACGGCGCGCCTGATTTCTTCCTGCGTCATATCGGCAAATATCGCTTCTTCGCGCAACTCCACCTCGGCCATCAGCAGCGTATCTTCCGGTGATAATACAATGCTGTTGATGCGATGCACATGCTGCACCTGATCATCGGCTTGCCAGAGCTGCGCGGCAATATCATCCACCTCTTCATTGGAATGATTGAGCAAATACTTGCGATTGGTTGCGGCCAGAAAAAAGGCCAGCACCCCCATCAACAGGCCGATGCAAATCGCTGCAATACCGTCGAACAGGGCCGAGCCGGTGTATGCCGCCAAACTCATGCCGATCAGCGCTATCATCAAACCAAATAAAGCGGCTGCATCCTCAATCAACACAGCCAGCGTGGTCGGGTCGCGTGTCTCGGTTAAATAATCCCGGAATGTTTTTCCCGCCGCCTCGCATTGTTTTCTGAATTCAACGATAGCAACAAAAAATGAATATCCCTCCATCAAAAAAGCAAAGCCGATGATTAAAAATGGAACCAGCGACAACTCCGGCGTATGTCCATGGCGCAATTCACCTATGGCATGCATTATGGTGTAGGCGCAACCGAGAAAGAAGATGGTGACCGCAGAGATCAGGTTCCAGAAATAACGTTCCTGCCCATACCCGAACTGGTGCTCTTCATCGGCCTGACGCACCGAACGCCGCAAACCCAGATAAAGCAGCCCCTGATTGGCCGTATCAGCTAACGAATGCACAGCTTCGGCCAGCAGCGCGCTGGAACCGGACAGGGCGAAACCGACAAATTTGGCAGCCGTCACCAACGCATTGGCTGTAAATGCCGTAACAACCGCTTTCGTTGAACCGTGTGACATGATCCTCTCCTTCGTTGATGCAGGACTACCGCATCAGTTATAAACAGATGCACTTTACTAATATTTTTATTACACTATCAGCATGTGGTCTTATCAACATGCCGGTTTCAGCGTTCATCAACTGCCCGTATTACGGGACAATTATATCTATCTCATTGAATCAGAGGCAAGCGATGCACTGATTGCCATTGACCCTGCCGAAGCAGTCCCTGTGCAGCAGGCTTGCAAGGTGATCGGCAAGCCGCTTACCCATATTTTCAATACCCACCACCACTGGGATCATACCGATGGCAACCTATCACTGAAAAAAGATTTCGCATGCCTGATTGTCGGCGCGGCACATGATCGTGGACGTATTCCCGGCATAGATATCGCCGTATCGGAAGCATCGCCGCCGCTTGTAGCCGGTCTGGATATTACCGTTTTGGATGTGCCGGGCCATACCAGCGGTCATATTGCCTATGTTTTGGGCGACGCTCTTTTTTGCGGCGATACATTGTTCGGTGCAGGTTGCGGTCGACTGTTTGAGGGGACGCCCGCACAGATGCTGCACAGTCTGAATAAATTCGCCGGGCTCGATAAGGATACTCAAGTTTATTGCGCCCACGAATATACCCTGCCCAACCTCAAGTTCGCCAGGGCGGTGGATGCGGACAATCCGGCTTTGATTGAACGTGTCCTGAATGACAAAAACCGCAGACGCCAAAAGTTGCCAACAATCCCGTCATCCATCGGCATGGAAATCGCCACCAACCCTTTTCTGCGACCGCTTGATTCCAGCTTTTGCCATCGCTATGCAGCAGCGCAACACACAGGCGTTGAACCGCTGGCCGTGTTTACCGATATCAGACGCAGAAAAGATAGTTGGTAAAGGGCAGTGCTAGCTATAGTGAAGAATCAGGGCGTGTTTAGAAATAATTGAATCGAGTTTTTTTACCTGACCGCGACTGCT
Organism: uncultured Zetaproteobacteria bacterium; assembly: GCA_964553725.1. GTDB lineage: Bacteria > Pseudomonadota > Zetaproteobacteria > Mariprofundales > Mariprofundaceae > Mariprofundus. The sequence goes on from CAZKME010000183.1 coordinate 2,850, forward strand.
TTCATCGAACTGTACGCCGATACCTTCATCGGTTTTTCGTGCGACGAAGCCATGCAGGCGAATCGGGTTGGGGGCTGAAATAAAGGTCAGGGTAAGCTTGATCGGTTCTCCCAGTTCAAACTCGACCGGGGTCATGATAAACATGCCTGTTGCGCTGACATCTTTGCCATGGCCATAGTGATCGCCATTTTTTGATGTGAAATTCAGCAACTCGCTATAGGTTTCACGGGCGGACTGGCGAATATCTGTGTTCCAGTCGGCAATCAGCTCAAGCAACTGCCGACGCTGTTCATCCGGCAACTGGCCCGAGATCGCGACGATTTTCTCAATGATATCTGTATTGACCGATTCCATATGCGGCTAGTGTAGCACATTGGCTCAACATCTGAACCACCTGATTGTTGGTTTCTTAAAATACATTTCATGCTGTCTGGTTTGATGCGAGTATCAAAGACCTTTACACTTATGCGAAATAAATCGGGAGGTAAAAAATGAAACGTTTTTTTATATTATCGGCGCTGGCGGCAGTCATGCTGTCGCAGTCAGGTCAGGCGGCTGAGGCCGGGCAGGTTCAGGTGAAAATGACGACCTCGCTGGGAGTCATCGAACTGGAGCTGGATCAGGATAAAGCGCCCGTCACTGTGGCCAACTTTGTGCATTATGCCAGAGCGGGCAAATACGATGGTACGATTTTTCATCGGGTTATTCCCGGCTTTATGATTCAGGGCGGCGGCTTCGACAAGGATATGCATAAAAAAGCCACCTTCGCACCTATTATCAATGAAGCGGACAATGGCTTGGTCAACAGTATCGGTTCGGTGGCGATGGCGCGCACATCCGAGCCGCATTCGGCCAGCAACCAGTTTTTTATCAATACCAATACGAATACATCTCTCAATCACAGCAGCAAATCATTCAGCGGCTGGGGTTATGCCGTATTTGGACGGGTGAGCAAAGGCATGAGCGTGGTGCGCCGGATTGAGGCGGTTGCAACAGGGGGTCGCAATGGCATGCAGAATGTGCCGCTTGAGGCTGTGGTGATAGAACGAGTTGAGGTGATCGGGCAGAAAAATCCAACCATTTTTAATCAAAAATAATATTGTAA
>CAZKME010000184.1:0-3949 GCA_964553725.1 uncultured Zetaproteobacteria bacterium
ATTCAATATCCTGAACGGTTGCCTGATTCACCCAGCGAGAAATCATGGTTTGGCTATCAGGGTATTCCTGTGCCAATTGTCTCGCGATGTCGGTATTGTCGTCTTCGGCGTCCGCTTTCATCGAAAAAGCGCGCGAGTATAGTTTTGAAACGGTGCTATTGTCAACAAAGAACCCGGTGGCAACATCGGGCAGCGTCAGAAAACGCACGGGCTGTTGCATCAGAGCCGCTAAAAAACGTTCCTCAATTGTATTGAGTTCAGGCTCTTGCCGCTCGTCAGTCCTTGCCTGCGGACGCCGCCGCGCCTGTTGCAATGCGATGCCTGTGGCCTGTTCCACTTCCTGCCGCCATGCCTGCCTGAGATAGGCATCGGTCATGGAACTCAGCATGGTATCGGCTTTTTTGGCCATGCGGGCGCGACCATCCGCACCGTTTCCGGCCAACAATTTCAAACCTGCCAACCATGTTTCCAGCACCGGCTTGCTATTGTCGTCCAACTGCCGCTGAAACGCATCCGCTCCTTCAGCCTTGAGCAACGAATCGGGATCTTCGCCATCCGGCAGATAGAGAAAACGGGGGGTTAGTTCGGATTTCAGCAACGGCATCATGCGCTCCAGCGCTCGCCATGCGGCCTGCCTACCAGCCCTGTCGCCGTCGAAGGAGAACACAGGGGAATCGCACAGGCGGAAGATTTCACGAATCTGACCCTCGCCGATAGCGGTACCCAGCGGAGCCAGTCCGGTTTTCAGGCCGTGAGCCGCCATGCCCAGTACGTCCATATAACCTTCAACCACCACCAGTTGTTTCGTTTTACGAATCGTATCGCGATGCTCGGAAAAACCGTATAACAGATCAGACTTGTGAAACCAGCTGGTTTCCGGGGAATTAAGATATTTGGGTTTGCCTTCGCCCAACACCCGGCCACCAAAACCAACCACGCGGCCACGCCGGTCGCGAATGGTAAACATCAGTCGATCCCGGAAACGATCACCATAGCCGTGATCGCCCTTGAACAACAGACCAACCGCTTCGAGCTGGCTATTGGTGCGCGCATCATTGCCGAATACCTGATTCATAAAACCGTATCCGTTTGGCGTATAACCCACCCCGTAGTCACGGATAATATCGGCGGGCATACCACGCTGTTGCAGATATGCGCGGGCCTTGCCTCCATGTTCTCCGTCGAGCGCGCGACTCATGGCACCGGATGCGCGCTCCAGCATGTTATAAGCCTGTTTCTGGCGTGCTTCATCAACGGGGGAACGCTCACTATCCTGCGGCACTTCCAGGCCTGCTTTTTCGGCCAGATATTCGACCGCTTCAGGAAAGGAGTATCCATCATGCTCCATCAAAAACTGAAAAGCGCCGCCGCCCTGACCGCAGCCAAAGCAGTAATAGAGTTGCTTGTCGGGAGACACAGAAAACGAAGGCGATTTCTCATGGTGAAAAGGGCATAGCCCCATCAGATTAGCGCCGGACTTCTTCAGTTCGACATGGCGGGCGATAATGTCAACGATATCGGCGCGAGCTACGACCTCATCGAGAAAAGCGGGGGGAAAGTGAGCCATATTCTGTTATGTAGTGCATAAGCCTGGCATATGCAAGTGCAGTAAGCATAAGTGCATGATAAAAAACTTGTCATTCCCGAGGTCTTTATCGGGAATCCATGGCTTCAATAGATGCAAAGACGCGAATCATGCTTTGATCAGTGCTTCCTTAGCCCAATCGGGATTTAACGATACCGGATATTTTACCCATATCGGCGCGTCCTTCAGCCCTGCTTTTCACCATGCCCATCACCTTACCCATATCGCGCATGCTGCTTGCGCTGCTATCACGGATAGCCTGATCCACCATGGCGATCAGTTCATCATCTGATAACGGTTCAGGCAGATAGGCCTGAATGATGGTAATTTCAGCCAGTTCTATGGCCTGCAAATCTGCGCGACCGGCATCGATATACTGAGAGGCTGCATCGTTACGCTGCTTCACCAGCCTGGAAAGGACAGCAACGGCCTCGGCATCAGTCAGGTCACGATGGCCGAGTTCAATCTCTTTATCTTTAAGCGCAGAGCGCATCAGGCGGATGCAACCCAAACGCGCTTTATCTTTCGCCTTCATGGCCGTTTTCATATCTTCGGTTAGCTGTTTCAGCATGGGGAGCTCCATTAAAAGGTGAGTGTAGAAGTCTCAAGTCTAGGAGCCTGTCGGACTAAGGGCAATCGCATTAACGCGTATGACATTTTTCCACCCCGTGCGATAAAACAATAGTACTGCGTGGAAAAACACCATGCAAACCGCGTTGTTTGTTTCATGTTAAACCTAGATCCTGCAAGTGATCGTGCATGGGCAGCAATCCATAAGTCATTGGCACCAATCGGCTGGCCTGTTCGCTCAAGGATGGCGCGTATTTCACCATAATGCTCTGCCATTTGATGCTCTGGAAAAATCATCATTTACCAATTGATGGCAATGCCAAGAGATACATCCTGCCATGTGTTTTTTGGCCAGAACCATGTGTTGGATAGCACTTCTCCCCCCAGTTCTCGATACTGATAATTGACTACCAGGTGGCTGTTAGTGGCTCCTGTTGACCATGGCATCGGCATGCTGGCACGGATTCCTGTGCGAAATCCTTGTCTGCGATTGAATGCGCCTGCAACCAGATCATTGGTGGTATGCACCCGAACCGGCAGGCCAGCCTCGATTTTTATATGAATACCATGCGGTAAAGGTTTTTCCAGAGAGACGCCTACCCATCCGGATTGAACGGTCTCATTCACCAGGCTTGTCGCTTGTTGTACTCCGTTGACGATAAAGTTTTGACGTTGCTGCTTATGCCAATGATATGAAGCCCACAGCCCGGCCTTCACTGCAAATATCTGCCGTATTATTTCCAGCCGTAGTTCAATTTGTCTGGTACTGAAATGGTTGTGTTGCAGTGTCTGGTTCAGGTTCCAGTGTTCTGTCGTTTGATTGATGGACATCAGACCCTCTATCGAGGTGACAAATGTCCAATCATGATTCAAATCAGAGGCAACTGATGCATACCCCTTCAATGCCGCTCCGCTGGCTTTTGAATGCAGCGGTGTCGCACTAAATCCGGGAACCTTTCCAGCGCGCTCTTTGTACTGCCACCATACCGGCGAAACTTCTACAGTCATTTCGGCTGCAAGAGCATACGAGGGCAAAAACTGGCTTCCTATTAGTAGTGCCAGGGCAAAAAAGAATTGTATTCCCATGCAGAAATTATTGCATCATACGGGTGCTTATGTAACCATTAATGTGCCAGGAGTCTGTCGGACTTAGGGTGATCGTAGCGAGCAGGTGGGGAAGTGAGCCAAAAATAGCATGATTTCGAGGAGCATAGTGGTAACTTATGTGACGATAAATCAGGATGTTTTGGGCTACTATTATCCCTGCCTCGCACGACTGCATGGATGCAGGAGGTAGAGCACGCAGGAGCAGTTGCCGAGTAGGTTTCTCATAAGTCCGACAGACTCCTGGAGCTACCCTTTACCCACAAGAAAATGCAAACAGGTGTCGCCGTAGTGGCGGGATTGTTGGCGAACCCAGCCTTCAGGCCAGTTCGGGGAAACCCGGGCAGATTCTTCAATCACCAGCTGGTCACAGCCGATGTGATATTGAGTCAGCTGGTTTGGCACAGCTTCGGCAAAGCCTTGCGCATACGGGGGGTCTGCAAAAATCAGGTCAAACGATGCGCCTGATAGGTTGGATAACCCTTGCTCAACGCTGGTTGAATAGATCGTCCATGAATCCTGTAGCTTCAGTATTTCACGGTTCGATTGCAGGGCTGTGACGGCGCGGTGATGTTGCTCGATGGACGTAGCCGATGCTGCGCCGCGAGAGATGGCCTCCAGCGCCATGATGCCAGAACCGGCAAACAGATCGAGCACAGCAAATCCATCCACAGGGCCAAGTATATTGAA
>CAZKME010000185.1:0-3939 GCA_964553725.1 uncultured Zetaproteobacteria bacterium
ATTCCTGCTTAAATGGTCGGGGCGGGGTGATTCGAACACCCGACCCTCTGGTCCCAAACCAGATGCGCTACCAGGCTGCGCTACGCCCCGTTATTTAAGCCTTCATACGAAGGCGGCGGACAATAGGCATCTGCTCCCCGTTCGTCAATCCCTTAATCGCTATTTTATTGCCCTCTCAATGATACTGACGTGCGACAAATTCACAGCTAGACTCGCCCGCCTTCTAATCCTGTTAATTCATTCCGTTGTGAGGCACGCCATGAGCAAAATCACCATGCTTGGAACCACAATCTGCTGCGTACGCAAAAACGGCGAAGTCGCCATTGGCGGCGATGGTCAGGTGACGCTTGGCGATACGGTCGTCAAACACGGCGGTCGCAAGGTGCGCACCATTCGCGACGGCGCTATTCTGACCGGCTTTGCCGGCTCCACCGCCGATGCCATGAATTTGTTTGAACGATTTGAAGCCAAGCTCGATGAACATGGCGGCAGTCTGCTCAGAGCCGCCGTGGCATTGGCCAAGGACTGGCGCACCGATAAATATCTGCGCCAGCTAGAAGCGATGATGATTGTCGCCGATAAAGACAATACCCTGCTGATTTCCGGCAATGGTGATGTGCTGGAGCCGGACGACGGCGTTGCATCCATCGGTTCAGGCGCTGGCTATGCCAAGGCCGCAGCCACAGCGCTGCTCAATCATAGCGATTTAAACGCCGCAGACGCCACCCGCGAAGCGATGTTAATTGCCGCCAACATCTGCATTTATACCAATACCAATATCACCATTGAAACCATCCCCAAGGAGTCAAAATAGTGAGCCAGACCATGACACCACGTGAAATTATTTCAGAACTGGATCGATACATCGTTGGTCAGGACGATGCCAAACGCGCTGTCGCCATTGCACTGCGCAATCGCTGGAGACGTCAGCAGGTGGCTTCTCCCATGCGCGAAGAGATTACACCGAAAAATATCCTGATGATTGGCCCCACCGGCGTCGGCAAGACTGAAATTGCGCGGCGGCTGGCTCGATTAGCCAATGCACCGTTTATCAAAATTGAAGCGACCAAATTCACCGAAGTCGGTTATGTCGGGCGCGATGTCGAAACCATTATTCGCGATCTGGTCGATACGGCCATCAAAATCGTGCGCGAAGAGCATCTGGCTCGGGTGCAAACCAAGGCTGAAAAAGTCGCCGAAGATAAATTGCTCGATATTCTGATTCCGCATCCTGTCGCCCCCAGCGGCCCGCACAATAGCGATGCCAGCGCCGCCTCGAATGAATCGCGTGAAAAAATGCGCCATAAACTGCGTTTGGGTGAATTGGATAAACGCCAGGTCGAGATCGACGTGGAACCGCAACAGCACATGCCTGTGATGCAAATGTTCACAGGCCAGGGCACTGAAGCGATGGATTTGCAAGACATGCTGGGCAATATGATGGGCAAGCAAAAGACCAACAAACGCATGAATGTGTCCGATGCCCAGAAAATCATTCAGCAGCAGGAAGCTGACCGCATGCTTGATATGGATGAGGTCAAAGATGAAGCCATCAAACGCGCCGAGAATGACGGCATCGTATTTCTCGATGAGATGGATAAAATCACCCACCGCAGTGGTGCAGCCTCTGGCGGCGAAATATCCCGCGAAGGCGTGCAGCGCGACCTGTTGCCGCTGGTGGAAGGCACAACCGTTAACACGCGTTACGGCCATATCAAAACCGATCATATTCTGTTCATTGCCTCCGGCGCGTTTCATCTCGCCAAACCGTCCGATCTGATTCCGGAATTACAGGGTCGTTTCCCGATTCGGGTTAATCTGACCGCGCTCGGTGAAGAAGAATTCCGCCGCATTCTGGTCGAACCGGAATCATCATTGACACGCCAGTATATGGCGCTGCTGGGAGCAGAAAACGTCAGCATTGAATTTGGCGAGGATGGCATCTCGGAGCTGGCTCGCATTGCTGTACTGGTCAACGAGAAAACTGAAAACATTGGCGCTCGCCGCCTGCATACATTGCTGGAGCGGGTACTGGAAGATATCAGCTTTGAAGCCTCAGACCGCAGTGGTGAAAAAGTACATGTCGATGCCGGTTATGTACTCGATCAACTCGGTGAAATCTGCGAAGATGAGGATTTATCGCGTTATATTCTGTAAAGACCTTTCACCGCAAAGGACGCAAAGAAAGGCATTACGCTATGATATTTCCCGGTTCGGATGGATTAAAAAGTTCTGTCTGACTAAAATGATCTCTTTGTGCCTTCGTGTCTTTGTGGTTAACGCTTATAGCAACCTTGCCACAGGCGCGAATGATTTTCGGTGAATCGGGCAGGGCCCAAGTTCACGCAATGCATCCATATGCACTTTGGTGCCATAGCCCTTGTGTTTGCCGAATTGATAGCCTGGATACTGCGCATCAAACATGACCATCATACGATCCCGTACCACCTTGGCGACAATTGAAGCCGCTGCGATCTCCTGCACCAGATCATCACCGCCGATAATCGCTTCAGCAGGAACCGCCAGATCGGGTATGCGATTGCCATCAACCAGCACTTTGGCAGGAGTAATACTCAAACCTTCAACTGACCTGCGCATGGACAACATGGTTGCATGCAGAATATTGAGCTGGTCAATCTCGTCTATCGAGGCCATGGCAACCGAATAGGCTACGGCGTGTTTACGAATATGGTGGTAGAGCTTTAGCCGTTTCTTCTCGGCCACTTTTTTGGAATCGCGATACTTGCCAAAATATGGATCATCCGGCGATAAAATCACCGCCGCCGTCACCACCGGCCCTGCCAGCGGCCCGCGCCCTACTTCGTCCACGCCGGCCATCAGAATCTGTTTCATTGGAGCTTTTGTGTTGTATTCTCCCAAGACTATCTATCCAACCCTAATGCCTGCCACAAAAAACCAAAATCGAAGGGGTGCTCTGCCCCGACTTCGATATTCTCAAAATCCTTCAGTAGCCGGATCACCCGGTCTCTTCCCTTCGCTGTTTCCACAGCTTCGCGCGGAGTTTTACCACTCAGGGCGGGCAAAGCCGTATCTGGCCAAGCAGCATAATATTTTCGTTTATAATCATGCTCCAACTGCTGTCGCACATCATCCGGGATATCCGGTTGCAATGCTGTGTCACTCCTGTCGCCGTGTCTCTCCTGAGACATTGGGTCGCCACTCACACCATCCATGATTTGCGGCATACGCAGTTGCGGATTCAACATCATCGTCAACCAGTCATAGGCCAAAATATCACTGAATATCGATGTCTGTTGATCTTCAGGCACGCCCTCAAGGCATTCCGCCAGATACTGTTTGAGCATCTCCGCCTGATCTCTGGGGAAGTGATATAACGCCCCGGAAAGTTTCCAATGCCCGGCAGGAACCTGTAGTGGCCGTGCACCAACCACATCCCACTGCTGAAGCTGTGTCGATGCCGTACGTTCCCGATTCTGCCCGGTCTTGTCTTTCATCATGCGACACTTTTTGTATTTTTTGCCACTGCCACAACGGCATGGCTCATTGCGTCCAATTTTATGCATGATTCAGTCTCCGACCCGGTCTACTGCGCTCACTGTTGGCACCTCGCAAAGCTTGAATAACAAAATCGTAAACACTTGATTTTGTTACCCTCGAACAGGGATCCGAAACGTGGTTTGTGTCGCTATTCAGCGCGACTGAAGTCGCACCTCCGGATTTTTAACCGAATAACTATCGAATGCTGAATAGCGACGCAAGTTGCTTTGTAACTCCCAAACTGTGTGGCTGCCACTTTTATAGCCCTGCTCGCCTCATAACGCTACCTGTCCGTTGCCTAAAGGCGAGGGGGTTTCGGATTCTAAAACGGCACTTGCAGACTTTCATCCTCAGTCAGCGTCAATCCAATGCGATAACCCAATTCACGATATGCCTCAAACTGCTTCTCATCAAAAAACT
>CAZKME010000186.1:0-3868 GCA_964553725.1 uncultured Zetaproteobacteria bacterium
CAGCACATACTCTTTATCGTAGCCCGTTAAAAAAATCACCGGCACGTCCGGATTTACCTCTCTGATGTGTTTGGCCAGCGCCATGCCGCCGCAATGGGGCATCACCACATCCAACAATGCCAGCGCAATATCCTGCTGGTGCGCCTTGAACAGTTCCAAAGCCTCCAGTCCATCGCCAGCCTGTAAAACCTTATATCCCAATAACGCCAAGACTTTGGCCATGACATCACGAACCCCCTGCTCATCATCAGCCAGCAGAATCAGCTCACCCCGCCCTTCAGCAGCCTCCAGCCGCTGCACAGGCTCGGCATCCCCCTCTTTCGGTTCCAGTAAGGGAATATAAATATGGAAAGTGGAACCTTTGCCCTCCTGGCTGCTCACATCTACAAAGCCGTTATGGGTTTTGACTGCGCCATAGACCATGGACAGACCAAGGCCGGTTCCCTTGCCATGTTGCTTGGAGGTGAAGAAGGGCTCGAACAGGTGTTCAAGCTGATATTCGGAAATACCCATGCCATTATCTTCAACGCTCAAATGCGCAAAAGTTCCATCCTTAAACCAGGGGCGTCGGTGAAGAAATGAATCATCCGGGGAAAAGGAGTCCAGGCCGATAGTAATGCATGGGCTTTCCACATTCTCAACCGCGTCGCGGGCATTATTGATCAAATTCGCAAGCACCTGATGCAACTGGGTGGCATCGCCTTTGATCTGGAAATCATCGCTGCAAATATCCTGCTGAACAGCAATATTTTCAGGCACCGATGCGCGCAGTAATTTCAGCGTTTCATTGATAAAAGATGACAGAGGCGTTTCTTTCATGCTGACCATATCCTTGCGGGCGAAGGCGAGTAATTGCTGGATCATATCGGCGGCATGGCCGGAAAGCTCTTCAATATTGGTCAGTTTCCGCATTACATCGGGCTGCGCCTGCACTGCCTTTTTTGCCAGATAGATATTGCCGGCCATGCCGGCCAGCATATTATTGAAATTATGCGCAATGCCGCCAACCATCGTGCCGATCGTCTCCATTTTCTGCGCTTGCTGAAAACGATGTTCCATTTCCTCCAGTTGGCTGAGGTCGGACTGAATGCCGACAAAGTGTGTGATATGCAGGGACGAATCAATAATCGGCGAAATAGTCAGCATGGCAGGATAGAAGCTGCCATCTTTTCGCCTGTCGATGATTTTGCCTTTCCAGACCTTGCCCTGAGTAATCGTTTGCCACATAACCTTATAAAATGCGGCATCCTGATTGCCGCTATTGAGCATTCCCGGTGTCTGACCGATGGCCTCTTCGGCGCTGTAGCCGGTGACTTTCGTAAAGGCCGGATTGGCATATTCGATGATACCGTTCCGATCCGTGATAACGACAGATTCCCCCATCTGCTCAATGGCGGAAGAAAACCTGCGTACCGATTCTTCTGCCTGCTTGCGCACGCTGATATCGCGCACGGTAGCTTGTAAAACGCTTTTACCTTCCAGTTCCAAGGCAGACAATAACACTTCGGCTGGAAACACTTCGCCATCAAGGCTCTGGTGCATCCACTCAAAGCTGATGCTGCCATCCGTCAATGCCCTGGCGATGTGTTGATTTGCCAGGATCATGGATTCTGTGCCGCATGGCTGTGCTGGCGGGGAGAATTCTGCCGGGTGTCTGCCCTGAAAGTCATCGGAGCAATGACAGCCAAACATGCGTATCGCCGATGCATTGCCGCGAATAAAGCCCGCCTCATCCAATATCATGATGGCGTCTCTTGAAGACTCAAAAAGCATTTGATATTGCTTTTCACTTTCTACAAGCGCCTGCTCTATCCCATGGCTGGGTCGCACATTCCTGAACGCAACGCCATAAGCATTCAGCAATTGCATCAACGGCAACGATGCAGCGCGAATTGTTTCGACGCTGAATTGCGGCTGTGCCAGCAACTTACCCATGGCGGCATCATGCATCTCGCCAACATATTCAGGCGGCAAATGATCGCGCACCATCTCCCGCCCCAGATATGCAATATCAGCCAGATATTTTTCTTCTGCCGATTGTGCATACGCATGTAACAGCTCTGTATAGCGTCGGATGAATTTCTGTTTTTCAAGCATGTTACATAATTTCCCTTATAGCTGTAAGCTGACTGATTGCCCGATCAGCTCAATTCAGCCTGGATTACTCATAAATACTGCTGCGCCCTCGCTTGTTCGTTTGCCCGCAACAAATCCCTTGTCAGTTGTCCGTATGCACTGCTACGGTCGTCTTCCTCGGAATCTGTTGCGAACAAACGTTCGGCGCGATCATCACAGCGATTCATGAATAGTCCAGGCTCAGCTCTTTGCTTCGTTATTTTCTCTGTTACAGTCCGGCTTGCATGCAAAATAACCGCGCCGGGACAAGGTACTTATTTTTGCGCGCATTATGCCGTAATTCTAGCAGATATGACATTGGCCTAAAGGGTGAATCCACTCATCCTTTAGGATGAGATAAACTGATAATTCAAGCCATTTTCTTGGATCGGCAGTCATAAAATTGTGTTTCCCCGGTGTATGCCGGGAAGGAGCTTGAATGTGAACATACTTATTGTGGATGATCATGCACTGCTGCGCGACAGCCTTACGCTTTTGCTACAGGAAAAATATGGCCATGCACTGACACTGTTACAGACTGGAACCGGCCAATCGGCATTGGAGATTGTTAATCAACATCCTGATCTGGATCTGATTCTACTCGACATTGAACTGCCCGACATGCATGGATTTCAAGTCATTCAACAACTACAGAAAAACGCCCCGGGCATCCCCGTGGTCGCCCTTTCAGGCACGGTGACGCAACAGTTCATACGGCAATGCCTGGCGCTGAAAATCTCCGGTTTTATCCCTAAAACCTCGACCGGAAAAGAGATGACTTCCGCCATTGATCTGGTGCTGGGCGGCGGCATCTATATTCCCAATGAAGCATTGCCCGCCGCGCGCCATGAAACAAACCCTGCCGTTCTCACCAACAGGCAGATTGATGTGCTGAGGTTGATCCGCCAGGGCATGTCGAATGATGAAATCGCATCAATCACAAACACCAGCAGACCGGCCAGGCTGATAAATTTCTGCGTGGATTCATGATCCATGGCTGTCTGATCCGAATATGCCTGATCCGGGCATAACGCCAGCGGCACTTCAAAGAAGAACAAAGATCCTCTGCCGGGTTTTGATTTCAAGTGAATCCGGGTGCCGAGCAGACGACACATGCGGCTGGCAATAGCCAGCCCAAGCCCAACGCCCTGATTCGGGTCGCGCCCGGAATTATCCAGTTGCACAAACTCCTGAAATATTATTTCATGGTTGTCTTCTTCAATGCCCAATCCGTTATCACATACCTCCAGACACATGCCCGAACCATGCTGCCTTGTGCTCAGAAGAAGGCCGCCACGCTGCGTATATCGAATGGCATTGCTGATCAGGTTGGCCAGAATGCCTTTGACAAAGGCAGGATCGGAATTGGCCAGTATTCTGGCGGCAGGCAGGTGCATCTGAAAACTCAGCCCGGCAGCATTGGCCATGGGCAGATATTGCTCATGCAGCCGGTGCAGCAGTTGCGTCAGATCAAATATCTCCATCTGTGGTTTGATGGTGCCTGAATCCAGCTGCGAAATATCCAGGCAGCGATCCAACATCTCACTGAGATCACGATGCGTCGCCTGTATTTTGCTGATCACAGTTTGATTGTCGGCTTTATCCAGCCGTTCGGCCAGCACATCAATATACAGGCGCATCGCCTGCATGGGCTGGCGCATATCGTGGCTGGCCGCTGCCAGGAAACGGGATTTTGCTGCGTTGGCTTTATCCGCATCCGCCCTGGACTGTTGCAGTTCGCTGGTGCGTTGTT
>CAZKME010000187.1:0-3815 GCA_964553725.1 uncultured Zetaproteobacteria bacterium
CAAGATGCGTGGGATGTTTGGGGCTGATGAGCCTGAAGTAAGGAAAGATGTAACATGTTCTGTGCTGGCCTCCTGTCCTGTACAAGAGCAGGGTAAGAAATATGAAATCATTTTCCCAATGGCGACCGCACCCCTGGCACGGGTTGAGCGTCGGTGCCGAACCGCCTCGGCGGGTGCATGCCTATATTGAAATCAGCCCGTTCGACACGGTGAAATTTGAAGTGGATAAAAAATCCGGCTATCTGCGCGTGGATCGTTCCATACGTTCATCATCACAGCATCCTGCCTTGTATGGATTCATTCCACGCACGTTGTGTGCAGGACGCGTCGGCGCGCTGATGGCTGATGCCAAACGCGGCGATGGCGATCCGCTGGATATATGCGTAATTTCCGAGCGCCCGATTTCCCGCATTGAAATTCTCGCCAATGCCCGCGTTGTGGGTGGCTTGCCGATGAATGATCATGATGAAGCGGACGACAAGATTATTGCCGTGATTGAAGATGATCCGTTGTGGTCCGGGGTGGACGAGTTGACAGAGTTGCCGACTGCCCTGATTGATCGGCTGCTACACTATTTTCTCAGCTATAAACTGGCACCGGGGCATCCCCAGAAGGTATCCATTGGTCAGCCTTACGGTTTTGAACATGCCTCGAAAGTGATTGAAGCTTCCATAGCTGATTATCTGGACGAGTTTGGAACAAGTCCGGAAAGACGCAAGGTTGTCGGTTGATCTTTCAATGCTGATGCCTCTGCGTTTCCAGATGCTCATCTGCAATGATGGCAATGGCGCATTCAAGCCGATCCAGCCCGACCTTTATCGACCAAGCATGGCCTTTTTCAAATCACTATCCGCCGGTTTTTTGCCCAGCCAGACAGCCAGTAGCGCCTGCTGGAAATCCGCTCCTTCAATGGCTCCTTTTTCGCTACCGTTAAAGCTGACATGGGTGCTGCCATCGCTGAGCAGATCGAATGTGATCGAGTCGCCACGGTGTGCTGTAACGAATAAAGCGTTGAAGCTGGCAAGTCGGTCTTTCAAGTTTTGCATGCGTGCATCGGACTGATTTTTTTCAAAGCCTGTTTCCCAGCCGTCGGTGAGTTTCTCTTTATCCACTTCACCATACAGAATGTTCATGGTGATGCGTTTGCTGCCATTGTCGGCCAGAACCGCTTTGGCGCTGGATGCATGTTGCTCCAGATATAATCCGCCTACATAGATATCGAAAAAGAATTTGGTGCGAACGCCCGCTCCGTTGAGTTGCAGGCTCTTGCCTTGCAGTTGAATCGTATCAGGCAGTTTGACACCTTCAATTTCAATGGCCTGAGATAGTGCCGGTAGCAGGAGCAGGGCGGTGAGGAATAATAAGCGAACAGATTTCATGAGAGCCTCCGGGATTGAATGATACTCCGATTAAAAACTAAAAATGGGCGAACCGCAAGCTTATTCATCCGGCAGCCAGTTGAATGGCGCAGTCGTCTGTTTGAGCTCACTCTTTCGATCTCCCCGCCAGATCAGCCATGCCTGCGGTTTCGATGCAGGGTTGCTGTTCTGCAAATCATTCTTCAAATCGCTTTTCAAATCAATATGCAGTTGAAAGGAAGGGTTGACCCCAGGCGCGCCGCCGCCGAAGGCCAAGTCACCTAAATCAATTGATTCGCTGTCCTGCCTCAGTAAAACTGGAAAGCGGGTGAACCATGCATAAAAAGCCGTGCCCGGCAGTTGATCTATATTTTTTACCGTGTGCATGGCGGGCAGTTGTTGCCAGATGAGGTGATTGGGGGCGCTGATTTGAGTGGAAAGAAGGGTGGTGGCGAAGGCGTCATCGAATAACGGGCGCAGGCCGGAGAAACCTGGTTTAAGATTGACGGCGGCGCGGGTGTAGTGGTTCGGGAATGTGGCAATCAATTGCCAGTTAAAAGGGGAAAAGGCCATTGGAAGAGCATGGTATGCGATAGCATCGGGATAGGCCTTTTTGGTCAGCTCAATGGCCTGTTGCTGGTTGCTGTATGCCAGCGCGAGGTAAGCCAGAACTGCCACAAAGCTCAATATGCTCAGGCTGCGCAACTGCCGTTTCCAGATGAAGCCCAACAGCAGAGGAATCAGCAGACATAATGAAAACAGCGGATCAATAATAAAAACCAGATCAAAACTAAAGCGCTTATCGGAGACGGGAGCGAGGAGCATCGTGCCATAAGTAGTGATCACATCAAGCGAGATGTGCAACAGCAACGCCAGCCCGATCAGCCTGGGCATGACAGGATTTTGTTTGATTTGCCGGGAAGACAGGCTGAAAATCAGCCAGCCCCACAGTGGCAGCATGAGCAGCGAATGGGTGAGGCCCCGATGGTGTTGCAGATAGACCGGGTCGGAGATCAGGCGCAGCACAATATCGCTGTCCGGTGCCATGGCGAGCAGGATAATCAGGGCAAGCTGTTTGGTTGGTAATTTTTCTTTCGGAAAAGCGCGAGCAAGCGCCGCGCCCGAAATGGCGTGGGTTAGCGGATCCACGAAGGCAAGCTGTGCAGTAATTCCGGCCAGTTATTCCCCGGCGTGATCTGGCCGCCGCAGACATTGTGGCTTGCGCCAGTCACGGCTGCCAGCGTGTTGGCTTCACCCAACAGAGTTTGTCTGGCCAGTATGGCAAAGCAGACGGCTTCCACCGCTTGCGGCGGCATGCCTGCCGCAAGCGTCGTGTTGACGGAAGCAGGCGAAAGTTGTTGTTCAAGCAGGCGCATCAAATGACGGTTGCGAACGCCACCACCGCAGCACAGCCAACGGGTTGGCGTATCCGGCAGAAAACGGATGCTCTGTGCAATACTGTCGACCGTAAACCGGCAGGCAGTCGCCATGCGATCTGCATCGGAGATATCCGGCCAGCTCAGAATCTGATTGACCACATCCTCGCCGAACTGTTCACGCCCGGTTGATTTCGGCGGAGTCTGTTGCAAAAACGGGTGAAGTATCAGTTTGTCCAGCAGAGCATCGTTGACGGAGCCGCTGGCAGCCAGTTGACCGTTTTCATCATACGTTTTTTCGCCATGGCTGATGTGTTGCATCAGGCTATCCATGAGCATATTGCCGGGGCCGGTATCAAAGCCGGTCACATGACCATCCGCGCCCAACCATGTGATATTGGCAATGCCACCGATATTGAGGATGACTGTATTGTGTTTCGGATCGGCAAATAATTGTTGATGTGCAAGTGGCACGAGCGGCGCGCCCTGTCCTCCGGCTGCAATATCCCGGCTGCGGAAATTTGAAATGGTGGTGATGCCGGTCTGTTCGGTAATAACGGCGGCGCAACCGATTTGCATCGAAAACGGATATTGCGTTGTCGGGCGGTGACGAATGGTTTGCCCGTGATTACCAATGGCTGCAATATCTGTTGTTTTAAGGTCTGCGGTCTTGATCGCCGCCAGGGCTGCGTCGGCATAGACATGCCCCAGCGCTTTATCCAGCCCGCCCATATTGTCGACTTCCCCAAAGCCAGGTTCAGTCAGGCGAAATATCGCATCACGCAATTTTGGCGGCATGGGGTATTCAGAAAAGTGTAGTAGTTCCGGTTTATCTGCAAAGCGCACAATAGCAACATCTATACCGTCAGCGGAAGTACCGGACATGATTCCAATCAATAACTGTCGTTGCATCTGTTTAGCCTGAATTGCGCGTAAATCGTTGCAATGATTGATTCGGAGCATTCATGTTTCTCACCCTTTGCGTGCCCTTCCATTGGGGCTCCGATGACTTTTTACGAAATCATTATTTCTTGATATAACGCACATCAGGCAACCCTTCAAAATCATTATCCTGGGTCCA
>CAZKME010000188.1:0-3785 GCA_964553725.1 uncultured Zetaproteobacteria bacterium
CTAGGTTTAACGAAAAGAAATAGATATTCTGGATTTTAGCGCAACATGGAATGAAAAGATGCTGACTTCGCCTATTCGCTACCGCAACATGGCTGGAGAAAAGAACCAGCAACCGCTGGGCGCACTATTTCAACACCTGTTCAAGCATCACCCCCCCCCCTACACTCAAAACGCACGTTGATCTGGCCACGAACCGGGTCGGTGGAATCAATCACCACATCCAACCGATCCCCCAGATGATAGGCGCGACCGCCTTTGCGGGCGGCCAGCGAGTGCCCCTTGTCATCCAACACAAACGCGCCGGAGAGTTCATCTACATCCAGTGAGCCTTCGGCCATGGTGGGTTCAATCTCAAAAAATATTCGCCGTTTGGTCAAACCGGAAATACGCGCCGGCATGGTTTTGCCAACATCCTTGCTGTGAAACAGGGCGGCCAGCATGGCCTGCGTATCCCATTCGGCGCGCTGCTGTTTGCGCTCCTGAGTGGACGTCTGCGTACCGATTTCGGCCAGCGTATTCTCGGGTTGCACCTTGTTCGGGTCTTTGCCCTGAATCAGCGCTTTTAAGCGGCGATGCACAATCAAATCGGCATAACGGCGAATCGGGCTGGTGAAATGCGCATAGGTTTCATATGCCAGACCGAAATGCCCTTCGTTATGCGGCGTGTACTGTGCCCGCTGCATTGAGCGCAGCACCAGCCGGTGCAGCACATGCGCAAACGGTTTGCCCTCCGATTGTTCCAGCACCTGTTGAACATGCGCCGGTTTAACATGCGCATCTTTATCTTTCGCACTTGATTTGGGCAAGCGCACATACATGCCAAAGGGTTCCAGAAACTCATTCAGCTTCTCTATCGCCTCGCGCTCCGGCGGCGCATGCACCCGGTAGAGCAGCGCGCATTCACGTTGCTGCATATATTCAGCCACCGCCGTATTGGCGGCCAGCATCATTTCCTCGATCAAACGGTGGGCGATATTGCGTGGTGATTCACAGATATCGATCACCTCGTCGTTCTCCAGCCGGGCGCGAGTTTCCGGCATATCCAGATCAAGCGCCCCGCGCCGAGCGCGTTTGATTTCCAGCTTGCGGAACAGGCGATAAGCATCGTCCAGCATGGCGCGAGCCGCTACACTGTTGATAGCCGTTTCATCCGCCTCTTCCAGATATTGGGCAACCTGCGTATAAGTCAGGCGGGCCTGCGAATGGATGACGGTTTCATACACATGGATGGAACGCCTCGTACCATTGGCATCAAAACGCATGCGCACCGTCATGGCCAGCCGAGCCACGTTTGGATTGAGTGAACACAGGCCGTTGGATAGTTTTTCCGGCAACATCGGAATCACCCGATCCGGAAAATAAAACGAATTGCTGCGATTGAGCGCCTCCTGATCCAGTGCTGATTTCGGCGTCACATAATGCGCCACATCGGCAATCGCCACCCAGGTTTCAAAGCCTTCGCCGCGCGGCAATACACACACGGCATCATCGAAATCGCGTGCATCCTCGCCATCAATGGTCACAAACGGCAAGTGACGTAAATCCTTACGCCCTTCGATATCGGACTCATCCACCGTGTCAGAAAAACGCTCAGCTTCGGCACTGACGGCAGCCGGAAATTCCTCATCCAGCTGTTGTTCTGCGACAATCAAATCAATCAGTTTGGATGGAGACAGATCCTCCCCGAGCACTTCGATGATTTTACCGCGCAAATGCCCCGGCCCGCGTTTGATATCAATGCGCACCCAGTCGCCATGATGCGCGCCGCCTGCATCATCGCGTTTAATCAGAATGGTTTGCGGAATCTTGCGCGAGCGCGGCTGCACAATACCGACACTGCCCTGAATCAGAAACTGACCCACCAAAATGGTCGGCGCATGCTCCACAATACGCACTACTTCAGCCGATTCGCGGCCTCGCCTGCGCACTGGTCGCACTTCCACCGTATCGCCGTGCATGACTTCCTGCATTTCTTCATGCGGCAGGAAAAAGCCTTTTTCGACTCCTTCGACATCGACAAAGCCGAACCCGTCCGGATGCGCCGACACCACGCCGGTATACACACGCTGATCCACGCGCCCGCTACCGCGCTGCTCCGGTCGCCGATCCTGCCGCCCTCGTGCAGAGCTTCCTGCACGCGGCTCTTCCTGCTTGTCTTTTCGTTTGACCGAGTCCCAGGGACTGGCTTTTTCCGATGCAGCGCCCCTGCCCCCAGGCTTGCACGAAGCACTACCCCAGGGCGATGTTTCTGACGACCTTTTCTGATTTGATTTCCTGCTATTCTTTCTTGACACGATGTGCCCCCAACCTATGATTGCGCGCCTTCCGACAGCAGCGCTGCGCGGGAGTCTAAGCCGAGGTGGCGGAATTGGTAGACGCGCTGGCTTCAGGTGCCAGTTTTCTCACGAAAGTGCTGGTTCGACTCCAGTCCTCGGTACCAACAAGAAACGGGAAGTGACTTAATGTCACTTCCCGTTTCGCGTTAGGCTGGCAATTGACATCGGGGCAAACTGGTCGATGATTCGCCGCCTGATGCATGAGATGAATATTGAACCTGCTTTTATCTCTAAAAACCGTTGGCTATGGCTCCTGCCTGTTGCTGCGGTTTTCTATTGCCCATTCATCTTGAATCATCACTGATTCATCACGATTATAATCACAATAGAGCAATCGCGGAAAGATCACTGCGGTTGCCCGAATTCACCTTCTATGTCTGAATCTCAATACATGCTCTGATCATTTCTGTGCTTGCTCCTGCCAGGGAGAATAAATTGAACACACTGTTTACCAATATATCACGGGAAAGGCATTCGGCACTGATTGGCATGGCGTTTGCTCTGTCGGCAGCGCTGTTTTTCTCGATCAAGGCGATCTTTGTTAAGCTGGCCTATCTGCATGGTGTGGATGCGATCACACTGCTGACGCTGCGCATGGGCTTTGCATTGCCAGTGTTTGTCGTTGTGGCGCTGATGGAACAGCGCAAGGATGGCGTGAAAAGGATCACCCCGCATCAGGCAATATCGATTATCGGGCTCGGGCTGATCGGTTATTACCTGGCCAGTATGCTGGATTTTGTCGGCCTGCAATATGTGTCGGCCGGGATAGAACGGCTGATTCTATTTCTGTTCCCTACCTTCACTGTATTGCTGTCCATGCTGTTTCTGGGACGCAAAATCGGAATGATTGAAGTCGGCGCTCTGATTCTGAGTTATATCGGCATCGCTCTCTGTGTTCAGCAGGAAGTGTCGTTCGATGGTGAAAACAGCTTGCTCGGCGTGCTGCTGATTTTTGGCAGCACGCTGGCTTATGCCATATATCTGATCGGTAGCGGCGAGTTAATTCCACGCATTGGCTCCAGGCGTTTTATGGCCTTGGCCATGATTGTTTCGTGCCTTGCTGTGGTGATGCAATTTCTCATCAGCAGGGATATGTCCATGTTGATTCAGCCATTGGAAGTATATGAGTACGGACTGGCCATTGCCCTGTTCTCTACCGTGCTGCCTGCCTTTATGCTGGCTGCGGCGATTCATCGCATCGGGGCATCCCATACCTCCATCATTGGCGGTATCGGGCCTGTCGCAACGATTGTACTGGCCGTATTGATTCTGGGTGAATCAATGACCGGCTTACAAATGTTCGGGGCGCTGATCGTTGTGGCAGGGGTATTACTGCTCGGCTTGTTTCGAAAGCCCTAACGCAAAAGAGGAAGTGACATTGAGTCACTTCCTCTTTTACCTAGATCCTGCAAGTGATCGTGCGTGCAGAGTGTAAGATATTGGTTTAGA
>CAZKME010000189.1:0-3779 GCA_964553725.1 uncultured Zetaproteobacteria bacterium
TTCTGATCGAGTTGGTAGAGCGCATTCATGCGGCGGATAATTTGCGGTAATACGCTCATGCGGGAGCGATCCAGATGCATGCGTAAACGCGGCAGGCTTTTGTAGCATTCGTCATCGGATTTCGGCCACTGGAATACCTGATCAATGTGCCCTTTACTGAGTACATCGGAAAATTCCGCATTCAGCCGTTGAAGGGCATCATCGGATAACGGCTTGAGCATGCGCAGCAGAATGCATGTCCCGACATAGCGGAAACTGTGATAATTCAGATAGAAGTCGCGAATATGCGTCACTGCGGCTTCGATATTGTCGGTATGATAGAGCAGATGATTATCTTCCGAATTAATCAGTCCGTCTTTCACCAGCCGTCGTATCCATGAGTTCATGAACGGCCCCCAGAAATCATCGCCGGGTGCTTCCAGCATAATCACTGGCAACGGCGGGTTGCGGCCGGTTTGAATGAGCGTCAATGTTTCAAATGCTTCATCCAGCGTACCGAATCCGCCCGGTGTGAGGATGACGGCATCGCTCTCTTTGAGGAAAAACACCTTGCGCGTAAAAAAATACTGACAATAAAAATGACGCGGTGAATCCACCATGACCTGATTGGGTTGCTGCTCCATGGGCAGGTTGATATTGATGGCAAAGGAATTCTTTTCGCCGGCTCCTTCATTGGCCGCCTGCATCATGCCGCCACCGCCACCGGTGATCACCATAAAACCGGCATCTTTCAACGCTTTGGCGCAACCATGCGCCTGTTCATAACGCGGGTGATCGCGCGGCGTTCTGGCCGAACCGAAAATGGCAACCTTGCGGCATGACTGGTAAGGACTGAAGACATCCAGCCCCTGACGCAGCTCGGCCAGCATTTTGGATAGCATTTTGATATCGACATTGTCATAGCCACCGGATATCAGTTGCAGCGTCTCAAGCAACAAGGCGCGTTTGTAAGGAGACTCGTGTTCGTAATTCGCCAGCAGTGCTCCGGCATGTTGGCGGATATTCTCCGGCAGTTCGTCGATATCGGTTGTCTCGTTCATATCGTTACCAAACTGAACAGTTTATTTCGGTGCATTGATGACGACGTCAATACGCCGGTTCATAGCCCGCCCCTGTTTGAATTGATTGCTGGCGATGGGACGCACTTCGCCGTAGCCGAGCGCTTTCAGGCGCGCCGCATCTGCCCCGGCGGCAACCAGAAAATCGCGTACGGCTTCGGCCCGCTTCAGTGACAATATCTGGTTGGGTTTGACATCGCCAAGGCTGTCGGTATGTCCTTCAATGCGCAGGGCGCGTTCCTGATAAATATCCATGGCCTGTTTCAAACGACTCAGCATGTCGAAGTATTTCGATGCGATTTTGCTTCTGCCGGAATGAAATTTCAGGCCGGTGAGTCGAATCAGCAGCGAACCATCGAGGTTGACCAGTATCTCCACCTCCCCCTTTTTGAACAGTTTTCGCAGCTGTTGCTGGCGTGTTTTCTCAAAGGTTTCGCGTTCCAGCTTGACCTTGAAAGCGTCCCTGATGTCGGACAACTGGCTTTGCTGCGCCTGCTTCATTTCATCGGTTTGCTCGGCCAGTTTGCTTTGCAGTTGTTGTTTGTATTCTGCGCCAAGCCGGGCCATATCAAGCCGGTGTGCATCGCGTTCATCGGCCAGTTCCTTGTTGAGTTTGTTGACAGCCGTTATCAGATCTTTGCCATTGATATCTGTGAGCATGGGGTTGGATGCATGGCTGATACCCAGATCATTGGCCAGCTGTAGTTTCAATGCCCGTGATTTCAGCACGAGTGTTTCATGGCTGCTGGTTTTTCTTCGCCATGCTTTGACTTGTTCGGCCACATGCCTGGATTCACGGGCCAGATATAAACCTTCTTCAGGGTGTTGGGGCGGGGTGCGTGTTTTGCCCAGGCCGAATGCCTCCAGTTCAGCCAGCTTATCTTTGGCGGCCTGATAGATGCGCGGCGCATATCGCTTGCCATTGGTATTGGCAGCTTTGCCGATGGCGCTTGCCGTTAATTCGGTTAACCATGGCAGTGTTTTGTGCAGTACCTGTTTGTAATCTTTTGTTGCCTGATCGACATGGCTCCGGGTTTGATTCAGTTCCCCGCGCTCATGCGTTTCAATGGCTTGCTTAAACGCAAGATCGGCATCTTTCATCAGTTGCGTCGGCGACAAATCGCTGATGGCTTTGCCTGATGAAACGATGATCTCGGTGATGGCTATTGCTCCCTGACGCAGATTCAATAAATCGGTAAAGCGTTGTTTGAAATCAGTGGCGGTTTGCCCGGCTTCTTTCAGTGTTTCAGCCACTTTGGCGAGCGCTGCATCTGTGTCTTGCTGTTTTTTCTGATCGATGGCCAGCATGGCTGCGCCCATATAGGCCTCGGCCCGTTTGATGGTTGCCGGTGCGTAGCGATGGTTGTCGCTTTGGTTGAATGATTTGATCTGATGTTGCAGCAGTTCAAGATTATTGTCTGCGGCCTGTAATGACGTACTGAATAATAGTGCGCTAAGCAGCGTAACGAATAGAAATCGGTAATTAGCCAAGGTTTAACATCCTTTCAAGCGATAATCTGGCCCAGCGTTTTTGCTGGCGGGGCACTTGAATCCGGTTGCTGATGTTCTGATTGCTACTGATGGCATCCCGAATCGAGGTCAGCGCTGCGCACAGGTGTTGCGGGTCGGTGCGGAACATCGTCGAGCACATGCACACCATCGGTGAGAGAAACCAGATGGGTTTATCCGGGAACTGGATGCGCAGGCGATTGACCAGATTCAGTTCCGTAGCGATGGCGAATGTACTGCCGGAGGGTGCCTCGGATACTTGTTTGATAATCATTTCAGTGGAGCCGATAAAATCGGATACTTCGCAGACGGCCCGTGAGCATTCAGGATGAGCCAGCACTTCAATACCCGCATGGTTGCGGCGCATGGTTTCAGCATGTTCGGGTTTGAATAACTGATGCACCGAACAGAATCCTTTCCATAATATTAAACGGGCCTGTTCAATCGCTTCGGGGCTATTGCCGCCGAGCGGCTGGAACGGATCCCAGAGAATCATATCTTCATCCGGCACCCCCATAGCCACAGCGGTATTTTCGCCCAGGTATTGATCGGGGAAGAATAGAATTTTCTGGCGATTGCCCCAGCTCCATTCAAGTACCTTTTGCGCATTGCCCGAAGTGCAGACGATGCCGCCATGTTCGCCGCAGAATGATTTCAGGCTGGCGGTTGAGTTGATGTAGGTGACTGGCGTAACGCATTCATCCGGGTTGATCACTTCGGCGAGTTCAGCCCAGCAGCGGCTGACCTGCTCGTCATCGGCCATATCGGCCATTGAGCAGCCGGCGGCCAGATCGGGCAGGATGACGGTTTGATCATCGCCGGTCAGAATATCGGCGGTTTCAGCCATAAAATGCACGCCGCAGAAAATAATATAAGGCGCGCTGGTTTGTGCCGCCTGTTGCGACAGTTTCAGCGAATCGCCGCTGACATCGGCGAAAGCGAACACTTCTTCGCGTTGATAATGGTGGCCGAGTATTAACACCTGCTCGCCGAGTTCGGCTTTGAGTTGATTGATCTGTTCGAGGATATCGGTTTCGGGGGTATCGTATAGCTCTGTGAGTAGCGCCTGTGCATTCATATGCCAAAGTTTCCGGCCCGGTGGGTAGCTTGTCAAATAGCAGCCTGTTTTAAGCAGCCGGATTCATGCCCCGCCAAGGCCTGCCCTTTACCCACAAATCACGTCACAGAACCCTTGCACATGGGTCAGACCAA
>CAZKME010000190.1:0-3708 GCA_964553725.1 uncultured Zetaproteobacteria bacterium
TTTACATCGCCAATCGGGCCGTTGCGTTGTTTGGCGACGATGATTTCAGCCAAACCTTCGTTGTCCGGCTTCTTGTTGTACACTTCATCACGGTAAATGAACATAATCACATCGGCATCCTGCTCGATGGCACCGGATTCGCGCAGGTCGGACATGATGGGACGTTTGTCGGCGCGCGCCTCCAGTGAGCGGTTGAGCTGGGAAAGAACAATGACCGGCACATGCAGTTCCTTGGCCAGTGCTTTCAAGGAACGGGTCATTTCCGAGATTTCCTGGGCACGATTGTCGGCGTCGGCGCGACCTGACATCAAGCCCACATAATCGATCAGTACCAGATCAAGCTGCTTGGCTTCACGTTTGAGGCGACGACATTTGGAGCGCACTTCGAGCACAGAAATGGCCGGGGTATCATCGACATAGATAGCGGATTCGGCTAACGAACCGCTGGCCGCAGCCAGTTTGCGCCAGTCTTCAGCCGAGAAACGACCGGTGCGTAAATGTTGCATATCGACGCGTGCCTCGCAGGCCAGCATGCGCATAGCAATTTGCTGGGATGACATTTCCAGCGAGAATACAGCCACGACAGCCTTATCATCAGAGCGAATGGAAGCATT
The DNA here is from genome assembly GCA_964553725.1 of uncultured Zetaproteobacteria bacterium. Classification (GTDB taxonomy): domain Bacteria; phylum Pseudomonadota; class Zetaproteobacteria; order Mariprofundales; family Mariprofundaceae; genus Mariprofundus. Next base: position 615 of record CAZKME010000190.1, read on the forward strand.
CTGGGCCAGATTCATGGCGAATGCCGTTTTACCCATGCTCGGGCGTCCGGCCACGATAATCAGATCACCGCGCTGCATGCCGGCGGTCATGCGGTCGAGGTCGTCAAAGCCGGTTGGAATGCCGGTGACCAGTTTTTTCTCGGCGTAGCGCGCTTCCAGCTCCTTGTAGCTGGCCAGCATCAGATCGGACATTTTGCTGAAAGAAGGACGCGAACGGTTGAATTTTTCGGCTATGCCGAGAATGTTTTTTTCGGCCAGGTCGAGATGCTCGTTTACATCGCGGGCGGTTTCTTCATATACCTCGCGGGTGGTATTGCTACAAACCGACAACAGATCGCGCAGCACAGAGCGTTCACGCACGATATCGGCATAATGTTTAACATTGGCAGAAGTAGGGACAGAAGTGACCAGTTCGGCCAGATAGGCTTCGCCACCCATGGCGTCCAGTTCATCACGACGTTCCAGTTGATCCTTGATGGTCAGCGCATCCACCGGCTGGCCTTTGCCGGCCAGTTCGGTAATCACATAGAAAACACGCGCATTGGCTTCCACATAAAAGTGTTCGGATAATAGCGCGCCCTCCAGGCGTTCCAGCGCTTCGGCATCCTGCATGATTCCCCCCAGCACCGCCCGTTCCGCATCGTATGCGTGGGGCGGGATACGCTCTCTGAGCGTATCAGTGCGCAGGGGAATCGCCTGGTTCAATAGGGGAGGCTCAATGTTGCTCGGAGATGACCGTGATGCTCAGGTTGGCTGTAACATCCGGGTGCAGACGGACGCGGAATTCGTGTTTGCCGACTTCCTTGATATGTTCATCCTGCAAGATGTTACGACGTTCGACCGCGACATCGTTGTCCTTGAGCAGCGCAGCCAGTTCAGCTGCGCCAACGGAGCCGTACAGGTGTTTGCCATCGGAGGTGGCCAATACCACTTCCAGCGCCAAACCTTCCAGCTTGGCTGCTTCGATTTTGGCGATTGCCAGTACATCGGCCTGTTTGCTTTCGAGCAGATCACGGCGGCGTTCAAATACCTTGCGGTTACCAGCATCGGCGACAGCAGCCTTGCCCTGCGGCAACAGGAAATTGCGGCCATAACCAGGGCGCACATTGACTTCATCGCCAACATTACCCAAGCCTTCTACGCGTTCCAAAAGAATCAATTGCATTGTTATCCTCCAACAGCCGGCATATTCCGGCGATAATCAAACCAAATATCCATCAGGCCAATGATCACAAAAGGGATGATCAACATGGACCAGACGATTAACATCAAATACATCATGGCGATTGAAAACAGCATACCCTTTGCTTTCAACCAGCTGTGTCCTACAGCAACGCCCTGCGCTGCCAACAAACCGCCAATCAGGATGGCGGCATTGACGGCGATATAGTGCAGCTCACCTGAGCCCAGATTCATCAGCACCATCAACACCAGAAACAAATATGCCACCGGTTTGCCGAATCCCAGGCTCAACAGACTGGTTGCTTCACCCTGATAAAAACCATACTTGCGTGCAAAGTTCCTGGCAAAAACAACATCGCCCCACCAGGTGAACCACACACCCAACGCCAACAGACCGGGCAGGATTTCTACCATCATCTGGCGCGACTGTTCAAGCACTTGCACCGCAGCCGGATCACCCGCCGGTATCTGTTGTTGCACGCTTTCAAACATCGGTGCCAACAACGTGTCCATCAGCCCTCGTATGCTTGTATCCTGCATGGCAGCAGCAATGGCTAATCCTATCAGCGTTAAACCACCCAGCCCAAAAGCCAGATACTGGGCGCTGCGACGTACGCCATCGGCACGCATCATCAACGCTGCGCCCAAAATGGGTATCAGCCCGTAAAACACAAATACCACCAGACCCGGCAACAGCGAAAAGCCTGTAACCATGCTGACAGCTACACCTGCCAGTGCTGCAACATGGCTGGCAAATAACAGCCCGCCGCCAAAGGCAACCAGTGCAATCAGCGCCGGTGCCAGTATATGCAGCGATAAGCCCGCCGTAGTCAGCAGCATTGCTACAAAACCAGGCATGCCATCGCTTAGCGCAGGCAGCCAGACGGCGCTCATCAGCATCACCAGCATCAACGTAGCGCATGGCAGCCGGTGTGTCAGTATATAACTGAGCGCCGCCGGCATGGATTGCGGAGCAGGAGCCTGATCTTGCATCAGATCAGCTATTCACTGATAAGCAGCGTGACGCGCAATAATGCTGCAATCAGTCGTGATGCAGCGGTGTGAACGGAACCAGCGCCAATACGCGTGCACGTTTGATCGCAGTGGTCAAAAAGCGCTGGTGTTTGGCGCAGGTGCCAGTCACGCGTGACGGCAGGATTTTATACCGTTCGGTAATAAAACCGCGCAGCAAATCCGGATCTTTATGGTCTATATTCAGGCTGGTATCAGCACAGAACTTGCAGAACTTGCGACGACGCTGAAAACGACCACGCGGGCCGCCACGCTGTGGACGATCACCCTGTGGGCGGCCGCCTTGCGGACGTGTGCCCTGTGGACGATCACCTTGCGGACGAGCGCCCTGTGGACGATCACCTTGCGGACGAGCCGCTGCTGCGGCTGGTGCCGCTTTTTTTACTTCTTCACTCATATCTACTCCTCAATCTCTTGTCGGTATCATTGCGGGGTTATTGTGCTGGTTGTTCCGGGGCTTGCTCCGACAATCCGCATGCATCGACCCAAATTTCCACCTGTCCCCAGCAAGGTTTACCGTCCCGGCTGTAAAAACGTCTGCGCAAACAACCATCGATAATCACATGGCGGCCATCGAAGGCCATCATTGCATTGACGATATCGCCACTGGCGCGCAAAGGCATGGGCTGTTCATCCTGAACGCCGGCCCGAACCGGCCCGAGCTTGGGGCGATGCGTGACCAGTTCCGCAATCAGCGCCAGCGAGCCATCGGGCATCCAGCGCTTGCGTATATGCCCAAGCCGGCCCGAAACACGGGCGCGGTTGAACTCAGGCGCTTGCTGCTGCTCCACCTGAATCTTTGGCATCCGCTTCTTTGGCATCTGCTTCTTTGGCGTCTGATTCTTTGGCGTCTGATTCTTTGGCGTCTGATTCTTTGGCA
>CAZKME010000191.1:0-3700 GCA_964553725.1 uncultured Zetaproteobacteria bacterium
CAAGACTTTAACTGGTAACTACCATAGTGCTGAATAGCTATCCGACTTCTTATGAAATATGTCGATGCAGCAATAGTTTTTTGCGATATTCTTCGGGGTCTTTGGTCTGTGTCATCGCGCCTGCGCGCGGAAAAATGGTATCGTATAAACGCGATACCCAGAAGCGTAGCGCGGCCAGCCTGAGCAATAAGGGCAAGGCATGATGCTCATCTTCCATTAACGGCCTTACAGATGTGTAACCGGCAAGAAACATCCTCATCCGGGCCTCATCATCATTCGATAACACGACTGCCTGAGCATTGATCGAAATGGCGATATCCATGACCAGAGCCGCATCGTGAGCATAATAAAAATCGATAATGCCCGACACCTGATCGCCCTCGAATAAAATATTATCGACGAACAAATCGCCGTGAATCACACCTTGCGGCAATGCATCCCATACGCAGGATGACTGGAAATCCAGTTCATCGGACAACAGTGCGGCGGCTTCCTGTCCATAACGTTCGGCGGTTTGCTCCAGCACTGCGTTGACGTTCTCTGCCAACCAGTCCGTGCCGGTGGGGTTGCTGCGGCATTGCGGGAAATCGGAACCGGCCAAATGCAATTGCGCCAGCGCCCGCCCACAAGCGTATAGTTGGGATTCATTCAGAGCATCCAGCGTCTTGCCGGGCAGGCAGGAAACGATGCACCCCTTTTTACCCTGAACTTCAAACAGCAACGAACCATCGCCGCGTTGCATGACATCCGGACAGGACAATCCGTTAGCTGCCAGATGTTTCATCAGATGCATGAAATATGGCAACTCGGATGCATCCATGCGCTCAAACACTGTCAGCACATAACGCATCGTATCGGCGTCAGTTTCGATAAAGAAATTGCTATTTTCAATGCCGGCGGCAATGCCTGCAAAGCTGACGAGAACGCCGAGATTATAATCGGCCAGAATCGTGCTGATATCAGCGTGCGTAAGTTCAGTATAGACGGACATGGCTGGCAATCATAACGGCTCGGTGCGCTCAGCCATAGTTTTGATTCGCCTCTGTTTTGATTCATTCTATTTGACCCGGCACAGTACAGGGTTCACAAGCATTGTTTGGCCTGCACCAAGCCGTTAGCGTTCACCGCTCTTATTTAGCAACACATACGGCAGGTATTATATGGATAAAATCATCATTCAGGGCGGCGTGTCGTTATCCGGCAGCATCGAAGCCAGTGGCGCAAAAAATGCGGCGCTGCCTTTGCTGGCCGCCTCTATTCTGGTGGACGGGCCTGTCGTTTATCGGCGCATTCCGCATTTGCGCGATATCTCGACCATGATGACGCTGCTGGCATGGCAGGGCGCGGATGTCGAATATGATGACCAGCACTGCCTGCATGTGGATGCAAGACCCGCCAATAAATCGGAAGCGCCGTATGAACTGGTCAAAACCATGCGTGCATCTTCATTGGTGCTGGGCCCGTTGCTGGCCCGTTTTGGGCGGGCCAAAGTAAGTCTGCCCGGCGGTTGCGCCATTGGCGCGCGACCGATTGACATGCATTTGAAAGGTTTAACCGCTATGGGCGCGAGTATCGAAGTGGAGCAGGGTGATATTGTTGCGCATGTCGATGGCGGCTTAAGCGGAGCGCATATCGTGTTTGATCAGGTCACCGTCACCGGCACCGAGAATCTGATGATGGCGGCGGTATTGGCCAAAGGCATGACGATACTGGATAACGCCGCCAGAGAGCCGGAGATTGTCAATCTGGCGGATTCATTACGCAATCTCGGCGCTGATATTGAAGGCGATGGTAGCAATCGCATTATGATTCAGGGCGTGGAACGCCTTGAAGGCGGCGAAATGACCACCATTGCGGATCGCATCGAAACGGCCACCTATCTGGCTGCCGGACTAATTACCGGTGGCGATGTGACGGTAACAGACATAGATCCGAACACGCTGGAAGCTTTTCTGGCTCGGGTGAGAGAGACGGGTGCACTGGTCGAAACAGGTAAAGATTTTGTGCGTTGCAAGGCGCATGGCCGCTTGAAAGCAGTGGATATTCATACCCTGCCGCATCCGGGTTTTCCGACCGATTTGCAGGCCCAGTTCATGGCGATGATGACATTGGCCGAAGGATCCAGTGTGATTCGGGAAACGATTTTTGAGAACCGTTTCATGCATGTGCAGGAACTGGCGCGCATGGGGGCGAATATCAGCCTGGATGGCAATACGGCGGTGGTGCGCGGGCAGGATAATATTTCCGGTGCGCCGGTGATGGCAACTGATTTGCGGGCCTCTGCGTCGCTGGTGCTGGCAGGTCTTGCCGCCGAAGGTGAAACGACTGTGTCGCGCGTGTATCATATTGATCGCGGTTATGAGCGCATTGAAGAAAAACTGGGAAAACTGGGCGCGCGTATTGAACGCCATAGCGCCAGCGAAAACTGGATGCAGGGAGCACGCTTTACATGAGTGGTTCATATGAATGGTTCAAATGAATAATACGAGGCCGTTAACGATTGCCTTATCAAAAGGGCGGATTCTGGAACAGACTTTGCCGCTGCTGGCGGCAGCCGACCTGAATCCGGTCGAGGATGTGCAAAAAACGCGCAAACTGATGGTGGGCGGTGATTTTGACGGGCGGGAAATTCGTTTTCTGATTATCCGCGCTGCCGATGTCTGCACCTATGTCGAGCAGGGTGCTGCCGATCTGGGCATCGCAGGACGCGATTCGCTGCTGGAATACAGACCGCATGTGTATGAGCCGTTGAATCTGAACATCGGACGCTGCCGCTTGTGCGTGTGCGGGCCGAAAGATTTGGTCAATGCCGGTGCGCCCGAGCGCGGTAGCAGGATTCGCGTGGCAACCAAATATGATCATCTGGCGACAGAATATTTCCTCTCGCAGGGCGTGCAAGCTGAAATCATTCACCTGTACGGTTCGATGGAGCTGGCACCGCTGGTCGGCATGGCCGAACGCATTGTCGATCTGGTGGAAACCGGTGGCACTTTGCGCGCCAACGGCCTGATTGAAGAGACGACGTTATGTGATATTTCCAGTCGTCTGATTGCCAATCCGGCCAGCTTCGCCACGCGTCGGGAGCAGATTCAGCCGATCATCGAAGGCCTGCGCCGGGCAGTAGAGAACGTTTAGAAAAACAGTCAAAAGCATTTACCACAGAGTACACAGAGTTTCACAGAGAAAAAGCAAAAGCAAAAAATTCAAGATGGTGGTTTCGCCTTACAGCGCCCACCGTAAAATCAAAGGCGCCCGTTGATTCCAAGCTATTGATTTCTCGTTTTTACTCTGTGAAACTCTGTGTCCTCTGTGGTGAAAAAAGATTAGAAACAGAGCAGGAATAAACCATGAGTAAAATTCTTCGACTGGATTCACAAGAGGATGGCTTTTCCGCCAAGCTTGATGCACTGCTGTCGCGCGAAGCCGATACCGGCGATGATGTGCAGGCTCTGGTGGCAGGCATCCTTGCCGATGTAAAAAAGCGCGGCAATGCGGCGCTGTGCGACTATACCGAACGCTTTGACGGCTGGGCCTGCACCGGAAAATCCATAGAAATCACGCCTGAACGTATGTTGGAGGCGTGGAACCATGTGTCTGATATGGATCGCGAAGCGTTGCAACTGGCGACGGATCGCATTCGTAGCTACCACGAACACCAGAAACAGGAAGATTGGCAATATACCGATGATATCGGCATGAC
>CAZKME010000192.1:0-3684 GCA_964553725.1 uncultured Zetaproteobacteria bacterium
TTCTTTGGCGTCTGATTCTTTGGCGTCTGATTCTTTGGCGTCTGATTCTTTGGCATCTGCTTCTTTGGCTGTAGCCTTGGTATCGGCAGCTTCAGTCGCAGGCGCATCAGTTTCAGCCGAGGCTGCTTCATCAGCCGCTTTCTTTTCAGCCGCTTCTTCCTCACGCTTGGCCGTAGCCTGAGCGCGACGCAGCAATGGCGATGGCTTGTCAGAGAGTTCAGTCAGGCGCGTGGTTAATGTTCGGATAATGCGTTCTTCCAGGCTAATCGCGTGTTCCAGGGTTTTAATCGCTTCGGCGCTGCCGTCGGTGACGAGCAGGACATAGTTGCCACGTTTACGGTTGGCAATGGAATAAGCCAACGGACGTGAACCCCAGTTTTCGCGCTTAACAATGCGGCCACCGACTTTTTCGACTTTGCTGACCAGATCATCGGTCAGGATTTCGGTGTTTTCCTGAGAGATATCAGGATTAACGATAAAAATAGTTTCGTAATACAAACGGCGCTCCTCTAGGTGTACTTACGTACGCCCCGGTACGGTGATGCGCGTCCGGAGCAAGGTATGTTTCTGCACGGTCGCCCGTGCAGTGGCGGCGCATCTTAAGGTCAAATCGAAGGATTGCAAGCAGTGGATTGTATAAAATTATCGTCGCTTGCTATCGCTCATTTCGATACCTAGCGTTCCACCCATGCGTTATCTGGCTTGGATTGCTTTTTTTTCCCTGCAAATGGGCATGTTTGTCTGCGGTGCGGGCATTGATGTATGCCATGCAGCCGATGCGCCTGCGCATATTGCATCGTCCCAATCCAACACGAACCATGATAGCGCTCCGATTGACCAGACCTGTGCCGCACATGCCGCACATACATTTCTGGGCCAGGTGAGCAATACTCAAAGCCAACCCTGCGCTCACCCTGAATCGGTCAATCTGTTGGCCTCCTTGAATCTCCCCGAGATTCTCCACTTGATCGAACAACCCCCCAAATTGTTGCACAGCTGATTTTTTTGTGATTGGAACACCAGCCTGAGCATCATTGATGCCAGACCGGTGCAGAACGACCCAGCTCTAAAAAATCAGCTCCCCCGTTAATATATTTATTCTATTTACAGGAGGAAACTGTGCGAACACGAATTTTTATGACCGGAATGCTGTTATGCATTCACCCAATTTATGCCCATGCAGATAGTTTGCAGGAGGCTATGAACACTGCCTCCAAGCAACATCCGATGCTGCAAATGGCAGATCAATCGATTGTAGCGGCCAGAGGAAATCTGACCGAACAAAGTGCTTATACCTACAATCCGAAGCTTTCTCTGGAACCGCAACGGCGGCGACTCATTGGTGGAGGCACAGCCAATGATTATTATATCACCTTGTCTCAAGGTATCGAAATCGGTGGCAAACGAGGACTGAGAGAACAATCGGCTCAAGCCGCTCTGAATGCTGTCAGCAAGGATCGGGAAAGCACGCGTCAACAACTGATGATTGAAGCATCAAGAGCTTATGTGACGCTCTCAATTGCCGGGCAGGCGTTTGATTTGCGTCAGCAACAGAGCACCATGTTGAAAAAAGTCAGCACTGCTGTGGCCTTGCAATTGAAACTGGGTCAATCCAGTCAACTCGATGCCAATCTCGCCCAATCCGCTTATTCTTCTGCACTCAATGCCACAACCGTGGCCAGGCAGTTATTGACCCGGAGCAAGCAAGCTTATCTGGTTGCCCTCGGTAAGGGGGGTGGAAAGCTATCCAGACTGAAGCTGCCCAAATTACTGACCAGCTGGCAGCCGCCTGCCGATGCATACAACATCGCATTGCAATCACGGCCTGATCTCGCGGCCTTGCGCTCCAAACTGGCGCAATCCACGGCCCAGGCTGATCTGGCCGGTGCAGAGCGCATTCCCGATATTGCGCTGAGCGCGATGACCGGGCGTGAAGCAGGCGAACAACTCGTCAAAGTGGGCATTACCATTCCCTTTCCGGTTCTGAACAGTCATAAAGGTGCTTATCGCGCCGCACTGGCAGAAAAAAATCGGGTCAGTACGGGGCTGGAATGGTCAATACAGCAATTACGATTCGCGTTAGACAGCGCCATAATCAACCATGCCAATGCCATGCGTGCCTTGTCCGGCATCATCAGTTCACATATGCAGCAGAGCGCTGAAGACACCATCACCCTAGCTCAAAAAGCCTACGATGCCGGTGAGCTGGATCTCGAAGAACTGGTTGTACATATCAGGCAAGGGCTTGATGCCCGCATGACGGCGCTTGAAATCATCAAACAGGGGTGGTTGGCCCGAATCCAACTGGCTCAGGTGCTCGGTCATCCCGAATATATTCTAAAAGGAATTCAATCATGAAAACAATGATGTTATTTTTATCAATCCTTACACTTTTGATCAGTGCTCCGGCCATGGCTGGAGAGCAAGGCCACGAAGGTCACGGCGATCATGAAGAAGGCGGTGTGATCAAATTGACGCCTGCACAAATCAAACAGGCTGGCATTGTCACGGAAACACTGCAATTGCGTGCGAAAATGCAAGCGATTACCGCCCCCGGCACGGTGGCATTTAATGCTTATGCGCTGGCTGATATTACCACGCTGGTCGATGCCATGGTGCATGCCCGCCATGTGCGTCTGGGTAATCATGTCAAAAAAGGGCAACAGCTGGTCACATTGAATAGTACAGAATTGGCGCAGGCCGAGGCCGGTTATCTCAAGGCCAAGGCTGAACATAACCGAAGCAGGCAGGAATTGGCGCGTCTGAAAAAGCTGGCGAAACAAAAAATCATATCCCAGGCGCGTTTGCAACAGGCTGACAGCACCTATCAGGCCATGCATGCCAATCTGGCTGCGGCCAGAGCAACGCTGTATTCCTATGGTTTGAATAAACATGATATTTCTACCTTATTGAAACAGGAGGCCTATGGCCTGCTGACATTGCGCGCGCCCCATGCCGGTACTGTCGTGGCCGATGATTTTCGCCTGGGTCAGCATGTGGCGGCGGGTAGTCGTTTGATGCAGGTGGTGGATGAATCGCATGTCTGGGTTGAGGTCAAAATTCCGGAATCGTTGCTATCCGAAATTCGCATTGGTCAAAGCGCATCGGTGATGCCCAAAGGCGCTAAAGTCCATTATTCAGGCGCTGTGATCAACATTCATCACCAGCTTGATGTGGTCACCCGGACTGCCGGCGTGCGTCTGGAAATTCAAAATAGTAACGACCTGTTGCATCCCGGCATGTTTGTCAGCGCGGAGATTGCAACGGGTTCCGGTGAAAAAGCTCTGCTGCTGCCTGAGCAGGCTATTCAACGTCAGGGTAGTGAGTTGATTGTGTTTGTTGAAGAAGAACCGGGCCATTTTGAACGCCGCGAGGTGGTAGTCGGCAAGGTTAATATGGGGTTATTGCCGATTCTTTCCGGTATTAAAGCGGGTGAACCTGTTGTTGTGAATGGCGCATTTGTGCTCGCTTCGGAGCTGGCAAAAGCCGGTTTTGAAGCACACAACCATTGAGGTAAACTATGCTGACAAAAATAATTGATGCGGCGATCAATAACCGCTTACTGATTCTTATGTTGCTGATTGGCTCGATGGCCTATGCGGCGTTTGTGGTGCCGAAGTTGAATCTGGACGCCTTTCCCGATGTCACCAATGTACAGGTGCAGATTAATACCGAAGCGCAGGG
>CAZKME010000193.1:0-3658 GCA_964553725.1 uncultured Zetaproteobacteria bacterium
ATCTAAACCAATATCTTACACTCTGCACGCACGATCACTTGCAGGATCTAGGTTATAGGGCTTATAGGACATATTAGCCAAAAGCCTGATATTCAACGCGCCGCTCGTACTTTTTCTGCAATGCTTGTGGTATAATTCGCGCCAATGTCTTGCCCGCTTTACCACGCAAATGATTCGGGTTTTCTCAGGAGTAGCGTATGTTGTATGTTGCCGTTCGGGCTGCAAGAAGGGCGGGGGATATGATCGTCCGGGCTTATGATGAACGAGATCAGCTCAAGGTTACTCAAAAAGCTGATCGGGATTATGTTACCGAAGTGGATCAGCGCGCCGAGGCCCTGATTGTCAGGGAAATCACGCATCATTATCCGGATCACGGCATTGTCGCCGAGGAGATGGAGGAGCGCATTCATCCTGATGCGCCGGTTCAGTGGTATATTGATCCACTTGACGGGACAACAAATTTCATCCACGGCTACCCGCATTTTTCCGTATCCATTGCCGCCTTCAAATACGGTAAACCGTTGCTGGCGGTGATTCATGATCCGATTCGCGACGAAACATTCGAGGCGCGTAATGGCGGCGGTGCTTTTCTCAACCGCAGACGTTTGCGTGTAACCGATGAAAAGCGACTCGATCACGCCCTGTTTGCCTCCGGCATTGCACCTTATAGACGTGAGTCGATGGATCTGTTTCAGGCCCGCATGGATGTTTGCATGCGTGCTATGGACGGTTATCGGCGCGGCGGTTCAGCGGCTCTGGATTTGGCTTATGTCGCTGCCGGACGGCTGGATGTCTACTGGGAAGCGGGTTTGCAGTCGTGGGATATTGCGGCTGGTTTGTTGCTGGTTCAGGAAGCTGGCGGACTGGTAACCGGTCTGGACGGGGCAAGTGTTGAGCTGGAAAAAGGCGATGTGCTGGCGGCCAACCCGCATTTGCATCCGAAACTGATCCGCTTGTTGAAGGTGGATGGGTGAGGATGAGAAATAAGGGGCAGGAGTAAGGCTTGAAACTTAGTGCCCCTCGCTTTTGAGCAACAGGAACAGAGCCAGTCCACCGAATACAAGACTAGGCAACCAGGCGGCGAATGCAGCCGGTAAATGGTCGCTGCTGGCCAGTAAATGTCCGGCATTCCCGACAATGTAAAATGCCAGTCCCAATGCAAGGGTAAGCACCAGCCCCCACGATGCGCGGCTGTTGCGATCCCCCGTACCCAGGCAAAGCGCAGCAGCAAGAATCACCATCAACAGGCAGGCGAACGGGGCGGAAAATTTCCGGTGCAGGGCATACTCATAAGATCCGGCACTTAAGCCGGCATGTTCGAGATCATGGATATAATGATATAGCTGAAAGAAATTCATATGTCTCGGCCTGGGCAGACCGGTTGTTTCAGGGCCAGCTGTCGATGTGATGGTCAGCTCGTCTAGTTGTTTGAATTGCATGCCTCCGGTACTGGACGGCGTACTGATATTGACATCATGCATATGCCATGCGCCCGATTGATAAGCCGCCCGAGCGCTATCAATGCGGCGAATCCAGTTACCTTTCTCGCCGGTTTCTATCATGCTCAGGGAAAACTGGTGATCACTGAGCGGGTGGAGACGAAAAAACCGACGCCCGTCTTTTAACCACTGTACGCCCTGTTTGGCGTTTTGTTTATGCTGGATATTGATCCGTTCAATGCTATCCAGACGCTGGTTGGTTATTGGAGTCACCCACTCGCCAATGGCAAAACTGAGGGCGGCGGCCAGCATTGCCACAGACAATAGAGGCGCAAGCACCTTGTTAATGCCGAGTCCCGCCGCACGAATAGCGACCATTTCATGGTGACGGGAAATTTCGATAAGATAAACACTGGCACCGATCAGTACGATGATGGGCATGAATTCTGACATCATAAAGGGTATTTTCAGTAATATGTATTCAAGCATCAGATGCGTTGTCAGCCCGTGGCCCAGGTAGCGGGCTTTATCGAATGATTCGATAATCACATAAATTGCCAGCAGCGTGGCCATCATGATCAACGAGCGGCTTATACAACCGAAAAATATCCATCTGAAAATGACAGGCATGCTAAAACTTTAGTTTGAGCGGCAAGCCTTTCTTCACGGCTTTTTTTTCATAACGCCAGGCGCGCCAGGCGATCCATATTTTTTTCAAGGGCAGCATATGAACAGGATGCTGCCAGACATCGAAGTTCACATTCCTGAGCTGTTGCAAGTATGCATAATAGATTGCGCCCATGACAATCGATGGCCTGAGACTTTCACGATCTTCGTCGGGTAAGTTGGTCAGCGCCTGCCGGTATGCTGCTTCCGCCTTGTCGGCGTATTCGCTTAACATCTGCTGCATACCATCGCTGACATCGCCATTCTTGAATGCCTGATCGGGAATTTTATAGCGAATTCTATCTTCCTGCGGCAGATAGATGCGTCCGATACGGGCATCTTCAGCAACATCGCGCAGGATATTGGTCAGTTGCAGCGCTTCACCGAGGGAGGTGGCGAAGTGGCGGGCTTTGCGGTTGCTATAACCGAAAATTTCGATACTCAGCAGGCCGACCACGCCAGCCACGCGATAGGCGTACAATGATAAATCGGATGCTTTCAATATCGGTTTGCGCATCACATCCATCAGCATGCCGTCGAGGATTTCCACCAATAATTCTTCATCAATCGGAAAATGCTCTTTGGCCCAGCTCAGTTCTTTGCCAACCGGATGTTGCGCTTTTCCATTAAATGCTCGGCCAACCTCTTCGCGCCAGAAAGCCAGTTTGGGCAATGCAACGTCCTGCTCTTTTATTTCATCAGCAATATCATCGACTTCCCGGCAGAAAGCATAGAGCGCCATAATGGCCCGGCGCTGATCTTCGGGTAGAAACAGGAAGGCATAAAAGAATGAGGAGCCCGAACCACGGGTTTTATCGCGGCAGTATGTTTCAGGATTCATGGCTAGTCACCCTGGGCGGAAACAGGACATCTTTTAATATCGGCAAGATCAAGTGCTTCCATTCTGACTTGCTCAGTGTGACGCGCTCGCGCAATGGCTGGTCGAGTTGCTCAATTTTATCCAGCATACGCCGCCCGCCATGCAAGGTGGCAGCAATCTGCAAGCGCAGTCGAAAGGGAATCATGGACAGCAGAGGCGCACCATCATCAAGCATAGAACGGGCTTCTGCGATAGCTTTTAGCAGCACAGGCCGGATAGATTCCGCATCAACATTTCCACCCAATAATTGTTTGCCGGTGAGTCCAGCGTCCCGTAACCAGCATTCGGGCAGATAACAACGGCCATTGGGCAAATCGACACTGAGATCCTGCCAGAAATTGATCAGCTGCAAGGCCGAACAAATTCTATCCGAGCAAAATACTGCTTCAGTACGGCTAATGCGGTGCAGTTGTAACATCAAACGGCCCACTGGATTGGCCGAGTGTTTGCAATAAAATAGCAGTTCATCGAGCGTGGCATAGGCGTGAATACTGACATCCATACGAAAGGCGATGAGCAGATTATCGAGCTCCTCAATATTAAGCTGGCGCGTGCGAATCGCATCCCCGAGGGCCTGAAAAACGGGGTGGTTGATAGCATCATCGTGTTCACAACGCTCCAGCAATGTTTCCCATGCATCGAGTTGCTTGAGCCGGGTGGCGGGCAGGGCATC
>CAZKME010000194.1:0-3642 GCA_964553725.1 uncultured Zetaproteobacteria bacterium
ACCCAGGCAGCAAGACCAATCGCGCCAAACAAAATAACAAGCACAGGTGTAAAGCAACACAAGGCTACGATAACAGTACCGATGATTCCGGTTTTGAGCAGGGTGGATCTCTTCATTTCAGTCTCCAGATTTTATTTTTCTTAAGAAGCGCTGATTAAATCAGCATCTCCCTAATGACATGTGGGGCAGTTCGTTACCAGCCAGACCACAGCAGAAACGATCGCGACAGCGATCATAACATTCAGAACGACTGATCTTCGGCTATGTTTGCTTGATGCTTCAGCCGCCGAGGGCTCCATCAATAACTCAGTCATTATTTTTTATCCGTGATTGTTGCGGGGTAGCCCAGCTTGGTGATGGCCTGAGCAATTTCTTGGGCTGATTGCTCACTATCCTCATAAGTAATCGTTGCTGTCGCTGATGCTGTCGCAGCTTCATAGTCAACAATAGCCTCATGAACGCCTTTCATTTGTATGGCGCGATGCCGCACAGTGACCGGGCAAGTGCTACAGGTCATACCTGATATATGTATGGTGACAGTTTGTTCCTGAGCTGAGCCATCCTGCGCATAGATAACAGTCATTGAGAACAGCGCCGCAGCCAATAATATTTTTTGCATAAGTGAATCTCCTTATTGAATCAGATAGGGTAGTAATGACGGTGAAATCAGCAGCATGATAGCCAACCCGCCGAGCGCCCAAAGCAGAACAGGCTTCTTTGGCGGGCACCCTTCGGCGATACACGCTTTCCTGCTCTGCCAGTGGCGCCAGCCAGCCCAGCCAATCAGGGCAAGGGTGAAGGCGGCGAATAGAGGCCGGTAGGGTTCCATAGCGATAAAGGCTGAGGCTGAACCCAATCCCAGCATCACTACAATTAGCGGGCCAATACAGCAAGCAGATGCCAGCCCCCCAGCTATAATTGCACCAATCAATGGTGTGTTTTCTTTCTTTATTTCGGTATTGTTCACGTTGATTCCTCCAGCGATTTTAGAATAGGACATGGATTAATATCGGGTGACTGTTCGCACTGCTCAGCAAGAGTCAGTAAAATTTGACTCATTTGTGATAATTTATGAATTCGCACCTCAATCTCGCAGGCTTTCGCTTTTGCAACAGTCCGTACCTCTGCACAATGACCATCACCAGCACGCAGAGCCAGCAACTGGCCGGTTTCTTCCAGCGTAAACCCCAGTTCCTTGGTCTGCATAATAAACTTAAGCCGGGATACATCATTATCTGAGTACTGTCGGTAGCCGGATGCCGTGCGCGCAGCCAGTGGAATTAGATTGCGCTGCTCGTAATAACGGATCGTATCAATAGTTACGCCTGTCTTTTTTGATAACTCACCAATCTTCATGAGCGCATGATAAAGCATGGAGCATACTCAAGAGTCAAGCGTAGCTAAAATTCAGCTACTAAAGTCAACAGGAAACAATCTGATATGAAAGCAGCATTGGTTTTTAGGTTAGTTCGCCCTCTGCGTAAGAGCGCGCTTAGGCATTTCTCTGGCGGGAAATTGCGTGTAATTGGCTAACCTCTTAACCCCACTGCCTCGTTTTTTATGACGTTACCAGTTCAGTTGCGTCGGGATGTAAATGATGGGCTATTCAGGCAAATGGGTTTTTTCGGCATCAGCATCCCGCAATATGGAAATACCACCCCTCATGACAATGATGGAGATGGCAAATCCGATGATAAAGTCAGGCAGTGGTGAAGCAAGCAAAGCCACCAAAACACCACTCACAATCACGCCAATGTTGGCAATCACATCATTTTTAGAAAATACCCAGCTTGCCCGCATATGGATTTCGCCTTTGCGGTGTTTGGCAATCAGCATCAGGCAGACCACGTTAGCCGCAAAGGCTACAAGCCCCATTCCGATCATAAGCGTGGATTCCGGGGCGCTACCGAAGGTGAAACGGCGTATGACATCAAGCATGACGCCAAAGGCCAATGCGATCTGGAGCACACCGCTGATATGCGCAGCCCGTATTTTGGCGTGTAACCCCTGACCTACGGCATACATGGCAATAGCATACACTATTGCATCTGCCAGCATATCCATGGAATCGGCGATGAGTCCGGTGGATTGACCGATAATGCCAAGGGTGAACCCGATAATAAACATCAGACCATTGATAAGTAACAGCGGAATCAGCACCCGGCGCTGTTCCTTGTCCCTGATTTCAACATTGCATCCACAATCAGACATTAGAAAGATACGCCTGTCAGAATAAACTTTGCATCTGAATAGGCGGGCACGGCACATCGCCATAGGAACAGAATACACAGCAATCACCATCTTCGGGTTTGAGCAGCGTATGGCACTGCTCACATTCGTAGAACCACTGGCAGGCGTCAGTCGGCATAGTTTCTTTTTTACTGTGACCACAGGGAGGACAAGTAATCGTTGATTCAGCAATCATGGGCTTTCTCCATCTGCCGAAAGCTGGCCAGACAACAGCGACCGGACGGGTTTCTGGATTCACAGGCGCACACGCCCTCTTTCGTCTGTTGGACAAACAAAGGCTTTCATGGCTTGTGCTGTGCCATCGCCCAGCGCAGTGCGGTATGTCGCCTCGGAGATATCGAAGCAGTAACATAGCATCGCCTCCGCCCCCGTCCGGAATGTCCGCAAGGTGGATTTCGGGATCATCGTGGATGCTGAAAAATAACCGGTAGCGCAGCCCCGGTTAGCACAGAAGGCATAATCGCCTTCCGCTATACTCTGATTATTCGGAAACTGAACCTGATGAAGTATCGCCTGTTTTATTACAGGCAAGCAGGGTTTTCCACATTCAGGGCAATCCTGACGCTCCTTCTTTGAAGCGGCACTACTACAACAGCATGACATAGTTGATTCCTCTTTTTTTTATACTCGAACCCATTTATGGTGGCTTCGTATAAAGCCACCATTGATAATCTTCGGGATGAACAATGCGTCCCAGGCGCACCAGGTATAGAGACTATGTCCATCGACCTCGAAGCGATGTTTTGTTTCCGACAACGAAAGGCTCCAGCTGCAACTAAACTACCCGGCGCAGCAGGAAAGCTGCTTTACTACATCTTTGGTGAATGTCTGGGTACAAAGCTTCAGCCCCTCGACCATGGTGAGATAAGGGAAAAGTTGGTCGGCCAGCTCCTGAATGGTCATTTTGTTTCGCAGCAGTCACCCTTATCTTTTTTGAAAAATGCGTATGCCGTCAAGGCAAGGAAGAAAACCAGTGCAGGCATCAGTACGGCATCCAGATGCCCTATCCAGGCAGCAAGTCCGACTGCACCAAATAGCACAACCAGCACAGGTGTGAAGCAACATAGGGCAGCGACAGCCGTACCGATAATTCCAGTTTTCAGTAGTGTGGATTTTTTCATTTTAAACTCCGGGTTTTAATTTCTTCGGCTTTGGCTTGTGCTACCGCCTTAACCTGAGAACACGTCCGCCCACCTGCGCTAACGGCTAGCAATTAGCCGATTTCTTCAAGGGTACATGATAAAGCATGGAGCATACTCCAGAGTCAAGCGGTGATTATTTCAGAATTCGTAGCGCCTGACTGCTTCGAATCACTGCTGTTGCGCCGATCAGTGGCCACCAGCATATACATGGCAGGCACAACAAACAGCGTGAACAGGGTGCCAATGGATA
>CAZKME010000195.1:0-3618 GCA_964553725.1 uncultured Zetaproteobacteria bacterium
AGGTGGTGATTTCGCATCCGCAACCGCTGGGGCAATGCCGCAACTGGCTGGCGGCTCATCTGCCCAATGCTCAGTTGATGGAATCCTCATCAACCATTCGCGCCGCCCAGATTGTGGATGAAGCCAAAGAAAATGACAGCGGCGCGCTGGACTGGAAAAAGTGCGCGGTGATTGGCCCGTATTCGATTGTCGACCAGTCGGATCTGCCGTTGATGCAGCGCAATATCGAAGATTTTCACGATAACACCACCCGCTTCTTTGTCATCGGCCAGCATGATTCGCCGGCATCAGGTGAAGATAAAACGTCGTTGGTGATGTCCATCAAGGATGAACCGGGTGCACTGCATACGCTGATCACCTCCTTTGCTGATCGCGGTATTGGCTTAACGCGCATTGAATCGCGGCCATCGAAGAAAAAATTGTGGGAATATGTCTTTTTCGCCGATATACAGGGGCACAGGGATGATGCCGGCGTAGCCGAAGCCATTGCCGATGTTCAGTCTAAACCGGGCGGTTTCATCAAGGTGCTGGGTTCATATCCGGTGTCCAAACCGTTATAAGTTAAAGTCAAAATCATACACATCGTTTAGTATGCAACAAAATCTATGTTTATCTGTGTTGATGTGCAGGACGCCTGAATGCCGTGGGCGCATGGATGGCCATCTGTGGCTAAAATCGGGGTTAAATAAAGCATGAAACATATTGACTGGATGGCGCGGGCGGTGCCGCAGACGGGGGGACTGCACCCTTATATTCCCGGCAAGCCGGTGGAGACATTGCTGCGTGAAAAAGGTTTAAGCCGCGCCGTAAAACTGGCATCCAATGAAAATCCGTACGGCCCTTCGCCAAAAGCGATTGCGGCCATACGAGATGCAGCAAGCGAAGTGAACCGCTATCCGGATGGCGATGCCACGGCCATGAAAGAAGCACTGGCTGAATACCATGCTGTCAGCACGGATCAAATCCTGATCGGTAATGGTTCCAATGAAATATTGGAATTATTGATTCGTACCTTTGCCGGCAACGGCGATGAAGTGGTTTATGCACAGCGCGGTTTCATTGTCTATGCGCTAGCGGCACAGGCAGCTGGTGCGACAGGTATCGCTATTGCCGAATCCGATGGTTTAACACACGATCTGGACGCCATGGCGGTGGCGGTGACAGAAAAAACAAAAGTCGTGTGTATTGCTAATCCGAACAATCCGACCGGAACCCTGCACAGCAACACTGCGATTCAGACCTTTCTGGACATACTTCCACGCCATGTGGTTGTCATTATCGATGAAGCCTATTATGAGTTTGTGGCAGATCACCTGGGTGATTCTGTGCGCGATTTATCGCACCCGGGGCTGATCATCAGCCGCACTTTTTCCAAGGCCTACGGGCTGGCCGGGTGCCGGGTCGGTTATGCCATCGCGGGCAGTGAAATCGTCGGGCTGGCCAACCGTTTTCGCGAGCCGTTTAACATCAATCTACTGGCCCAGGCTGCTGCCGTAGCCGCACTGGATGACCGTGAATGGATGATGGAACGTGTGGTTGAAACAGTGGCTGAACGAGAGAAACTGGAAACAGCATTGCAAGGCATGGGCATGTCCGGCGGTCACAGCTTTGGTAACTTTGTGCTGTTGCGCCACAGCAATAGCAGTGAAATTTTGCAGCGGCTTGAAAATCACGGCATCATCCCGCGCCCGCTGGTGCCCTATGGCATGGCCGACTACCTGCGCATCTCGGTTGGCTTGCCGGAGGAGAATATTGAATTTTTAGCTGTGCTCGAAAGAATCGTTGAAAAACTTTAAAGGCAAACCGGAGATGGACGCAGATACACGCGGATAAAAAACAATTTCTTTCACCACAGACGACTGCATGGATGCAGTTGCGAAGATAGATTAAGCGGCTTCCTGCAAAGATTCAGCAATCAGCGCTTCATCAACGCCATGGCGTTTGAGGCTGGCGACAAGGCTTTGTCCTTTTTTAATCGCTGTTTTAATTCACTGGCTTTCATAATATATTCTCTCCTGGCGAGTGGCTTTTCGTGCGGAGATGATTCTGAAGCAATCACTACCGCGAAGAATATGTACTACAAACAAAAGACGGCTGGAGCCATCGTAGGCAATAATCGAATAACGGTGTCAGCAATGACCACCTTTCTCTTGCCCATGTTCTGCAACATATTCACTCAAAGCATCACTGATCCGCGTTTGCCAGCCTTTACCGCCAGCTTTGAAATATGCCAGCACGTCAGCGGGCAGGCGCAGCATGGTGGATTGTTTCGGATTAGTTGAGCGAGGCCGCCCCACCCTGACCAGCGTCAAGCCTTTCGCATGCTGATGATGCGAATAATATCATGGCGCATCGTATATACGAGCACGACCAACCGCCCTACAATATATCCATAAGCAACCATTCGGGGTTCAGCATACGCCATCAGCTGATCCGAAAATATTGTCGCATTTTCCCAACCGAACTGCTCGATGGCCGCAAAATCAATACCATGTTTCTCTATATGCTTTGCGCGGTTAACGGGGTCATCAGCAAGTTAACATGGTTGTATGTTACATTTGTTCAATTTCTTCTATAGAAAGACCTGTAATTTCAATAATATCGGCAATAGTATAGCCTTTCTTCTTCATTTTTATTGCTGCTTCAATCTTGCCTTCAACCTTGCCTTTAATTTCACCTTTAATCACACCTTCATCAAAAGCAGTATCAATGGAGTTTTTTAAATCACGGTAATATTTCAGGCTATCTTCATATTCTGCGTATTCATCATCGCTGTAGTTGGCGATTTCAGCTTGATCAAAGAGTTTGGCGAATACCTTTTCTTGCAGCTTTTCCGGGCGCTTTGTTAAATCTTCAAGATTTTTTAATATGAACAACCATTTATCGAAATGCGTTTCCAGCTCTGACTCTGTTTTGGTGAACTTTGGCATCTCAAGATAGATATAGGTCAGTTTATCATAAAATACTTTCTGTGTGCTTTTATCAAACAGCTGCACTTCATGGTGGTAAATATCATGGTCATCCTTATTCTCTTCAAAAACAAAATCCAGAATTCCGATGGTGTAGACCGATGTGAGTTGAAAGTTCCAGTTGCCTTTTTTGCCCTGGCTTTGAATAGGGAATGACGAGTAATAAATGCTTCTGTCTTTGAAATAACGCTGCTTGGCTTTCTGGATTTCTACGATAAATTTATCGCCCTTTTCATTTTCGCAATACAGATCAAAGATTGCCTTGCGATCATCCGCTGCTCTGCCCAACTGTTCTTTGGGAAGATAGGTTAAATCAACGATCTCCCCCTCATCCTTGCGAAGTAGTTCATTTAGAAAATCAATCAGAAGATCTTTGTTTGGCTCTGTACCAAACAACTTCTTAAAACCAAAATCAGTGAATGGGCTGATGTATTTATCTTGAATACGCATGTGTTAACCTCAATCCATTGGATATCATCGTTTTCGAGTAACTCACAGGGGGAGAACACTATGACAAGCCTTTATGATTCTTCAAATCAAGCGCAAGTTTGCCATGATTTTACGTTAAATCAATCGAGTCCCCATTGATTAGTGTCAAGTCTTGCGATACGATTTTATTATGGTTTCTTCATTTTAAATCAGGGGAAAT
>CAZKME010000196.1:0-3607 GCA_964553725.1 uncultured Zetaproteobacteria bacterium
CTGGTCTGCATCTGGTCTGCATCTGGTCTGATTGATATAACACTAAATAATGCGGATTAGATAGAGGTACAATATGAGTCAAGTTGGTGTTTACGAAGCGAAAACACATCTGCCCCGGTTACTGGAGAAAGTTGAATGTGGCGAAAGGATTACCATTACCCGCCATGGCAGATCCGTGGCGGTATTACAACCTGTTGATGGCTCCGGTAACAGTATTGGTGAAGTTATCAATGCAATGAAGCAGTTTCGTCTCGGCAAAAAACTTCAAGGCCTCTCTATTCGCGAAATGATTGAAGAGGGGCGGAACTAACCTGCCCATGGAGCATTTTGTTCTGGATAATTCGATTGTCATGGCGTGGTGCTTTGAGGATGAAATCAACGCTCTGGCGGATGCTGTACTGGAGCAGATGGAAACAAAGATTGCGATTGTGCCTGCCATTTGGCCATTGGAAGTTGGCAACGTACTGCTGGTTGCCGAGCGGCGAGGTCGATTAAGTGAAGCCGACTCATCCCGGTTTTTAAGCATGCTTGCTGATCTTCCCATCCAATCCGAAATTGAAACACGACAACGGGCGATGAGTGGTATTCTGTTTCTGGCAAGGGAATACAAGCTTTCAACCTATGATGCATCCTATCTCGACCTTGCCATGCGCGAAGGCGTGTCGCTGGCGTCACTAGATACAGGTTTGAGGCGTGCCGCAACGCAATGTCAGGTTTCGCTGGTTTGATGAGAAATAATAAAGTTGGCGTATTCGCAATATCAAAATATGAAAGCCAGTCTCCGTCGTAAATCAAGGCGAAATATACTGACATCAAACGTGAAATTGAGAGGAAAGAAGATCTTGAGCAACAAAACATTAGTTGATCTGTTTGCTGGCGCTGGCGGTTTGTCCTGTGGGTTGGAAATGGCTGGATTTCGCCCTGTTCTGGCCAACGAACTTGTCCCGACCTATGCTGAAACGTATCGCTATAACCATCCTGAAACCGACTTAATCATCGGAGACGTCCGGCAGGTTTGTGCTATGAATATCCGAGAACGATTAGGCGTAGAGAAGGGAGAGATTGATCTGCTGGCAGGTGGCCCTCCATGTCAGGGTTTTTCAATTAATGCACCCATTCGATCACTGGATGATGAGCGAAATCACCTGTTCAAAGAGTATATCAGAATTGCCAGAGAGCTATTACCAAAAGCAATTCTGATCGAGAACGTGCCTGGAATTATTTCAATGGGGAAAGGCACCGTCGTAGCGCAAATATATAATGAGCTTGAAGGGCTTGGTTATTCCATCAAGCACAGGATTCTATTTGCAGGGCATTACGGCGTGCCGCAAATGCGTTTTAGAACCATATTTTTAGCAGTCAGAGGGGCAGAGCTTACTGTTGAGTTTCCTGAACCGTCATATGATGCAAAAGCAGTTGCCAATTTCACAGGCGCAAAGGAACTTTGCATCAATGCTCTCCCCCTGTTTGGGCATGAGCTTAAGCCACAAACATCCGTATGGGATGCTATTTCTGATCTTCCAGCCATTGAATCAGGATCGAAGCATGGTAAAATAAAATATGCCAGTTCAAAACCTCAGAGTCCTTATCAGGAGACTTTAAGAAATGGTAGCGACTATGTGTATAACCATAGTTGCAATAACCTTGGACATATCAACATTGAACGTCTGAAATATATTCCACAGGGCGGTAGCTGGCGGGATATTCCTTTGGAGTTGCTACCGGCAGGCTTAAAGCGCGCAAGGCGTAGCGACCATACAAAAAGGTATGGACGGCTTCATCCTGATGGGCTTTGTTCAACCGTGTTAACCAAGTGTGATCCTCACTGGGGTAGTTTTTTCCACCCGGTGCAGGATAGAGTCATTTCGGTGCGGGAAGCAGCGCGCATTCAGTCATTCCCGGATCATTATCATTTTACGGGTTCTGTTACGCAGCAATATGAACAGGTGGGTAATGCTGTTCCGCCGCTGATGGCGCAAGAGATTGGTAAAACAATTATTTCCATGTTGGATCAGCAATGAAAAAAAAGAGAGATTTGGTTGAGGTGTTTGGCTATGCCCCGGAAGACCTGTCTAGCGCGGCTCGGTCATTGTGGAATATCGGCGGCTGTCCGTTTGTAAATAAGGCATGCATCAAAATAAACCACGATCAGACGATTACTTATGGCACTTGTTCCGTAACTTCTCCATATGGCGATATTATCATTTGCCCGAACCGATTGTATGCTGATGACTACGGCACTCTGAAGCGTGTCGCTAAAGATGCATTCGGGGATATTACGTTTTTATTATTTGATGAATACATCAAACGGCGAGGCGACATAGATGAATGTGTTGTGGCTCTCGGAAAGAACTCCGGTAAAGAAGTGCAGGTAGGGCACCATTTATCCATGGATTGGGTGCTGGCTCGAATCTTAGGTGGTGAACTTGTTGAATATGCCGGTATCGAAATTCAAAGCATTGATATTACCGGCAACTACCGGGACGCATGGCATGGATACAAAAACTTGCCGCAAACAAATTTGCCGTTGTCCGATCTACCTTCTTCCTGTCATGGCCTGAATTGGGCCAATGTTCATAAGCGGCTTATTCCGCAGTTGATACGCAAGGGCATTATTTATTCACGATCCAAACTGGTGAAAAAAGGGTTGTACTTTGTTCTGCCAGATATTGTTTATGATAAATTCGAGGATGTTATTGGCAGTGATATTCCCACAGTGAATATGGCTTCCAATGAAACCCTGACCGTTTTAACTTATAAGCTGGGGGATGCTGCACCATCGGGTCAGCAACGTGAACTTGTAGCAGTTCGCAAGCTACGTTTTACACTGGATGAATTCTCCAACCGTTTTATATCCGGCCCGAACTTGCCTGCGGGGGAAGAAATGGATGTGGCAGTGAAAAGAGTGCTTGGTGTCCAATAATATTCAGAATAACTCATTATTCGGGATCAGTTGAATGCCTAAGGTGTTTATCACTGCCACTGATACGGATGCAGGCAAAACATGGGTCACTACTGCTGCAATCCGTTCTTTGTTTGAGCAGGGCATGCATGCCAAAGCGCTGAAGCCTGTTGCCTGCGGGCTCGGTGATGCAGGTCAAAACGAGGATGTTGAAGCGCTGTTGTCGGCTCAACAACTGAGCTGTGCAGATCAGATCAATCGCTATCGCTATGCTATGCCTGCTGCGCCTTCTCAGGCTGCGGCTGCGGAAGGCCGGGGGATTGATGAGGACAAGCTGGTGCAGTGGTGCAATGAACAGGCTCGCGATGTCGAAACGTGTTTGATTGAAGGGGTCGGGGGGCTGATGACGCCGCTCACCGATACCTGGCTGGTGTCCGACTGGATTGCAGCCATGCCGGAATATGATGTCTGGTTGGTGGTCGGGTGTAAGCTGGGTGCAATCAATCAAACGTTGCTGACGCTGGCCAAACTAAAACAAATGAACAGAACTCCCGACCGTATTTTTTTCAATGCGACCAGCGTAGAAAATAACGCATGGCTTGAACCGACCCGGCAAGCAGTTGAGCCGTTCCTGAATCCGGCTTGTGAAGTTACCATGCTTAAATTCGGGGAATATCCAGAGCTTATAGGCGGGTGAGTTTTTAT
>CAZKME010000197.1:0-3583 GCA_964553725.1 uncultured Zetaproteobacteria bacterium
CTAGTGAATGGAAATAGCCTTGGGTTTGGCACTTTCACGCTTGGGCAGCCGCACCTCCAGCACGCCGTCTTTCATATTGGCATCCACGTTGTTTGCATCGACGTTGCTCGGCAGACTGAAGCTACGGGAAAATCTGCCATAAACGCGTTCCACGCGGTGGACATTCTCCTCTTTCACATCCTTCTCGTAACGGCGTTCGCCGGATAGCGTTAATACGCCATCTTTCACTTCGAGCTGGACATCTTTTTTATCGATGCCCGGTAGCTCGGCCTGCACCAGCAGGGCATCGTCGGTTTCGCGAATATCCACGCGCGGTGCCCATTTCTCTGCCTCGCTCAATGTGCTCAACGGATTGTCGTCAAGCAGGTGGCTGAGCTGACGATTCATATTTTCCAACTCCTGCCATGGAGTCCATCTTACCAGGGTCATAACACACCTCCTTTTGATATATTGCCGGAGATTGCCTTCGACATAGATTATATAGTTACTTATTCCGGGGGTTTCAAGGGTGTGCAGCTTTACCCGGACGCCGGGTTGGTATGCAGCGAATTGCGAGTCAGGGGCGCATTTGTTTGGACATGATAGACAGTCCAAATTTCCATGGCATCACTTTCTGCATGGCGTACAACAATTTATGCCGCCAGCCGGGGATGCAGTAGCCGCCGCCGTTTTCCAGTGTTTGCAGGCTGGAGTGGATGATGAGCGGGATGGGTGTGCGAAAAAAACTGCCGGTGCCGGAGGGCATGCCGGATATTTCTCGAAAACCGGTTGGCGACGGGCCGGGCGCGAGCGTTACGATACGGACTTTTCCGCGCAATTCGGTTCTCAGTGCTTCGCTCCAGTAGGTCAGGCCGGCCTTGGCGGCGGCATAGGTGCTCATATAGGGCAGGGGATATTCGCCGGCCAGCGATGATACATTGATGATGAAGCCGTTATTTTTCAGCAGGCCGGGCAGCAGGGCATGCGCCAATGCAACCGGCGCTTTGAAGTCGGTTTTGATCACATCAATCTGAGGCACGATGCCGGTTTGCTCAAATGCGCCCCAGATGCCGAAGCCGGCATTGTTGATGAGTCCGACCAGTTTTTCACTCTCGGTTGCTGCAATCAGCTCGGACAAACCATGTTTGGCATTTAAATCAGCCAGCACGAGGCTATGCCGATACGGGTATTTAAGCGCATCGAGCGTCATTTGCAGGCGTGGTTTGTCGCGACCGTGCAGAATGAGTCGGCATCCCGACGGTTCCAGTTGTTTGGCAAACTCCAGCCCGAAACCGCCGGATGCGCCGGTAATCAGAATACTGTGAGCGGGTGTTTCAGGCATGGGAGACGGGAACCATTGTCATTGTTCTATTTTCAAAGCTGGCGATCTCGGTCACTCCGAACGAGGCCAGTTCGGCAAGGCAGTCATCCATACCATGACCGACTTCAACCGGCGCATGCGCATCTGATCCGAATGAGAAAGGGATGCCCAGTTCCGCTGCGTGGCCGATGATGCGTCGCTGTGGATAGATTTCAGCCACCGGCTTGCGCAGACCCGCCGAACTGATTTCCAGTGCTGCACCTGATTTTAATACTGCCTCTAACATGGTTTCTTCAGCCTGTTGAACAGTTTGAGAGCTGGCGGGGGCACGATGGCCGAATTTTTTAATCAAATCGGGGTGCCCGATAATATCGAACATGCCGGTGGCGGCGGATTCGGCGACCAGTCTGAAGTAGGCGGTATACGCGTCTTCAATATGCCACGTATCCCATATCTGCATGCAGTCGGGATTATCAAAACCCCAGTCGCCGATATAATGCACCGAGCCGATGATATAATCCCAGTCGCAGGCTGTAATCATATCTTTAACATAACTTTCCGTGCCGGGATGAAAATCTGCTTCCAGTCCGAACCGAATGGTCAAACGGCCCGAGAAAGCTTCCCTCGCCTGTTCCACTTCTGCGATATACCCGTCCAGTTCGCTGCGATCCATGCGCCATGCTTTATCAAAACCGCCGGGCATGGGTGAGTGATCGGACATACCGATCTCGGTGAGCCCGGCTGCAATAGCGGCTTCGGCGTATTCATGCACGCTGCCGGTGGCATGATTGCAGCGCGGCGTATGCATATGATAATCCGGGACAGGGCTAAAATGCATGGGCCGGTTTATTCCGTGCGATTGCGGGACGCTTTCTCATCGTGCCCGGAAATGCCAAAACGGCGTGCCAGTTCCTTCAATACATCATCGGCGCTTAAACCTTTCTGGGCCAGCATGACCATGCAGTGGAACCACAGGTCAGCGGTTTCGTAGATGATGTGGTCGCGTTCGCCATTCTTGGCGGCAATAATGGTTTCCACTGCTTCCTCACCGATCTTTTCCAGCATCTTGTCCGGTTTGGCATATAGCGATGCGACATAGGATGCATCGGGCGATTCCGATTTTCGCGCTTCCAGCACGGCAGTCAGTTCTTTTAATATCTCGTCATTGCTCACTGCACTGGCTCCTCAATGGTGACCCATTCATCCTCTTGCTGCTGTTGGTAAAAGCAGGATTCCCGATTGGTGTGGCAGGCCGGGCCGGTCTGTTCGATTTTCAGCAGCAGCGTATCGCCGTCGCAGTCCAGATACATCGCAATCACTTTTTGCACATGACCGGACGATTCACCCTTTTTCCACTGTTTCCGGCGTGAACGGGAATAGTAATGGGCAAAACCTGTTGCCAGCGTCTGTTCAACTGCTTCTTCATTCATCCATGCCATCATCAATACCCGGCCTGATTCGGCATCCTGCGCAATGGCAGGCACCAGTCCGGCATCATTGAATGTGATGGACCCCAATAAGCTCATATGGCCACGCAACCGGGATATTGTTTTACCTTTTTTGCGTCCATTTGTGTCCTTTGCGGTGAAAAAGTCATGATGTCAAACGGGCCAGCGCGCGCCCGGCGGCGGCGATGGTGTTCTCAATATCTTCATCGCTGTGCGCCGCAGACATGAAAGCAGCTTCGTATTGCGACGGAGCCAGATAGACGCCTTCATCAAGCATGGCATTGAAATAGCGACCGAAGAATTCGAGATCACAATGGTTGCTGACATTGGTGCAGCAGGTCACGGCATCGAGTTCGGTGAAAAAGATGGTGAACATCGCCCCGACCTGATTGATGACGGCGGGCACGCCTGCGGCTTTGCAACCGGCCAGCATCCCCTCTACCAGTTTCGTGGTTTTGCGCTCCAGTACTTCATAAAATCCGGGTGCGCGCAAACGGGACAGTGTTTCCAGCCCGGCCCGCATGGCTAACGGATTGCCGGATAATGTGCCAGCCTGATAGACCGGGCCATCGGGAGAAATCCGGCGCATAATCTCTTCACGACCCCCGTAAGCGCCGACGGGTAAACCGCCGCCGATAATTTTACCGAGGCAGGTCAGATCGGGCAAAATACCGAAACGCTCCTGCGCACCGCCGAGGCCGACGCGGAAACCGGACATCACTTCATCGAATATCAGCAACGCGCCTTCGGTATCGCAGATATCTCGCAGGGCTTGCAGAAAACCGTTGTCATTCAACAACATGACGCCGGTATTGCCCGGTACGGGCTCGACGAT
>CAZKME010000198.1:0-3541 GCA_964553725.1 uncultured Zetaproteobacteria bacterium
TGGATGAAATCCTGGCCGCATTCAATCACCATCTCGGCGCTTGTGACCCGTCCATTCCGAAGCAGCCACCCAGCCCCAAACGGCTGGAGTGGGAGTATATCCAGCGCACGCTGTTAAAAAACCGGGGCAATATATCGGCCACTGCCAAAGAACTGGGCATGCACCGGCGCACCCTGCAACGCAAGCTGGCCAAGCATCCGCCTGGCCGGTGATGGGGCAATAATTGGTAGATTGGCGGCTTGACTGCGCGCTAATCTGCCTTAACTCGCGCTGTGCGCGGCAAGCAATCGACGCATCTCCTTCATGCCTGGCGCTGACCAGTCCCGTTCACCGATGATACGTCCGGTCAATGGGTCTCTTCCCCGAGAAAGGTTGGCCGGTCGCGCTCTGATACGCTTTTAATCATATGAACGAATCCATGTGCACTAGCGGTTGTTTGTCCAGAATAAAAAAACCCGGCCCTGAGAGCAGACCGGGTTTTTAATAGCGATGAGAAAATCATAGGAGGGTCAAAAATCAACGCTAAAGGGATGTGGTGCAGACGTGGAGTCACTCCACGCCTGACTTGGGCGAATGCTGATGAATTTTCTCCGCCTCTCCAATATGGCAAATTGTCGCAGTCTAGAACGGGCTGGGTCGAAAACGACTTAAAACAGGAAAGACCGCCTCCGACCCGAGCCTGGAGGGCATTCTATCATGCGCAGCCAAGGGTTATCGAAATGTCTGTTATCCGTGTTTGTTGCACCTTCACGCAAGATCGTTTTTGCCGAATGAAGCCAGGTTAGTGGCTTCTTTCTCAGGGATTAATTTTTCGAGTACTTTGGCGTAACGATACTGGCGTAGATTTAATCTGGCAGTCAGGAGAATCATAAGCACCAGCACGGCATGGACGCCGACAGCAAAACCAGCTTGCGTAACATACTGCCATGTGTAAAAAGCAGTCAGACTCAAAGCAACAATGACGCTGGTAATGGAAAGTCTAAAGAATAGTTTTTTGCGCCTGATGGCTTTGTTGGCAAAATAAATATCCGTTTCACTTAGATTCATGTGCATACAGAGCTCCCGTTATGACTGATAAGATGGCGAATTTCTTTCGCGTTATTATTGCATTTGGAAGATGACCTCTGCCATTCCGCCAGGATTTGCTTGGCCAGACTACGGCCTCTGGCAAGGCGATCCCGCACCGATACGCCGCCTTTGTAATTGGCCTCAAGGTGCAGGCCGGGATGGTTTTCCAGACGTGATGTAATCGCTTGCATGCGAGCCTGATAAGCACCGTGATACAAGGGTAGCGCTTGCCTGTGCCGATCAATGCGCAGCATTTCCGGCATCCCCTTCAAGCCCAGCAGCGGGCGTAACGTATGCATCATTTCATTCACAATACGATCTTCATCCCAGTCTTTCACCTGCGGTGCGCGCGCACCGCCCAAATAAGAAGTCAGCAACACCTTTCCCTGCGGTGCCCTGTCCGGGAACAGGCTGCTCATCCACAGGTTGCCGCTCAGCGCATGGCCTTCACAACGGGGCGTCAGGAACCCTGTGCCATCCAGTGGATGCCCAACATTGCCACGATCCATGCCTGCATGCACAACAGTCACCGCTGCATAGCTGATACCGCCAAGCAGTTCTGCCATATTTTTATCCAGAGGTTTCACAAGTTTTGCGGCTGCTGATGCAGGCGTAGACACAATCACATGATGCGCATTCACACTGCGATGCCCGCTAGCTGTTTTCGCCGAAACAGACCACCCATTATCCTGTTGCACAAGACCTTCAACACGATGGCCAGTATGGGTGGTGATGCCGGGACTACTTGCCAGCGAGTCAACCAGGGTGCTAATGCCGCCACGGAAAGAAAACGTATCGGTGAGGCATGCCGTGCGTCGTCGCAATATTCGGTTTATCAGGATACCAGCGGCAATACTGCCGTAGCATTGTTCCAATGCGATCAAACGTGGCAGCGCTGCTTCGGCGCTGGTCTGATCCGGATCTGCGGCCAGCGTGCCTGAGACAAAAGGCTCCATTGCTTTTTCCAATACTTCCCGGCCAAAGCGGCGGCAGACAAAATCACTGACCGACTCATCCGTACTACTGCGGCTCAGTATAAACGGCTCAAATAACAAACGCAGCTTGCAACGCGTACTCCAGATCGGTGAAGCCAGCATAGCGCCAAGGCGCATGGGCAACGCTTTCAATTCGCCCCGATGCAACAGATAGCGGCGCGCCTCAACGAAAGGCATGCGCGACGTTTTCATATCCTCCAGGCCCGTCTCGCGAACAAGGTCAACCACTTCAGGACGGAAATTCATCACCATTGCAGCAGCGCGCTCGGTTAGATAGCCATCCTTCTGGCTACTCTTAATCTTGCCGCCAACCCGATGCTCGGCTTCCCAGACTTCAACCGACAGGCCTTCCCGAGCCAGCCACCATGCATTGGCCAAGCCGGAGATGCCGCCGCCAATAATCAGCACATCGCAATCATGCCCGGTCATGGATTATTTCCCTGGGAATCTTCTCTGACATGGCCCTTGGCAAAACCCGGCATTTTCGGCCCGTTGCCGCCGAATCGACGCGCCGAAAGCGTGGCCAAATGATCTGGCTTAACAACAAATTCACCGATTTCAGCCACATAGGCTTCAGCCCGCTTTTTCACCAGACGGCGCACAAAAAACGGAATCCGACCCAAACGCTGTTTAGCCTCGTCGTTCCAGCAAATATCCGCTGTATCCCGCTCAGCCAATGGCGCAATCACCCTGCCGCCCTGCGGCACGTAAACACAGAACGGGTCTTCATCCATCAATCCCCGGCCCGCCGCAATCGCTCTGGCGCGGCAGCCGCCACATAACTGGCTGTACTCACACATGCCGCATTTGCTGCCCAGCTCCGGCGCTCTTAAACGTTCAAAATCCGGCGCGTGATCCCATATTTCGAGAAAATCGGACTGGCGAATATTGCCCGCTTCATTCGGAATGTAGGGGCATGCCGTGACGCCGCCCTCGGGGGTAATACGGCAATAATGCGTACCTGCAATGCAACCGTCGGCCTCCATGCCGCTGATACGGTTGAGCATGGAATCAGGATTCTGCTGATGCGCAATGCGTTTAAAATGTGGCGCGCAACGCGCCCGGATAATCAAATCAGTATATTTTTTCTGGGCTGAAACAATCTGGCTTAATACGCGTTCGTATTTTAACGGTGAAATATCCGACATGGATTCGCCGCGACCGGTACAAACCAGAAAAAACGTATTCAACACGCGCGCGCCGCAGGCGCGGGCAAATTCAATCATATCCGGCAATTCATCGGCATTATCTTCGGTTATGGAGAAATGGAGCTGAAAGGACAAATCATGGGAACGGCAGTTCTCAATGCCCGCCATGGTTCTTTGCCAGCCGCCGGGTAGCCCGCGAAATTGATCGTGGCGCGTTTCATCGAGAGAATCGAGACTGATGCCAACGCCCAGCACACCAGCCTGTTTCAGTGATGTCACCCGACGCTCGGTCAGCGCCATGCCGTTGGTGCCAACCACCATGGCCAGCCC
>CAZKME010000199.1:0-3506 GCA_964553725.1 uncultured Zetaproteobacteria bacterium
ATCAGTGCTTTTAAGCCTTCGCGAACCAGCGTGGACTTTTCTTTTACTCCGGTCATGAAATAGACGACGGGTGGCATTGAAGTTGGGTTGGATTGAATTGCAATCAGGTGTTGTATTGGAGTGCAATCTGGAATGGTTCCATTGGGTTTGCTTGCGAGCTATCCGCCCAGTTCGCGGGTGGCGGCCTCGATATCTTTTTCCAGACGCGCCATCAATTCGGCCCGTTTGATGGATGATACTGCTTCAGCCGGAATATAGGGCAGAAAGCGGAAGGTAATCGTGCCCGGTGTTTTGATAAAACCGCGTTTGGGCCATAGAACACCGGCATTGTGCGCCATCGGCAAGATGCCCGACTTGGCTTTCTGGGCCAGAATGACACCACCCGGCTGATAATTGCCGGTGTCGCCCGCAGTCGCGCGCGTACCCTCCGGAAAAATCACCACCCACAGTCCCCGTGCTAATTTTTCTTTACCGTCCTTGATGACCTGTTTGATAGCTTCGCGCGGAGAACCCCTGCGAATGCCAATCGTGCCCATCAGCGCCAGCGCCCAACCAAAAAAGGGGACATAGAATAATTCACGTTTTAGAATCCAGGTGTAGGGTGGTACAAGAATCGGCATGGCTATGGTTTCTGCTGCCGATTGATGTTTGGCCATCACCACGCAGGCGTGATCGGGCATGTGCTCCTTGCCTTCGATGACAATGCGGATACCACACAACAGCCTGAGCAATATAAATGTACTTTTAGACCACACTCTGGCCCAGAACCATGCGGCGGGAAAACCCAATGGTCTGAACAGGATAAGCAGCAGTGAAAATAGCGGCGTGATGATCAGAAAACACAGGTTGAACAGGGCCGAACCGATGAGTTGCATCATGCTGCTCCGAGTATGGCATCCACTGCTGCGGCCAGATTATCAAAGGCGCGTATGGAGGGCATCCACTGACGCGATGTTTGCAAAATGCTTTCAGCATCACCATAGCCACTCTGCACCAGCATGCCTGCTACACCAGCCGCATGGGCGGCTTGCATATCACGCACCGAGTCTCCAATCATGATTGCAGCATCATTTGCCACAGCACAGGCTGTTAAACTGTCCACGATCATGCCCGGTTTGGGTTTGCGACAGATGCAATCATCACCCGGCCCATGCGGACAGTAGCCAACGTGGGAAATAAAGCCGCCAACCTGTTCAATAGCCAGCATCATTTTGGCATGAATGGCGTTAAACGCATCCTGATGCAGCATGCCGCGACCAAGTGCGGACTGGTTGCTGACGATGGCGACTGCAATACCGGCTTTGGTCAGCCGGGCAATCGCTTCCAGCGAGCCGGGAATGGCCACCCATTGTTTGGCAGTAAGAATATAATCCGGCGAATCGAAATTGATAACGCCATCGCGATCCAGCAGAACGGCTGCGGGTCGCCGGGTGATAGCCATGCGGCGCTTAATCCTGCGCAGTTAACCAACGCTCGGCGTCGAGTGCGGCCTTGCACCCTTCACCGGCGGAAGTGACCGCCTGACGATACACCGGATCAGCCACATCACCGGCAGCGAATACGCCTTCAACCGAAGTGGCTGTGCTCTTGCCTTGGGTGATTAAATAACCGGTTTCATCCATCTCCAGTTTACCTTTCAGAAAATCGGTATTCGGTTTGTGACCGATAGCGATAAAAACACCGTGTACATCCACATCGCGAATCGAATCATCCAGCGTCGATTTCAGGCGGATGCCGGTCACACCCGATTCATCACCCAAAATCTCTTCCGTGGTGTTGTTCCAAGCCACTTCCACATTATCCGTCGCGAGCAATTTGTCCCGCATAATCGGTTCGGCGCGCAGCGCGTCACGGCGGTGAATCAATGTCACCTTGTTGCACAGGTTGGCCAGATAAATGGCTTCTTCGACAGCCGTATCGCCGCCGCCGACCACGGCCACATCCTTGCCGCGATAGAAGAAGCCATCACAGGTCGCGCAGGCGGAAACGCCGCGACCGGCGAATGCATCTTCACTCGGCAGACCGAGATATTTGGCGGATGCGCCGGTGGCAATAATCAGCGCATCGCAAGTGTAGGCAGCATCATTGCCAGTAAGCGTGAACGGTCGTTTGGAGAGATCGGCCTCATTGATATGATCCCAAATCATTTCAGTGCCGAAGCGCTCGGCCTGAGCCTGGAAATCTTCCATCATTGCCGGGCCTTGCACGCCATCCTTATAACCTGGATAATTATCCACATCGGTGGTGGTGGTGAGCTGGCCGCCAGCCTGTTCGCCCTGAATCACGACCGGTTTCAGATTGGCGCGGGCAGCGTAAATCGCCGCAGTATAACCGGCAGGGCCGGAACCAAGGATAATCAGATGATGATGAATAGCTTCAGACATGTATCTCTCCACGAAAAAAAGTAATGGAAAGCTAGCGCCAAAGCCCCGAAGCGCAATGGCGATGTGAAAAACTGTTGTTTTTCATTGAATCAGGCGACTCTCGCTGCTAGAAAGCGCATCCTTTGAAAAAGGGGCGATTAGCTCAGCGGGAGAGCACTGCCTTCACACGGCAGGGGTCGCAGGTTCGAACCCTGCATCGCCCACCATCTAAATATAAGATTTTATTGATGTTTTTTCTATTTATGAATAGCCAACAACGCAAATATTTTTCTGTGGGCCCTAAATGGGCCCAAGCTGAGACCATCTTATTTATTTGATATATACCTGAAGATGTCAGGCGTTGCCGGTTTGACCCCTAACCAAGATTAGCAAGCAACGTAATTGATGCAGAAGATCACTCTGGTTTTGATGTCGCTCCATCGGCAGAAACATATTCTACCAAATTCTCAATTCGGCATCCAAAAAACTGACAAAGCTTATCCAAGTTATCTGTTGTGCTATTGTAACCTCTTTGATTGGCAATCTTGGAAAGCGTCGTTCGATGGATGCCTGTTGAAATAGCAATTTCCTCAAATGTTATTCTCTTCCCAGAATTAAACTCGCGATCAGCAATGAGCTCTTTCAAGCGAAACCTAATCATCTTATCTCCCTTAACCTTATCACCTATCAAATCGAGAGCATAGCACACTTCTTTTGAGTTGCCAGAGAGACTTATGATGCGTATACGCTACATTTGTTCTTGACAGTCATATAAACACATCATATGATGCGCAATATCGACATAATGTCGAAAGGAGGAAATAAATGACCGACAAAACATACCTAACTACTGATGAGCTTTCTGAGAGAATCAAATATGACTCTCGTTACGTGCGTGAACATTTAAAGGACTCGGTGTTCATTGAAGGAATCCATTACATTCGTCCATTTGGACGGCGTAAAATTCTATTCATTTGGGAGTCCATTGAACGAGATATGATGATTTCAAGCGACAATAACGCATTATCAATGATTCCACTTCGTTCCGGAGGTGCTATCCATGGCTAATGTAAGAGCTAGGCCATCAGGCTATTTATTCTTTGATTTTAGATTCCGTGGTAAAAGGTGCCGAGAATATACAAA
>CAZKME010000200.1:0-3479 GCA_964553725.1 uncultured Zetaproteobacteria bacterium
CCAGCAGCAAATCCAATCATTATAAATATCAGGCGCTGGCTTATACGATTCGCGACCATTTGATGGAAAACTGGAAAAACACCAAGGACGCATACATCGAAGCCGATGGCAAACGGGCCTATTATCTGTCGCTGGAGTTTTTGATGGGCCGCGCGCTCGGCAATGCGATCCTCAATCTGGGGCTCGATGATGAAACAAATGAAGCCCTGCATCAGCTGGGTTTAAATTTTGAGGAAAAAATAGAGATGGAACGTGATGCAGGTTTGGGTAATGGTGGCCTGGGCCGTCTGGCCGCCTGCTTCATTGACAGTTGCGCCACCCTGCAGTTTCCCGTTACCGGTTACGGTATTCGCTACGAATACGGCATGTTCCGGCAGTTGATTCAGAACGGTCATCAGGTGGAGGAGCCGGATCACTGGCTGAACTATGGCAATGTCTGGGAAATTACCCGGCCTGAATATACCCAGCGTGTACATTTCGGCGGTCATACTGAATGTTACCATGATGATCGGGGCGTGCAGCGCTGCCGCTGGGCCGATACGCAGGATGTGCTGGCCATTCCTTATGATACGCCGATTCCGGGCTTCAAAAATAATACAGTGAACACCCTGCGTTTGTGGAAATCGGCGGCGACCGATGAATTTGATCTGGGCGAATTCAACTCCGGCGATTATGCCGGCTCTGTGGCGGAGAAAAATGATGCCGAACATATTTCGATGGTGTTATACCCGAATGACGCCAGTGAAAACGGCAAGGAATTGCGTCTGCGCCAGCAGTATTTTCTCGCCTCGGCCAGCCTCAAGGATGTGCTGCGCCAGTGGACTTCCGCCCATGGTAACAATTTCAGCGATTTTGCCGACAAGAGCTGTTTCCAGCTCAATGATACCCACCCGACAGTTTCTGTGGCCGAAATGATGCGCCTGTTGATGGACGAGTACAGATTGCAATGGGATGAGGCGTGGGCCATTACCACAAAAACCATGGCTTATACCAACCATACCCTGTTGCCCGAAGCACTGGAGCGCTGGCCTGTCCACCTGTTTGGACGTTTATTGCCGCGTCTGCTGGATATTATTTATGAAATCAATGCGCTTTTCCTGACTGAAGTGGCCGAGAAATGGCCGGGCGATGTGGCGCGTCAGCGTCGCATGTCCATTATCGAAGAGGGCGATGTGCAACAGGTGCGCATGGCATATCTGGCCATTGTCGGCAGTTTCTCCATCAATGGCGTGGCGCAGCTGCATTCGGATTTGTTGGTGGAAGGTTTGTTTAGTGATTTTTACAAGCTGTGGCCGGCGAAATTCAACAACAAAACCAACGGCGTAACCCAGCGTCGCTGGATGGGCTGGTGTAACAAGCCTTTGAGCAAGCTCATCAATCAAACAATTGGCGATGGCTGGATTACCGATTTGCAACAATTGCGCCAGCTTGCGCCGCTTGCCGATGATAGCGATTTCCGCACACGCTGGGCCGATTGCAAACGTCAGAATAAATTGCGTCTGGCCAGACTGGTTGAGAAAGAATGCGGCGTTTCATTCAATACGGATGCGATGTTCGATATTCAGGTCAAGCGTATCCATGAATACAAACGCCAGTTACTCAATGTATTGCACGTTATTCATCTGTACAATCGTATCAAACGCGGCGATTGCGGCAACTGGACGAACCGCTGCGTGTTGATCGGCGGCAAGGCTGCGCCGGGTTATTATATGGCCAAGAAAATTATCAAGCTGGTCAGCAATGTGGCTGAAGTGGTGAACAACGATCCGGCTGTGGGCGATAAGCTCAAGGTTGTCTTTTTTCCCAATTATCGGGTGTCGGCGATGGAAGTGATTGCGCCTGCCGCCGATCTATCCGAGCAGATTTCCACCGCGGGCAAAGAAGCCTCCGGCACGGGCAATATGAAATTTATGATGAATGGCGCCATGACCATCGGTACGCTGGATGGTGCCAATATCGAAATCCGTGAAGAAGTGGGCGATGAAAACTTCTTCCTGTTCGGACTCACAGCGAATGAAGTGGAACAGACGCGTGGTCACTATCACCCTAATGAGATTATTGATGGCGATGAGGATTTTCAGCGTGTGATGAATTTGCTGGAGTGCGGTCATTTCAGTCAATTCGAGCCGGGCCTGTTTGCCGGTATCGTCGGGGCGATTCGCAGCAACAACGATCCGTGGGTGGTGGCGGCTGATTTCCGTTCATATATTGATGCCCAGCAACGTGCTGCGGATGCCTATCAGGATCAGGAGAACTGGGTGCGCATGAGCATTTTCAATTCGGCTTATAGTGGCAAGTTTTCTACTGATCGCACCATGCAGGATTACAACCGCGACATCTGGAAGCTGAACCCGATCGCGCCCAAATAGAGTCAATGATCATCTGCCGTGCTGGAAACGGATAAGCTGCGGACATGGGCAATTTGAACTGTTACGCTGTTGTCGTACCCGGCCTTGAGGCTGTTGCTGCCGATGAGTTGGCGGAACTTGCTGCGCATGATGTGAAGGCGGATGCAGGCGGCGTATCGTTCACCACGACCATGGACGGCCTGTTCCGCATCAATCTGCGTAGCCGTGTGTGTACCCGCATGTTGATTCGGCTGGCTTCTTTTCGCGCTCTGTCCTTTCCCGAACTATATAATAAAAGCAAAAAAGTGGCGTGGGAACAATATATCGGCGCACATACTTCCGTATCTGTTCGGGTGTCATGCAGCCATTCAAAACTGATGCATTCGGGCCGCGCCGAGCAGGCTCTGGCCGATGCGATTGGCGACCGTTTGGGTTTTGAGGCCAAAGATGCCGCCCATGAACAACAGATATTGCTGCGTATCGACAACAACCAGTGCACCATCAGCCTGGATAGCTCGGGCGAGCGGTTAGACCGGCGCGGTTATCGACTTCACTCCGGCAAAGCCCCGGTGCGTGAAACCATTGCAGCCGGGATATTGCGCTGGATGAACTGGCAGCCTGATGAGCCATTATTAAGCCCGATGTGCGGCTCCGGAACCTTTGCCATTGAGGCAGCCTGGATGGCGCAAAAACGCGCTTCAGGATTGGATCATGACTTTCCATTTATGCACTGGTCATCGTTGAAAGAAAAACGCTGGCAGCGCGCCCTCGATAAAACCCGCGCCATGCACAGCGAACAGGCGGCTCATATTTTTGCCAGCGAACTGGATGCAGGCATTCTCAAACAGGCGCAGGAAAATGCTACGCACGCCGGAGTAGGGGTTGTCATTCGCTTCCAGCGACTGGATGTGCGCAAGCTGACCCCGCCGGATGATATTTCCACGCCCGGGGTGATCATTTGCAACCCGCCCTATGGCGACCGGGTCAAAGCGAATGTCGATGCTGTCTATCGCAATCTGGGCGAAGTTTTTAAGCAGCAGTTCTCCGGCTGGCGGATTGCAGTGATAGCGCCGGACTCATCATGCGAAAAAGCGCTGGGTTTAAAGGTGCGCGGGCGTCTGAAAATCAAAC
>CAZKME010000201.1:0-3430 GCA_964553725.1 uncultured Zetaproteobacteria bacterium
CTGTTTGACCAGCGGCTCGATTAGCGCCTGCTGAAGCGGCGCATTGAACCAGCCCAGCCGGGCGCTGCATCGGGATGCAAAACTTTCTCCCAATACCCGTCCGAATGTGATGGCGTCGGCTGTATCAATGGATTCATTCATGGCGCCGAGGCAGACGGGCTTGATCATATCCCGTATAAATTCGGCAGGCGCGTCACACTGTTGTAGCAGTGCGGCCACGCTTTGCCCCATGCACAGCCTGTTTTTTACACGCTGGTTTATTCGCAGCATGGCCAGCGCAGAGCGCCATCTGTGTCCGGGCATGGATCGAACCGCCAACAGCAGGGCCAGCGGAAACGGCAGCACAGACGAAGGGTAAAGGCTGAAAAAATGGCGTTGTTGATCCCAAAGCGGCAGTTTAAGCGATGTCTGCCAGGTCACGTTATCCGTAGCGTGACAATCAGCCAGCAGTTGCACCGTCGCCAGATAAGCGCCATTGAGCAAGTGGGGGCCGTTATCGCACCATTCGCCTGTTTTTTTATCCACAAAAGAACGGGTGCGGCCGCCCGATTCCGGGGCAGCCTCAAACAGTTCAACGTCGATGCCGCTTTCTGCCAGTCGCAATGCAGCAGTGAGTCCGCAGATACCGCCACCAACGATTGCAATGCGCTGGCGTGTTTCAGGCTGCATCAGCCGTCAACCGGGAAGGTGATTTTGATGACATGCATGCAGCAATCTTATGTCGAAAGGCATGTGATGTCCGCAGCCAATAATAACTGCATTTCACCTGTCGAATTTTTCAAGCTGGTGGTATCATTCCCTGATTTACACCTTTCGCAAGAATCGCTAAGGTTCGCGCCCTTTTGGCAATACTTGATTTAACCCGGATTATTCATGAATCGCTGTGATGATCGCGCCGAGCCTTTGTTCGCAACAGATTTCGAGGAAGGAGACCGTAGCAGTGCATACGGACAACTGACAAGGGATTTGTTGCGGGCAAAGGAACAAGCGAGGGCGCAGCAGTATTTATAAATAGTCCGGGTTAGGATTGCCTGGTTAACATGAAAGAAACAACGCGTCTGCATGATTTTCCCCACCCTGTGGTAATGTTTCAAACCAAGGTGTGAAAAAAATCCATGCGCGTTAGCTGGAGGATGAAATGGCATTGACCAAGACACAATTAAAAGCTTTTGAAAAGCAATTGGCGGACTGGAAATCAGAACTGGAAATCGGGCAGAGTGTGAACGTGCAAGTCATGCAAGAGCAGGAACAGACCTCATTTCCTGACCCTACCGATCAGGCCAGCATGGAAACCGACCGCAATTTTGATCTGCGTATCAAGGATCGTGAGCGCAAACTGATTAAAAAAATTGATCAGGCCATCAACCGCATCAAGGAAGGAGAATTCGGCGAATGTGATTCCTGTGGCGGCGATATCAGCATCAAGCGTTTGCAGGCCCGCCCGGTCACCACGCAGTGCATTGAATGCAAGACCGCGCAGGAACAGGAAGAACGCACCCGCCTTGACTGATTGATGACTTACCCGTCATTCTGAAAAGCCCGCGCCCAGTCGCGGGCTTTTTCTATCCCCCTGCATGAAGGACAAACGCAAGATTTGCCCTACGCCCCCATTGCACAGCGCATGCCAAACCGTAGAGTGGCTCGCATGTCTTATCTGGTACTGGCGCGGCGCTGGCGACCGCAGAAATTCGCTGATCTGATTGGTCAGGATGTGGTGGTGCGCACGCTGAAAAATGCGCTGACCAGCGGCAATCTGGCCCACGCTTATTTGTTGTGCGGCATTCGCGGTGTGGGTAAAACCACCATTGCGCGCCTGATGGCCATGGCGGCAAATTGCGAGCAGTCAGATCATGGTGAGCCTTGCGGCCGGTGCGATGCATGCCGGGGCATCGCCGAGGGTTCCAGTCTCGATGTGCAGGAAATGGATGCAGCCAGTCATACCGGCGTTGATGATGTGCGCGAGATTCTTGATGGCGTGCGATATCCGCCGGTTACATTAAAACGCAAAATCTATATTATCGACGAAGCGCATATGCTTTCCAAGAACGCATTTAATGCGCTGCTGAAAACGCTGGAAGAGCCGCCTGCTTATGTGATGTTTATTCTGGCCACGACGGAGTCTGATAAGCTGCCGGTGACGGTGCGTTCGCGCTGTCAGCGTTTTGATTTGCGCCGGCTTGGACAGAGCGAAATTGGCGCTTATTTGAAACACGTATTCGATAGCGAATCCATCAAGGCCGATGCAGATGCCATAGCAGCGATTGCGCAGGCGGCGGATGGCAGTGTGCGCGATGGCTTGTCGCTGGCCGAACGCGTGCTGGCCTATTCATCCGAGCATTTGACTGCCGCCGACGTGATGAATGCGCTGGCTATGGTGGGTTATGCGCTGACGCGTTCGTTGTCTGAAACTGTATTTGCCGCTGATGCTTCGGCGGCTGTTCAATGTTTACGACATGCTGTTTCCAAAGGTCACGGGGCGCGAAGTCTGTTGGAGGAATTAAGCCGATTATGGCATCAACTAGCCTGTTTACAGATTGATGACGGCCTGCTGGATGATGAGGTGGATGCGGATCATCGGGAGTGGCTGGCGCGCCAGGCCACACGGCTGGATACGTCGGCACTGGATTTGCGCTATCAGGTATTATTGAACGGCATACGTGATTTATCGCTGGTGGATGAGCGCATGGGCGCGGAGATGGTATTGATGCGCCTGTGCGGTCTGAATGCAATTTCTGCTGTTGCCGAATCGACTATTGCAGAAACCGTGCCAGTGATACAAGCAAATCCCGTAACGCCGCCATTCAAGGGCATCCAGGAAACCAAACCCGCAGCCACGCCTGTTTTTCAGCAGGATAGTGCGGTTTCAGAAAATTCAAAGGCGCAAGCGCCGGTGGATGATTTACCGCTGCCTGAAACCACGCAGGATGCCGGTCATCAATTCACCACATGGAAAGAAGCGGTGGATGCATTTGGCATGGTGAAACCGGGCGTGTCGGCTATGCTCGATCATGTTATCTGTATTGAATTTGCCAGCACGGTGCGACTGGCGCTGGATAAACATCAGCAACGCGCTATTGCGGTGTCTGACCGGCTGGCCTTTGCCGAGTGGTTGGGGCGTGAAGTCTTGTGGGAATCGCGCGCGGAGCATGAAGGTGAATCCCTGTCGCAGGAGCGCGCCAAACAGGCCCGGCAAGAAGAGGCGCGTCTGCGCAAGGGTGCGGAATCCGATCCGCATGTGCAGGCGTTGATGCGGGAAATGGATGCCAAACTGGTTAAAGTGTTGCCCGCCGGCGTGGCCGATGATAGTTCGGGGTAAAGTCTCAACCTTTTTCACCACAGAGTACGCAGAGTTACACAGAGTAAAAACAAAAAAAGAAAAAGTCAGACAGATTGGATTGATCACCGCATATATTTGATTTCTTGCAGCTAA
>CAZKME010000202.1:0-3412 GCA_964553725.1 uncultured Zetaproteobacteria bacterium
TCTGTTCGCACACCCTGAATATCTTCCTTCAGCTCTGTTCGCACACCCTGAATATCTTCCTTCAGCTCTGTTCGCACACCATCAATCTTGGTATCCAAAGTCTCAAAACCAAATTTTATTAGCGAAGAGTTTAGGGTGATTTTCTCTTCAAGCTCTCTGTGTGAATCTTTGAACTCCTGGCGGATTGCATCATGCCCTTCAAGAACAAGGCTAAACTTATCATTCATCTCTTCTAATAATACTTTAAGGGAACCTTCCTCACTTTCAGTCATGGACACTCTCCTAATACAAACACGCAAACAGTAACGCTGTCAGATGATGGCGTCACCCAACCGTCATTCACTTTAGCCACAAAAGGAATGTTGCCCCTAATCATATATTTAATGCAAAACGAACCGCTTCGCATACCTGTACAAGTTTCTCAGATTTGAGGGTGGTCACAAGCGCGCCAATCTTCCCTTTTGAAACAGTCTGGATGTGATCACAGTTGATCGCACAATCCTTTCTCATACCATCATACCTTGTCAGCACAACCTCGCTGGGAATATCCCTGATTGTTGATGTGATCGGTACAATGGTCACTTCCCCCAGATACCCAAGCACGGAATCCCTTGTCAAAATAAGAACAGGCCTTTTCTTGTCCGGTTGCTGAAATTTATACCAGCGAACTTCACCACGTTTCATCATTCAGGCCACTGTTGTTCTGATTCCCACACGCCAAATTCGGAGGCCTGAACTGGATTCTTCTGATATCCGACCTGGTGCATCTCTTCCTGTTGCTTAATGCGTATGTGCTCCATGGCATCTCGCAAGGCTATTCTGGCAAACGCAGATCTGGTGGTATGCAGTTTTTTTACCACGGCATCTACAGCATCTACCAATTCATCATCAAGTGTCATCTGTACTGTTCTCATAATCACCTCGACCAATGTGGAATATTATAGCTATAATCATACGCACGGTATTTGATGTCAAGAATTTATGTGAGATGGAAGATGCCGAGCATGAGTGAATCAAACATGATAATATTCCCGATACCAATCCACAAATCGCTGCACGCCTTCTTGAAGCTGCGTGTCCGGTCTGAAACCCACATCATCCATCAAAGCCTGAACATCAGCGCTGGTGACAGGCACATCCCCCGGTTGCATCGGCATAAAGTTTTTTCTGGCTTCCATACCCAGTGCCGCTTCGATCGCCTGGATAAATACCATCAACTCAACAGGACTGGCATTGCCAATATTATAAATCCGCCAGGGCGCTTTGCTGCTGGCCGGATCAGGATGCTTGCCACTCCAGTCCGGGTTCGCTCTCGCCGGTTGATCCAGCACACGGAGCACGCCCTCAACGATATCATCAATATAGGTGAAATCACGCTGCATATTGCCATGGTTAAATATCTGAATGGCCTCACCAGCCAGTATGGCGCGCGTAAACAAAATCGGAGCCATATCCGGCCTGCCCCATGGGCCATATACGGTAAAAAAACGTAAGCCAGTCGTCGGCAAACCGTACAAATGTGAATAGGAGTGCGCCATCAATTCATTGGCCTTTTTGCTGGCTGCATACAGCGAAACGGGATGATCTACATTATCATGCACCGAAAATGGCACTGTTTCATTGGCTCCGTACACCGAGGACGATGAAGCATAAACCAGATGCTTGATTTGATGCTGGCGGCACCCTTCCAGCACATTGATAAAGCCGACGATATTGCTGTCAATATAGGCATGGGGGTTCTGCAACGAATAGCGCACGCCAGCCTGCGCCGCCAAATTTACCACCTGGTCAAATTGCTCTTCGGCAAACAAGGCTTCCATGCCGACCCGATCAGCCAAATCCATTTTTACAAAACGGAAATGTTTATGATCTGCAAAACGGGATAGCCTCGCTTCTTTTAGACTGACATCATAGTAGTCATTAAGATTATCGAGCCCTACCACCTGATCGCCGCGCTGCAATAATCGAATACAGACATCCGAGCCGATAAATCCGGCTGCACCAGTTACCAAAACTTTACTCACGCCCCAGTCCTTTTAGCGAGCGTTTCCTGCCGGGGCTTGGCACGCACGGCAAACCAGGAGCTGAGCACGGGAGATGTGACACGTGAGATGTGATATGTAGTCATGAATGCACCATCAACTTTTTTCTCGTCACATTCATCAATGCACTCAGCATCGCAAAAAGCTTGTTGATTGCTTCTAGCTGATCTGGCGTATTTTTAATATATCCGAGTTCTCTGCAAATTATAACCTGGGTTTCCAGTTCACACAGTGAACCTCGTGCAATAGAGAGGAAATGAAGAAACTCTTTATTTCCCGTTCTTGCCGCTCCCTCCGCTATATTTGATGGAATGCTAACTGCAGCCCGTTGCACCTGGCTGCAAAGCCCGAACTTTTCGACATCTGGAAACTGTCTGATCATTGCATAGATCTCT
Source organism: uncultured Zetaproteobacteria bacterium (assembly GCA_964553725.1). GTDB lineage: Bacteria > Pseudomonadota > Zetaproteobacteria > Mariprofundales > Mariprofundaceae > Mariprofundus. The sequence continues at coordinate 2,438 of CAZKME010000202.1, forward strand.
TTCACAAGCGCCATGCCAAGCTGCCAAACCTGAAGATCATGGTGTTTTCGTTTCATCTTGCGGTCCCATCTCACATCTACCATCTCACGTTTTACTGCCATCCAAATACCATTCAACCGTCTTGCGAATACCGGTTTCAAATGTCTCTGCCGGCTTCCATTCCAATTTTTTCCCCATCTTTGATGCATCAATAGCATAACGCCAGTCGTGGCCGGGGCGATCAGTAACAAAGCTGATTAAATCAGTGTAAGAGGTGAGATGGGAGATGGGAGATGTCAGGGGACGAACTGCATCAAGCACACCACAGATGCATTTCACAATATCGATATTGGCCCATTCGTTAATACCGCCAATATTGTATACTTCACCCAAACGCCCTCTCCGGATCACGGCATCAATGCCGGAGCAGTGATCTTCTACATAGAGCCAGTCGCGAATATTAGAGCCATCGCCGTAAACCGGAATCGGACTGCCATTCACACAGTTACGAATAATGGTCGGAATCAGTTTTTCACTATGTTGATACGGCCCATAATTATTCGAACAGTTGGTTGTCGTGACAGGAAGGCCATAGGTGTGGAAATATGCACGCACAAGATGATCGGAACCTGCCTTGCTGGCTGAATAGGGAGAATTCGGAGCATACGGGGTTTCTTCGGTAAATGGCGGATCATTTTTCGCAAGCGTGCCATAGACTTCATCCGTCGAAATATGGTGAAAGCGGAAGGAGCGGTCAAAGGGAGATGTAATATCATCTTCCGCCTGACGCCTTCCTTCTAACTCAACCATCCAATACTGGCGAGCTGATTCCAACAGCGTGAACGTGCCCATCACATTGGTTTGGATAAAAATTTCCGGGCCGGAAATAGAATTGTCCACATGTGATTCGGCAGCAAAATGCACAATCGTATCAATTTCATATTCACGCAGTAGCCGGTCAATCAGTTCACGGTCACAAATATCACCCTGCACAAA
>CAZKME010000203.1:0-3316 GCA_964553725.1 uncultured Zetaproteobacteria bacterium
CGGTGCGGCCACAGCATAAAGGGGTGTGCATACCATGCCGATAGCCATCGCAGCACACATCATCTGCCGGACACACTGCTTCAGCGTCCGATTGATGCGGAAAACGAGCCGCTTCACAGGGAAATACCTACCATCAGAAACGGTAACTGCCATCGATCCAGATGCGATAGCGATGGAAACTGCCATCCTGATCAAGGCCATTGGCCTGGCGACCGGGGTTTTTGCCGATGCGACTGGCCAGTGTGGCCGTGATGTCGATGGGGTCTTCCGGATTCCAGAGCAATGAAACGCCTGCGCCCTGTAGTGCGTAGTGATTGAGAGCACTGGCACCAATGAAATGATTATCCTTGTTGATCTGGATAAAACCATAGTCATAAAACGGCGTCAGTGTAAGGTTCCAGGGGAGCAATTGCCGCCACTCAACATTCAATACGCCGCCGGAGCTGCCTGCCGCTTCCGATACCGGATAGGCACGCACGCCGTCAGGCCCGCCCAGTGTTATAAATTCGGACGAATCCAGATTACGACTGGCATACTGACCTGTAAATCCAATGTAGGCTGTGCTGGATTCGGCGATACTCTGCTGTCGGCTCAGCGTAAAATTCATCTGTGCATATTCACCATTGCTGTGCGTGGTAGCGGCCACAAAGGCGGCATTGGGTGAGCCGGACATATCCACCCGCCCGCGTACAATAGATATGCTTCCACTGGTGACTGCCGCACCCCATAAACTATCGTAATAATTACCACTGAGCGACAACTCCGGCACATCCACCGTATAATGGCTTATCTCCACACCCTGAGCCTCATTATAATAGATATTATGCTGAAACTGCGCCGTCAAATAAAGGTTTGCTGTCTGACTTCGAATAACAGGATAGCGGGCGCTCATGCCCACTGTCGTGGCCGAACCTTTCAGGTTCAAGACACTGAATTCCTTGCCCAATCTGTATTTCAGGTTCGTTAGCGATGCGCCCACAACCCAGCCATGTGCTCCAACCGGGAGCGTGTAAGAAAATGTGCCATACTGCAAGTCCCGCGATCCCATCACCATCAGGCCGAGCTTGTCACCTGTGCCGGTGGGGCTGTTGATACCGAGATTTGCAATGACACGGCCTGACCCGGTGGATCGCGTGCCGCCATTATCGGCTTGCGCATAAGCATTGATGCGCGGCGCATCCACAAAGGACAGGGCAAGATCTGTTTCCCTGTCCCGTTTGCCTTTGCTGAAGGCATATTTTGCCCTTACACCAGGCAGATCATTCACCAGCAATACGCCGCGCTCAATGGCCGATACCTTGATGGGCTCGCCCACCGGCTGCGCCGCGCGGATCAGACGATCAATCCGTTTAGGGGATACCATACTCGTACCATGCATCCTGGTACCCCCGAAGCGGGCTTCAACCACCTGAATCGTTATGATTCCCGCGCTGATATCCTGTCGGGGTAAATAGGTGCGCACCACCCAGCCCGCATCCCGATAGTATTTTGCCACGGCTCTGGCGGCATTTTGCAAATCCTCGAAGCTGAGTCGACAGCCCGTGATTCCTTCTTGCGCGTCTCGCAGTTGTGCCGTAGCGGATCGGGTTGGCACGGCATGCCGCACGCCTTCCGGAGCCGGAGCAATATCTTCCGTCTGTGCTATGAATCCCGGATCTGTAGTATAATACATCTCCACCCGGCGATTTTTTGAGCGCCCATGCGCCGTGTGATTATCGGCAACCGGATACTTCGCCATAAAACCCCGACTCGTAATACGCGATGGGTTAACCCCCTGCCGCACCAGATAGCTGGCAATAAATTGGGCGCGATGCAAGGATAATTGAATGTTGGCATCAGGGTTGCCTATGCGGGCGCTGTGCCCTCCGAGAAGCAGGCGAAGCTCTGGATGCCTGTTGAGACGCGCCGCAATGTGACGGAGCCGTTGAAGCGTTGCATGGTTCAGACCAGCAGCGTTGGGGGGGAAATATACGGTGTTTTGGAAGCCATCTTTCCCATCCGCCACAAAATAAAGTTCGACCCTCTGGTTATCGGCCCGGGCAGCTTTGCTGTTTTCATCCAGTACAGGATGATTCCCACCCAGCCCGCGCACAGTGAATCGAGACGGTAAAATACCATGGGCGGTCAGATAATCCGCCACTATCCCGGCATGTTGGCGGGTGTTTTCAAGGTTGGTGCGTGCACTGCCGCGTTTATCGTTATAGGCGGAGACCCACAGATGTACGCGGGGATGGTTTCGCAGTATCGCCACCGCCCGATCCAGCACCATGCGAGCTGCGGCATTGACCTGAACATTCCCCCGCTCGCGCCCTTGATCACGCCCATCGCCGAAATGGATGACTTCAGCCTGAAAAAAGTTTTGCTTGTCTGCTGCCGGGTGCACAGCGTTATGGTGTACAGATTTTACGTCCGGGGTCTTGACCGGATGCTGTTCCTTCAATATCGGCGTGATTGGTCGGGCTGCACGATCCGTATGCGCAGAGCCAGTCTGTATAGCGCTACAGTTCAGCCATGGTTTGACAACAGACGTAAGTGTTTTGTCATCAAGCAGGTGATTGCCAGCAAAGCGGAATGCTTTTACCACCACGTTCATGTTACCCTGTGACTTCATCTCTGGCGGCAACGGTATCTCCAGCGCCACCCCCTTGCCGGGAAGTATCGGCTGCTTACCTTTCTCAATATCCCGCAACAAACTTCCGGCATTAGGAACAGGTGGTGCCGCCATGACGGATACAGGCACCCAAAGAAGCAATAACAAGAGAAATGAATATCCGAACCTTTCTCGGTTCAAATCCTTAACAGGCATGGCCACCATTATTCCCCCTTACATTATGAGCCAATTTCAAAACAATAATTCTTCAATAGCATTGGGACAGCAGTGATTAGATTAGATCAAATCAAATCATTAATACTCGTATCGCAGCGAGTTACATCAACTTTAATGCTAGTCTCAATATTCTCAATATATATTTACTACAAGCATATTCCTTGCCAATAATAAGAGTTTCCTCAAAATCCCCCATTTAACTTTCACCGATCTACAGCAGCCAGCGAGGGAACCGGGTTCAAACGCCATAGAACTGCCTGAGGTGCCTCATGTATGATCTCCTCGTAAAATCACGCACCCCTTTTGATCACTGCTGGCCTCAAACGGGTAAAACATCAATACTTCACATGTGCGACCGTGGATGCATCACTCCCCAGTGTTTGTGCCAGCGCAGCATATAACCATTTCTTGCTTTTTTGTCTTGTAACATCCTACAGAGCTACTTGCAAAAGTCTGGGTGGATAAGATGCAATCCCACTTTGAGTGGAT
>CAZKME010000204.1:0-3266 GCA_964553725.1 uncultured Zetaproteobacteria bacterium
TGATGTTTACGTTGTTTGATGCGTGCTGCTTCCTGAGCATTGCGCTTGGCTTCCAGTGCTTTGGCGCGCGCCCGATCATAATGCTCGTTGCCAATCGCAGCAGCTGCTTCTTCCAGCGCCGATTCCGCGCTCTTCAGGTAGGCAGCCGCCCGCCTTTGCTGGCCGGAATTTTGTTGAGCAGGCAAATTTTGCGCTATTTTGATCGCAGAGCGCGCATCGCTCATTTCCTGCACAGGTGGTTTCAGTGCACAGGAAGCCAGTATCAGTAGCAGAAAAAACAGCAATCGTTTCACAGAAGGCATCATCTTAGCTTTCCCTGTTGATGTCAATGCGCTCTGCCCATGCAAAGGCTGATCGCATAAAATAGCGCCTATAACTTAACCAGAGTCAAAGACTTTTTCACCACAGAGTACACAGAGGAAAAGCAAATCTAAACCCATTATTCAATATGGCTGTTTATCATTCGCGCTGTCTACAAACCATGCCTTTGATTTTCCTCTGTGTCCTCTGTGGTAAGGCTTTTATGCTTATGATGTTTTATCGTTATTCTGAATCATCCGCCGTTTGCGTAAGCCCAGTTCTTTCCACTGTTCATCGGCCACCTCGCCAGGCGCATCCGACATCGGATCGGCTGCCCGCTGGGTTTTTGGAAAAGCAATCACATCACGAATCGACTCGGCATCGACCATCAGACTAAGCACCCGATCCAGACCAAAGGCCAGCCCGCCATGTGGCGGTGCGCCGTATGCCAAGGCATTGAGCAGGAAACCGAATTTTTCACTGGCTTCCTCATCAGAAATATTCAGCGCCTTGAGTACGCGTGCTTGCACATCACTATCATGAATACGAATCGAGCCGCCGCCAATTTCCGTACCGTTCCAGACCAGATCATAGGCTTGTGAACGCATCTCCAGCGGTTCTGTTTCCAGCTTGTCGATGTCTTCTGGATACGGAGCCGTAAACGGATGATGCAGCGCTTGCGGACGTTTATTCTCGGCGTCCCATTCAAACATCGGGAAATCAACCACCCAGACGAACTGATTGGCTTTGGCATCATACAGGCCCAGATCCTTACCGAGCTCCACACGCAAATAGCCCAGGGCATTATTGACAATGTCTTTACTATCGGCACCGAAGAACAGCAAATCGCCATTTTCCGCACCGGTACGTTCCAATAGCGATTGTAAAACATCTACCGACAGATTTTTTACAATCGGAGACTGCAAACCGCCCGGAATATCGTCCCGGTCATTGACCTTGATATAAGCCAACCCTCTGGCCCCGTAAATGGATACGAATTTGGTATAATTATCAATTTTCTTGCGGCTCAACAGGCTATTGCCGCCCGGCACGCGAATCACCTTGACCAAACCACCATTATTGGCCGGGCCGCTGAACACTTTGAAATCGACCGATTTCATCAGATCAGTGACATCTATATGCTCCAGCCCAAAACGCACATCAGGGCGATCCAGGCCGTATTTATCCATTGCTTCTGCATAGGTGATACGCGGAAATGCGGCCTGAATCTGCTCATTCATACCTGCGGCAAACATGGCACCAATCAAACCTTCCGCCACGGCCATCACATCATCCTGCGTCACAAAGGACATTTCCAGATCGACCTGGGTAAACTCCGGTTGGCGATCAGCACGTAAATCCTCATCGCGGAAACAGCGGGCGATTTGATAATAACGATCCACGCCTGCGACCATCAACAACTGCTTAAACAACTGCGGGCTTTGCGGCAGAGCATAAAAAGAACCCGGATAAATGCGTGACGGCACCAGATAATCGCGCGCGCCTTCCGGTGTGGATTTGTTCAGAATGGGCGTTTCGACATCGAGAAAGTTTTGCGAATCCATATAGTTACGCGCTGCATGGGTGACTTTGTGGCGCAGCATCAGATTCTTCTGCATGCACGGACGACGCAAATCCAGATAACGGTATTCAAGGCGATGCTGTTCGCCCGTATTGCAAGTATCCTCAATCGCAAAGGGCGGTGTTTTAGCCCGGTTCAACAGGGTCAGGCTGTTGATTTTCACTTCAATCTCGCCAGTCGCCAGTTTTGGATTCATCGCATCATCATCGCGGGGGATCACTTCACCAATCACTTCAATCACATTCTGCTGACGCATGGAATGAGCCAGCGCATGCATTTCGGGTGTGTCCGGATGAGCAACCACCTGCACCACGCCGGAGATATCGCGCACATCGAGAAAGATAACGCCGCCATGATCACGGTTGGTTTCCACCCATCCGTTCAGGCGAACTGTTTGTCGTAAATGCGTCTTGCGAAAATCACCACAGTATGTACGTGCCAGCATTGCTTTTGTACCTCCAGAAAAGACCTCTGAATAGAGGCCGCGCACACTAGCGCCGCCTGTTCATTCAGGCAAAGAAGATCACAAAATGGGGTTTTGTCTGGCTTTGCGTTCTTTGCGTCTTTGCGTGATATGCCCTTTGCCTTTCAGGACTCCCCCTATGGGGCAAGCAGATAAATCTTTAACCCAAGATCCGACATTGATATTGGATGCAGGGTGTAATCATTTGGTTTGTAAGGCGTTTCGGAAAATCATGTGGTCACCTTGCCGGTGATGAATGATTTTCCGAAATGCCAGACGAATCAAAGGGTTGCGGCTTGCGCCGCATATCAATGCCGAATCTTGGGTTTGATTTTGACCGATCAACGGTAAGCGGTGGCTCCGGCAATGAATACTTTTTTCATCGCCCACAAGCTGATTTTAGCGCCGGTACGGTCAGAACGGGTCATATTGGAACGTTTCAGGCTGGCACCGCGAAAATCGGTATCGCGCAGATTGGCATGGGAAAGATCGGATTCATTCAACACGGCACCGCGTAAATCGGCACCTTCAAGGTTACATCCCTTCAGATTGGCGAAACGCAGCTTGGCATTGCGCAAATCCTGACCGGACAAGTCCATACCGGACAAATCCACGCCGGTCAGGCTCCAGCCGCTGCTGATGCGGGATAACAATCGCTTAACATCAATGCGCACACCATCCTGTCTGGTATTGACCAGCGAAGCACCATCAATCATGGCATCTCTGAAATCCACCCCTGACAAATCAGCCCCGTCAAAGGTGCAACCCCTCAGATCAGCACCCGAAAAATCGGCACCACTCAAATTCTGATTCGAGAAATCCAGCCCGGCCAGATTCTCACCTGCCAGACTTTTCCCTGCCTTGATTGCCTCAACCACTTCTGAAACTGTCATCATCCCCTCCTGAAAAACAGCAGTGATG
>CAZKME010000205.1:0-3255 GCA_964553725.1 uncultured Zetaproteobacteria bacterium
ATGCGCGTTAACATGAAAGAGAAAAAACAGCGCATTGCCATGGTGCTGGAATTTGACGGGCGTCCATTTCATGGCTGGCAACAACAGGATAACGCCACATCGGTTCAAGCCTGTTTGCAGGATGCCTTGTCACACATCGACAGTGAGCCGGTTGCAAGCATGGCTGCCGGTCGCACTGATTCGTGCGTGCATGCCGAAGCCATGCTGGTGCATGCGGATGTGAATGCGGCGCGCTGGCAGCGTTCGTACAAAGCCTATATCCATGGTTGCAACAGTTTTCTGCCCGATGCTATTCGCGTGGTTGGTGTGCGTGCGGTTGCAGCGGATTTTCATGCCCGCTTCGATTGCCGGGAACGCGCTTACCGCTATCAGATATGGAACCGGAACACGGCATCGGGGCTGCACAGATGGCGACACTGGTGGATGCCCGGAGCGCTGGATATTGAACGCATGCGTGAAGCCGCAGTTTATTGCACGGGTCGATTTGATTTCAGCGCCATGCGGGCTGCCGGTTGTCAGGCTTCCACAACGGTGCGAACCATCAACAGTCTGTCGATTGAACAGCATGGATTTTGTATCAATATTTCGATCTCGGCGGATGCTTTTTTATATCATATGGTACGTAATCTGGTTGGCAATCTTGTTGAGGTCGGGAGAGGGAAGCGCAGCCCTGAATCATTGTCGGCGCTGCTGGTTAGCAGGGACAGAACCCTTGGCGCGGCCACGGCACCGGCGCATGGCCTGTATTTCACCGATGCGCTCTATGATGATTTTCGAGCCAGTGAATTGATCACAGCCTGACCCGGCATAGCTGGAAGCAAACAGGAAAGACTTTGAACCGCAAATGAACGCAAATGAATGCGAATAAAGGTCAAAGGCACAGTGCTGATTGGTTCTAAGCTGTTTTTACATTCGCGTGTATTCGCGTCCATTCGCGGTTTACCCCGCACGGAACATGGTTTCGGCGATTGCGAGCTGGAATTTGTGCATGCTGACCGGCTTGTTGATCAGCGTAACATGAAAGTCGGCGACGCGTTGCAACTGCCGGTCTTCCCCGAACGCCGTAATCATCAGAATGGCGATATTGGCATCCAGCTTGCGGATATTTTCAACCAGTTCCAGTCCATCCATGACCGGCATGCGGAAATCAGTGATGATCAGATCAAAATGATGATTCTTGTCCAGGAAAAGCGCCATCGCCTGTTTGCCATTTTCCGCCACGGCTGATGTATGTTTCAAACGGGCGAGCATGGCCTGATGAATTTTGAGAATATCGGGCACATCATCAACCAGCAACACATGGCAGCAGTCAGGGGTGGGCGGGGCGGGCGGAACGGGCGGTGACTGTGGTGTGGCTGTATTTTGCGCAGCTGCGTTTTTCTTGTCAGCCGGTTTGTTCGTGTCAGCAATATACGGGGGTAGGTGAATGGTAAAACGGGTCTCTTTATTGGCAACGGATTCGACTTCGATGCTGCCGTGATTGCGTTTGATGATACGCTGCACCATGGTCAGGCCCAGGCCTGTTCCTCCTCTATCGACTCTGGATGTCCAGAATGCCTTGAATACCTTGTCCAGGTCTTCGCTCTGAATGCCAACACCATTATCTGCAACCCGCATGCAAAAACAGGGGTGGCCCGGTTTCGACAATCGATGTTTCGGGTCATTGCTGATGCGAACATGGATTTGACCTTTTTCATGGATGGCCTGCATGGAATTATTGATCAGGTTCATAAGAATTTGTTCGATTTCGACCATGCTGATGGCGACATCACACAGGGAATCATCTATTTGACACACAAGTTTGATATGCGGCGGCATTTGCAGGCGGGCAAGCCCCATAATGTTTTCCAGCGGCAGCATAATCCGGCCGCCTTCGGCGTAAGCGGGAAGACTATCGGTTTCACCATTCTTGCTGAGCTTCAGCAAATGCGTGATCAATTCTGAGCCCCGGTCTCCGGCAGCGATGATAGCATTTAATTGTTGTTTGGCGGATTCATCCCGGATTCCCATCTGCAACACTTCGGCATAACCGATCATATTGGTCAGCACATTACGAAAATCATGTACGATGCCAGCCACCAGCGTGCTCATATATCCCTGTCTGTGAACTGATTCCAGTTCTTCCTGCATGCTCTCGCGGGCAGAAATATCAAGCATGAAACAGACACCAATCCAGCGATTGCGCCAGCGCATACTGATGGCCGTACACTGTAGTTTGAGAATATTGCCGCTTGCCCCCCGGCTTCTGATATACATATTTTGCGCCGTATTGGGTGGGTTATTCTGCTTCGATCTGAATATTTCACGGCAAAAGTCGATCATTTCCTGGCTGTCTTCCGGCAGGATAAGGCTATCTACACATTCGCCCGCCAGATTGGATTTATCACGCTGAAATGTTTCATGGATGGCGCTGTTGGCGTAGAGAATGCGCGGCTTTTCTTCGCTGTCCAACTCAAAGGTGAATACCGGCAACGGGCCTTTATTGAGCAAATTGTAGGCGCTTTGCTCGGCTTCCAGGCGTCCCTTGACTGCATTTTCCACACGTTGTCCTGTCAGGTACACATAAAACGGTATCATCAGCAATGTACCGAATTGCCAGAACAACAGGCTGATATCAATCTCTGTATGCATATTATAGTCGGCGTAGAACAAGATACTCGCCATGCCGATGATGCATAAGGCCTGCGTATATAATAAAAATGTATTACCGAAACGCAGTCCGTTACCGAGGATAATGAGCAGAAAGAGGAAAAACAGGGCGCTGGTCTGGCCTCCGTCAATCAACATACTGAAACTGACGACGCCTACATCAAGGGCCGGGAAAAACAGACAGCGGAAAGCCGACAGCGGTGTCCGGCGAATCATGGCGATGGATATCAGGTTGAGCAGAAAGTAGATTGATGCAACACTCAGAAAGACTGTTTTATAATAGCTGAAATCTGCCGCATGCAACATCAGGTATAACAGGCCTGCGCTGGCAAAACCCATGCGTGCATAGGCCTGTCCAATCTGGGTGTCGATGAGTGGTTTGTCACTCAGCCGGGCATGTTTGAGCAACCAGTGTTCAACAATAAACTTATTTGGCATGTTCCCCCTCCATAGCAGAAGGAAAACCTCCTGTTATGTCCGGCCAACAGCTTATCCATGCCACTTCAAAACGTCCAGTTGCTACACAGGCCTTATAAGACTTATACCTAGACCCTGCAAGTCCTCGCACATACATAGCGCAAGCTCTTGATTCATCTGGCATATTGA
>CAZKME010000206.1:0-3200 GCA_964553725.1 uncultured Zetaproteobacteria bacterium
GGTCTGACGCTTACCCGGCAAACACTGGACTGGGAATTTGACGCAGCGGCTAAATACCGGTTTAACACCGAAGCGTCGGGGTTCTCCTTTGGTGATGAGGCGAGATTGGATGCCTCGTTTCAATACCGGGTGTTTCCACGCACGCTGGAATCGGGCGGCGTACCCGCGTTTGTGTATGCAGTGCTGGAATCCAACCTGATATGGAATGGTAAAAACAGAGCTCTGGGCGTCACCGATGCCAACAGCGGCGGTCTGACATGGAATCTCGCACCGGGATTGCAATATGTTACGGATCGTTTTGTGCTGGAGACCGCGATTCAGATTCCCACGGTGCAAAATCTGAACGGTACGGCGCTAGAATCTGACTGGGTATGGTCGGCAGGATTCCGCTGGAACTTCTTTTTCTAAAAAACAGGAGGTACGACATGAAAATATTACGATTGATACTTATCACCGGGCTACTGCTTACTGGGCCTGTTATATCGGCATCAGCGCAAGAGACCGCCGGTGTATCATCGGCAACGATTCAGGTGGATGGACTCTCCTGTCCGTTTTGCGCTTACGGGCTGGAAAAGCATTTGAAAAAGATCAAAGGTGTTGAGGGCGTTGAAATCAATATGAAGAGCGGCAAAGCGACAGTCAACTTGAAACAGGATGCGAATGTGGATGATCAGACACTGCGTCAGGCTGTAAAAAAGGCAGGCTTTACCGCCCGGGGCATTACACGTCAATGAAGATGCCGACACGATTTTTTAATTCACTATTGGTGCTGTTTGTTGCTGTTTTGTTTTCGGCCTGCACCAGCGCCCCTGCCAATGTGCAGACATGGGGCGGCAAGGGCAGTGAACCGGGGCAATTCAATGAACCTTTCGATGTGGCTGTGGATCATGACGGGTTTGTTTATGTCACCGATGTGCGCAACAAGCGTGTGCAGAAATTTACTGCGGATGGCGATTTTCTGATGGCATTCGGTCAAAAGCTGTTTGAAAAACCGGGAGGCATAGGCATTGGCCCGGATGGCACGGTGTGGGTGACAGATTACGATCTGGATCGAATCTTCCATTTTGACAACCGGGGACGACGCATCGCAGCATGGGGCGATGCAGGCGATAAACCGGGTGAATTCAATTCGCCGGTGGACGTAGCTGTCAATTCAGCCGGCCTGGTGTATGTGGTAGATCAATATCATCATCGTATTCAGCAGTTTTCAGCCGATGGTCATTTTATTCGCGCCTGGGGCAAGCAGGGCAAGGTCAATGTCGTGCGTTCAGCACTGAATTTTGTGGTTTCGGATGATCATGACGGTGAATTTTATTATCCGTCGCGCATTGCCATTGGAGCGGATGATCGTGTCTATGTCTCCGATGCCTACAATAATCGCGTGCAGGTATTCACCGCCGATGGCCGTTTTTTGCACAGCATCGGCGGCATGGGTCTGTGGGGCGGTCGTTTTCGCGTGGCTTCCGGCATCGCTGTCGGGGCGGATGGCAGCCTTTTCGTGGCGGACTTCTACAATAACCGTATCCAGTATTTTGATCATGATGGCCATTTCATCAAAGCCTGGGGCAGTGCGGGTGATCAAGCCGGTCAGTTCTCCGGCCCCACCGGCGTTGCTGTGAGTCACGACGGGCGGGTATATGTGGCAGACTGGGGTAATCACCGAATTCAGTATTTCAGGCCCGATATCAGCAATAAATAATTTATCTTGCTATAGCCCGGACTATTCATAAATACTGTGGGCCAGCGAGGTACAATATGAGCGAAACAAACGGGCCGAGCAGGGAGCAATTACGGGCGCACCGGCAGGTGTTCTGGGATGCATGGCATAAGGCGCAGGCGGATTTGCCGCTGAATGCGCTGGATGTGCGTATTGCACGTGTGATTAAGATGCACCCGGAATATCACCATTATTTCGATGATATGGAAGATTTTCTGGATCGGGATTTCGAGATGGTTGATGGTATTGGCTACCAGCCTGTTCACCTTTGCAGGGATTGCTGCTGCCGGGCCGATTACATTCAATAGCGCATTGCCGGTATCCGAAGGTGTCGGTATTTTGCGTTCGCAAATCAAGCTGGTGCGCAAAACGGGAGATGGTTCGGCTCTGAACCGGGCAGTGACAGTCACAGCTATTCCGCTGGTGCTGGTTTATGGTGTAAGCGCCAAGCTGGCACTGTTTGGCATGTTGCCCTATGTGAATAAACGCATGGAAATCAGTATGGGAACGAAGCGGATTCGGCGCAGCACGCAGGGTCTGGGCGATGGGCAGTTTTTTGCCCGCTATACGGTTTACCAACTGGATCGGCCCGGTGACACCTTGCGCATTGCTCCTTTCGCCGGGTTGAAAATGCCGACTGGCGCGCATGATCAACGCGACGCCTTTGGCCTGCTGCCGCGCCAGTTGCAATCAGGCTCAGGTTCATGGGATCCGTTTGCCGGTATAACAATCACCCGTCAGACGCTGGCTTGGGAGTTCGATGCTGCGGCCAGTTATCGGGTCAACACAAAAGCATCCGGTTTTGAATTCGGCGATGAAGCCCGGCTCGATGCCTCTTTTCAATATCGCATATTGCCGCGCTCTCTCAATGATGTCGGCGTACCGGCCTTTGTCTATGCCGTGCTGGAATCCAATGTCATCTGGAATGGAAGAAACAAGTTGATAGGAGCGACAGATTTCAATAGCGGCGGGACGGTCTGGAATCTTGTGCCGGGACTGCAATACGTGACCCGTCGCTATGTGCTGGAAACAGATGTCCAGATACCAGCCATACAGCGGATGAACGGATCAGCGCTGGAAACGGACTGGGTCTGGACGGCGGGTTTCCGCTGGAATTTTTAGGAGTGCCCCCATGCGAAAATTACAGCAATTTCTAGTTCTTGTGATGTTATCAATCGCACCGCTGAGCATTACGTTCGCACAAGGCGTTTCAGGTCAATCAGCCACCATTGCCGTGGACGGTTTATCCTGTCCGTTCTGCGCCTATGGGCTGGAGAAGAATCTGAAAAAAATAAAGGGTGTCGAATCAGTCAAGATCGACATGAAAATCGGCAAGGCAAACGTGGTGATGGAGCCGGATGCGCATGTCGATGATCAAGCGCTGCGGCAGGCTGTGAAAAAAGCCGGTTTTACAGCGCGGGAGATCAAACGAAAATGACGAGCCTATGAGTCAATTGCAAAACTCTGGGTGGATGAGGTGTCA
>CAZKME010000207.1:0-3184 GCA_964553725.1 uncultured Zetaproteobacteria bacterium
ACGAAATAACCAGCCGCGTTCTGCCCTCCGCCGCACCAATCGAGATATCATTCACACGTTGCGATGCGTAAGTATAATATTCCTTCGGCAGTTTCGACTGCCCGCCCCAAAAATCGATCACCATGGTTTTGCCATCATTGGTCACCAGCGCATTGTGATTGGTATCCAGATGCTGGCCGCGCAATACAACCTCGGTTACCTTGCCCTGATCATGCACTTCGATATCCTGCAATATAGCGCCGTCAGCACTGGCCTGAACCGCAACGCTGGAGGTGAATGTAACCAGTAAATCGTTACCCTTTTCGGCAATCTCATAGGTCGTACCGGCAGCCAGGCCAATCTCGATACGAACGCCGTTGTCATCCTGTACCGGCACGACATTTTCAACACCGCCATCACCGTTCACCCGAGTAACCTTGTCGGACAGGGTTGCAGCGGGAAAATTGAGCACAAGTCGATTCGGCCCCTGAAGATTGAACACCTGATATTCAGCCGCTGTATCCATGCCAATGCTGAGACTCTGGCCCGTACTGCCAGATAACAGTTTCAGGCTTTCAATACTTGCCGCAGTCGCCAGCGTACCCTGAGCGCAAACCAGCGTGAACATCACAACAACAGCTGCGACAAAGCGGGCAAGATTTCGCCATTTTTCAGAGCAGTATTTCGCACAGCAATCATGCGCAAAGCCAACATTTATTCTGTGTCTCATGTGTGTCTCCCGGGCATTCAATCTGCTCAATTCAAACGGCTCATTTACGCCGCCCTTTATGTGCCTTAGCCGCTGTTTCTTCCACAAATCTGTATGTTAAAGCCTGTCCTGTTACGGACAGCATTTTATCGGATTTTCCCTGTTTCAATGTCAAATGTTTTACATCTACAATACGCGGCATTTCACCAACCCGTTTCAGAAAAGTCAGCAGCTGCCTGAAACTGCCGGAAATATTAAAACGAACCGGCACTTCGGCATAAATCTGCTTGTTCACATCCTGACCCGGTTTGAATGTCTTGAAAACCAGGCCCGAGTCTTTGCCTGCCCATGATACATTTTCCAGCAAATCGGGAATCTGCGATTGCTTGGGCAACATATTCAGCGCCACCTTCAACTGGCGCTCCAGCCGGGCGTATTCCTTCTGCTTACGTGGCAAATCATGCGCCAGACGCTGATTCTTGAACAGAATGACCTTCTGCAATTGAAGTTGCGATTGCTGCCGCGTGATTTGCACCTGCAAGGGCATCCAGCCCATATAAAAATAGGTCGCGCCAATCAGTGCGAACGCAGCCAGCAGAAACAGCAGTTTTTGCCATAATGGCAATGGCAACATAGGCCGCATCGATTCGTACATGGACGATTTTATGGACTCAAACATCAGGATGCCTTCCGGCGTTTCGATTTCGATGTTGCAGGCGGACTGGCCGGCTTATCGTCCACACGTGTCAGTTTAAGGCTAAAGCGGCGCACCGGCAGTCCATCTCTCAGCACCCGGCTGATTTCGCCGAGCCGCACATTGTTAAACAGCGGTGACTTATCAAGCTTGCGCATAAAACTGGCTACCGCCTTGTTGCTTTCGCCCAAACCGGAGAGATTGATATCCTTGCCGGTTTCGCTGATTTCATCCAGCCAGACATTTTCAGGAATCACGACGGCAATTGCATGCAATGTTTTCAGGGAGCGGAAACGTCCTTCCTGCAAGCGATCGACAATTTTGAGTTTGCGCTCTACATCGGAACGCAGACTGGCCAGGTTGGCAATCGTGCCGATTTTGCTTTTCAGGTCATCATTCTGTTTCTGAATGGTAATCGTTTCTTCTTGCAAATCGGCGAGTTGCAACGACGCAAATGTATGCGCCCCAAGTGCAAGCAGAACAGCCAGCACAAGCACTGTAAAAAATATGCTGACATGCTGTATGGTTTGCTGCTGCTGGCGCGCCACACGATAGGGAATAAGATTAATGCGGATCATGCGTCGAATCCCCGCAGGGCAAGCCCGATAGGCACCATCATCATTGCACCGGTTTTGTTCAGATTGTCCACATCAAATTTGCGCGCCGGGATACTGATATTGCTGAACGGATTCAACACGCTTGCATCAATACCCAGCCGCTGCTCAAGCTCGGTGGCAATATTCGGCAATAGTGCGCAACCGCCGCTGAGAAGCAATTTCCGTACCGGAAAATCAGGCCGACTGGCGGAATAAAAATCAAGCGAGCGCACCAGTTCAGAAGTCAGGCCGACATAAAAGCGCTCCAGCGCATCCGCATCAATGGCTTCAAAATCTTCTGCCTTGAGCTGCTCGGCAGCCTGATAGCTGATGTTATGCGCCTTCTGAATTTCTTCAGTCAGATTGCCGCCGCCATAAAACTGATCCCGCACAAACGCCATGCGTCCATCAACCAATACATTGATATTCATCATATTGGCACCGATATTCACCAGTGCATTAACTTCGGCATCTTCATCCGGCAAGGCATATTCGCCACCTGTGGGAGCAGCATGCTCTTCGGTAATTTCAGCTGCGTTTTCCAACGCAAATACGGCGCAGTCCATACATTTGGCATTCAAGCCGGCCTCGCTGAGCACCAGCTGATAATCTTCCACCACTTCCCGTTTACAGGCCACCAGCACCACATCCATCTGCTCAGGATCATCGACTGAAATGCCCTGAATATAAAAATCCAGAAACACATCATCAAGATCATAGGGGACATGTTGATCCGCTTCATACTCAATCTGCGCTTCCATCTCAAATTCAGTCATCACCGGCATTTTAACGGTTTTGATAATCACGGCATTGCCTGCCACCGCCAGCGCCGCATGTTTGGTTGCCGGACGCGCTATTCTCACAGCCTCGGCCAGCGCTTCGGAAACAGCAGTGGAATCAATGATGGTGTTTTCGACAATGGCGTCACGCGGCAGTGGCACCATAGCCATTGCGGTCAGTTCATAGCCCGAGCGCGAACGCGTCAATTCCACCAGCTTGATGCCGGTCGAACTGATATCGATACCCATCACACCTTCGGACTTGTTCGAAAATAAGGACACTTACCCTCCACCGTTTAAGCACCACTGCTACAAATCACTGCAACTTACCTTACATAAAGAGATAATGTCAAGTTCAATGGCAGCATGCAAATCAATTGCTGAGCATAAGAGCCAATTGCAAAACTCTGGGTGGATGAGCGGCAAT
>CAZKME010000208.1:0-3098 GCA_964553725.1 uncultured Zetaproteobacteria bacterium
ACAATAATTCGTGATCGTTTTCCAGCTTCACTTTAAACATGGCATTGGGAAGCTTTTCAACCACTTCACCGGACATTTCTATAATATCTTCTTTTGCCATCTCTACTTGTTAACCGCCTCTTTCAATGCGGCATACACCGCATCCATTTCCCCACTGGCATCAAGCCTGATAAAACCACGCTTTTGTTGGTAAAAACCCAATAATGGTGTGGTCTGCTCGCGGTACACTTCCAAACGATGGACAATCACATCTTCGCGATCATCATCCCGCTGGTAGAGCTCACCGCCGCAACGATCACAGCACCCTGATTTAAGGGGCGGCGAATACTGCCTATGAAATCCAAAACCGCAAGCCCTGCAAATAAGCCTGCCAGTTAAGCGTTTGAGCAGGTTTTCTTCCGGCGCATCCATAAATACAGTGCGGTCGATTTTTAGTCCATTCTTATCCAGCATATTGTTCAATGCTTGGGCCTGGGTCACATTGCGTGGAAATCCGTCGAGCAGAAATCCGCCACTTTCTCGGGCTGCAATCTTGTCTTCAATCATGACCACAACCACGGCGTCCGGAACCAGTTGCCCGGCATCCATAAAACGCTTTGCCTGCAAGCCTGCTGCTGTTTCATCACGCACAGCAGCACGCAAAATATCGCCCATGGCCAGATGCGATAAGCCGTACTCGGAAGCCAGCCTCTCGCCCTGCGTGCCTTTTCCAACACCGGGCGGGCCGAATAAAATCAAATTCATCGGGTCAGGTTTACTACTTGCCAGTTTTCAAACGGGCTTTCTTCATCAACCCCTCATACTGGTGGGACATCAGATGTGACTGAATCTGACCCATGGTATCCATGGTCACGACCACCACAATCAGCAATGAGGTGCCGCCAAAATAGAACGGTACGGACAATTCGGAAATCAGCCACTGCGGCAACAGACAGACCAGACTAACATAGGCTGCCCCGACCACGGTAATGCGGGTCAACACGTTATCGACATAATCCGCCGTTTTCTGGCCCGGACGTATACCGGGAATGAAACCACCGTTCTTCTTCAGATTATCTGCCGTATCTTTCGGATTAAATACAATCGCCGTATAGAAGAAGCAGAAGAACACAATCAGGCCAGTAAACAGAGCCATATATAACCATGCGCCCGGTGACAGAATGGCAGACAAATCGCCCAACCAGCTAAATCCGTCCACGCCCTTGGTAAACTGCGCAAATGTAGCGGGTAACAGAATCAATGAGGATGCGAAGATGGGTGGAATCACGCCCGCTGTATTCACCTTCAATGGCAGAAACGACGACTTGCCGCCATACATGCGGTTGCCCACCTGTCGTTTGGCATACTGAATCGGGATACGGCGCTGGGCGCGCTCGAACCACACCACCGCAGCGGTAACGGCCAGCGTCATGGCAAACAACAACAATACGATGAACGGTGAATATTCGCCTGTGCGAGCAAGCTCCAGCGTGCCACCGACAGCCTTTGGCAGCCCGGCAGCAATGCCTGCGAAAATAATCAATGAAATACCATTACCGATACCGCGTTCGGTAATCTGTTCGCCGACCCACATCAGGAATACCGTACCGGAAACCAGCGTCACCACAGTCATGGCGCGGAAGGCCAGACCCGGATCAATAACTACCGACTGGCCACCGACCGAGAATGACTCCAGGCCGATGGAAATACCGATGCCCTGAAACAATGCCAGACCGACGGTGCCGTAACGGGTGTATTCGGTAATCTTGCGACGCCCTGCTTCACCCTCTTTCTTGAGCTGTTCCAGCTGGGGAGACACAACCGTCATCAACTGAATAATAATCGCAGCCGAGATATAAGGCATAATGCCGAGTGCGAAAATGGTCAACCGGGACAGCGCGCCGCCGGAGAACATATCGAACATGCCGAGCAAGGATCCCTGCGACTGATTAAAAAACTGCGCCAGTATGCCTGCATCAATACCTGGAACCGGAATATGCGCGCCGATACGGAACACAATCAGCATGGCCAGCGTAAACAGGATGCGATTTTTTAACTCGGGAATCTTACCGATATCGCCGAAACCGCCGAGTGCTCCAGATTGAGGCATGGCCTAAGCCTCGGTCGCAGTCAGCTTGAGCGTGCCGCCGGCTGCTTCTATTTTAGCTACGGCAGATGCCGATGCAGCCGTTACAGAAACAGTCAGCTTTTTGGCAGACAATTCTCCATTGGCCAACAATTTAATGCGATCCACCGCACTGCGCACCAGACCGGCTTCATACAATGCTGCAGCATCAATGACCGCGCCATCATCAAAACCATTCAGACCATCCAGATTCACCACTTGAAAATCATTATCTTTTCTAGGTGTAAAGCCACGTTTGGGTACACGCCGAATCAACGGCATCTGGCCGCCTTCAAATCCACGCGCCACCTTGCCACCGGAACGGGACTTCTGACCTTTATGACCACGACCGCCGGTTTTGCCATTGCCGGTCGCGATACCCTGACCTTTGCGTTTGTTAGACGGGCGAGATCCTGCGTCTGCTTTCAGTTCATTCAATTTCATCATTACTCTCCAGACTCAATACGAACGAGATGACTGATTTTATTGACCATGCCGCGTACGGAAGGCGTATCTTCAAGTTCGACAACCTGATGCATGCGACGTAATCCCAGACCCACCAGCGTTGCGCGCTGGTCTTTGGCATAACCGATGCCGCTCTTGACCTGACGCACACGAATTGTTGCTTTGCTAGCCATTTTGAATACTCCTGTTAATCATCAAATAAACAATGCACGTTAGGTTGATTTTCCGCGACGGGCGGCAATCTGCTCGGGGCTTTCCAGCAACTTCAAACCGTTAAATGTAGCACGAACGGTGTTGATAGCGTTGCGAGAACCCTGAGATTTGGTCAGCACATCTTTGACGCCGACAGCGTCGAGTACAGCGCGCACAGCAGAGTTCGCAATCACGCCGGTACCCTCTGATGCAGGTTTAATCATAATACGACTGGCATCCTGAATGCCGATCACCTGATAATAAACCGTATTGCCTTTGCGGGGCACATGAATCAGCGTTTTCTTGGCAATTTCAGTCGCCTTGCGAATCGCTTCAG
>CAZKME010000209.1:0-3069 GCA_964553725.1 uncultured Zetaproteobacteria bacterium
GATTCTGCGCCTGCATGGGTTTGGCGCAATTGCCGTCCATCACCATGTTCTGCATAGGCTGAGGCATCGCATGCGCTTCAGCCGTCAACAGGCAGAAACCGCCCACCACAATTTGCATGACAAACAACGCCGCCATCAGGCGGGATAGTCCACGGATATGCAAATAACGCGTCAGCATGCGGCGCATACTATTTTTCTTAAGATGAAAGTACAATGAAAGAATGCGCATCACTATTTAGCATCCTTGGCGCAGCCATAGAAGGTGACAGGTGGATTGAAAAGCTTGCGCTATTGACAGAGCGACAACGAAAACCTCAAAAGCGCGGCTATTTCAGGAAACCAGCCGCCGGAGCTTTTCATCCGCCAGACGTAGATTTTCACTCACATCATGCCCCAGCCGCATCAATAAACGCATGCCCATATCTGAATGCTGCTTGCACAATCGTTTTAAAGCGGCGTGTTTGAGAACTGCCACTGTGCAATCCATCGTCGCCCGCCCATCGGCCCGGCGCAAGCCCGGTTCCAGAAAAGCCACTTCACCCACCGACATGCCCGAACCGAAAATAGCCAGCCTCAAATGTTTTTTCCTGCTGTACGGCAATAGCAATTCCACTTCGCCGGATAAAATAACGAATAACGTTTCACCATGTTCACCACTGCGGAATAGAAAATCCTTCGCCTCGATATCGCGTTCTTCAAAAAACGGCAACAAACAAATTTTTTCCTTTGTACTAAAGCCCGCCATCAATTCGGAATCAGCCAGAGCAATCGACTCTTCCTGCCCTGCCATGTTGTTGCAATGCGCTAGCAACAGGAGATTTTCAGCATATTCAAGTGCCTTGTCCGAATCGGAAAACGTGCGCAGACGGGTGTTTTTGTGATAAGGCACCAGCCTTTCATGACGATGGCCTTGCCGCTTCACCAGACCCATGCTTTTGGGCGCATGGGCAAGAATCAGTTCGCCATTTCGCTGGCGCAACATGCCATGCATGTGTTCAATCAGGCGCACGGCAGTCAAATCAACCTGTGCAATGCGACGCATATCCAGAATGATAAATGTCGCCCGTTTCAAATCTTCCAGCATGGCATCATACAAATGATCGGTCGTACCGAAAAACAGGGTCCCTCTCAAATCGTAACCGATAATGGCATCAGGATGCGCGGTCAGACAACAGCATTCTGTTTTGAGCCTGCGCCGCAACGAGGTGCGCTCAGCCAGATTCCAGCGTCGCTGAATCACAGCCGACTGCACTTGCAAGCGTATAAATTCAACCGCTGCCAACAACACGCCCAATGCAACAGCAAGCATCAGATCATAAAACACCGTCACACCCGTCACAATCAGGGCGATGGCAGCATCGGTACGGGCCTGAGGCGTACGCAGCCAGCGAATAATATCCTTGTCCAGCATGCCGAATATGGCGACATACAGAATAATCCCGGCAAATACGCTGATTGGTAGCACCGCAGCCACCGGCCCCATAAACAGAATCAGCACCAACATGCACGCCGCCGTCACCAATCCTGCCCATTGGCGTCCACCACTTTGAATGGCAACCAGCGTCGCTCCGGTCGTACCGGCCCCGGCCATGCCGCCGACCAGTGCACTCAACACATGCCCGCCCCCCTGTCCCATCAGTTCGCGTCTGGCCTGATGACGGGAGCCCGTAGATACATCGGCCAGCACAGATGTAAGCAAGGTATCGAGTGATGCGAGCACCGCCAGAGCCAGCGCAGAGCCGGCCATAAGCATCCACGGAAACTGATCGAGTTGTTCAAGGTTAAAGCCGATATGCAAATCAGCCAAACTCGGCAGCGTGCCAACTACCCAGCTTGTCGGCAGGCTGTCAAGCTGAATCCATGCAAGGGCATGAAATGCCAGCGTGCCAACCACCAGCCCCATCACAGCCCCTGGAATCTGCTTTATCCAGCGTGGCAGCCAAACCATAGTCGCCAGCGTGATACCGGCAGCAGCCAAAGGAATCCATGCGCCCTGTTGCATCGTCAGGTTCGTATCGCCGCCAAGCACAACACCGGATTGGGAACTGATCATCAGAATAGCAGTTCCGGTCATAAAACCGGATACCACGGGGTAGGGTATAAATTTGATCAGATGGCCCAGATTCAGGCCGCCAATCAGCATCTGAAAAGCGCCGCCCATAGCGACAGTCAGCAATGTCGCCGTAATCAGTCTGTCACCAACAAGGCCTGTAGATGACAGCGCCGCAATCGTACCGGCCAGCAATATCAGCGTCGGCCCCGTCGGTGCTGCAACAAGACCCTGCGTACCGCGAAGCAGACCTGAAACGGCACACAGACAAACTGCTGCCACAAGCCCAGACATGGCGGCAGCAGCCGGATCATGCGTATAGGGCGACCACAGCGTGATACCAAAAGCCATCGCCTGCGGCAGCACCAGCGCCGAGGCCGACAAGCCACCCCAGATATCACCCATACGGAAATTTTTCATCATGGTTTCATCAACGGATGTTTTCTATTTCTACGCACGACGCGCAATTGGGCAATCGCAAGTTCCAAATCCAGCATGGCCTTGCTTGCCTTCTCCTGGCTCGATGAGCGCAGCATCTGTTTGGCCTGCTCTGCTGCCTGTTTGGCTTTTGACTCATCAATATCTTTGGCCCGTTCAATGGCATCGGCCAAAATAATCACCCCGTCCGGTTGCACCTCGACATATCCGCCAAACACAACCATATCGTCCGTTTGACAAAGGCAGCCTTTATCATCCACACAATCAATCCGCACTTCTCCCGGCCTGAGATAGGCCAGCAAGGGTGCATGGCCGGGCATAATGGCGATTTCCCCGTCAACGCTGGGCACAACGACTTTATTCGCCGTCCCCCTGTAAACTTCCTGTTCCACTGTCGCAATCAGGATACTCATGCACTTCATTGTTCAACACCTCACCTATTACCATATCACTTTTTCTTCATTCCAGACATGTGGAACTGAAATGAAAACACGTATCACAACTCAGACGAGTTGTGCGCGTTAGCCGACGGGGAAAATCAAACGCGAATGCGTTGGGTAATGGTATAGAGCAAAGAAGAT
>CAZKME010000210.1:0-3060 GCA_964553725.1 uncultured Zetaproteobacteria bacterium
TCAACCTTGTATGGCGTTACGCTTAGGTTCAGCCTTTCCCGGCTGGTGATAGTTGCTCACGAATAGCGCTACAGGAGGCGTCATTGAAGCTCAAACCGAACAAACTATTGCTTGCTGTGTCCGTGCCCGGTTTATTGCTTGCGCTTGTGGCTGCGGGCTTGATATTTTCTAGTGGCGAAAAGGTGATAACAAAAAACCCGGCACCCGATTTCTCGCTGCAACTGCTGGATGGCGGAACATTTAAGCTGAGCGCCTACAAGGGAACTCCGGTGATGATTAATTTTTTCGCCTCGTGGTGCCATCCCTGCCGTAAGGAAATCCCGTCCCTGGTCGCCATTCGCACAGAATACAAACCCAAAGGCGTTCACTTCCTGGCTATTGCGATTGATGACACCGAAAAAGACGTCAATGCACTGGTCGCAAAACTGGGATTCACCTTTCCGATTGGCCTTGATATAACAGGAAAAATCAAGGACGATTATGGCGTGTATGGTTTACCCACCACATTCTTTATCGATAAAAAAGGTTTTATCAGTTATTCCCATGCGGGCAGTGCGACCAAGGAGTTATTACGCCATGAACTCGACAAATTACTACTTTAAAAGACTAGCCACCGCCCTGCTGCTTGCCACACTCCTGTTTGGCTGCAACGGAGATGAACACGCACTGATCCAGGTCGGCGCAAAAGCGCCCCCGTTCACGCTCGAACTGGTCGATGGCGGAAAAGTCAATCTGGAACAATTTGCCGGCAAAGGACTCGTCATCACCTTTATGGCCTCATGGTGCCCCTGCTCCAATGATTCCATGCCGCTGATGAAAAATGCCTATCAGGCCCATAAGAATGATATCGCCTTTCTGATGGTTGGCATTCAGGATGCAGAATCCAAGTTTAAACAATATGTCAAAAAGTGGGATGTGCCGTTCGCTGCCGGTTTCGATGATGGCGATAAAATAGCCAGAGCCTATGGCGTAGGCTCCCCGCCAACGACCTATTTTATCGACAAAACAGGCTTGGTGAAACGCGCCTTTTACGGCAATATTAAAGACAAACCAAAAGAATTTCCGCAATGGCTTAAAGAGATTATGTGATGGGCTTCGCTACGGCCCTGTGGGGCGGCTTCCATTCGTTTTTCTCGATCTGGCAGGTTTGTCTGATACAGATAAGCCCTTTCTATATGGCCTTTATCGTCGGCCTGTTTCTGGTCACGGTCAGTCAGAAGGACAATCCGGCTATTGGTAATCCGTCAATCAGCCGCTGGGTTGTGCTGCCGTTTTTTGCCTACGCCATTGGTTTCACGATAATCTATTCGATACTCATCTCCTCCGGGCTGGAAATCAGCAAACTTCTGCTCTATAACATCAGCAGCCTGAGGGTGGTCGCAGGCGTCGCCATTTTGATATGCGCTCTGTATATCCTGTTGATTGATCGTATCTGCGCCTTGCGTTGCAAGCTGAGCCCGCTGCTGTTGAGCGGACTATCCCTGTTGATCGGGCTGAGCTTCGCCTTGATTTACGCCCCCTGCATTACGCCGACCATGTCCGACATCATGAGCATTGCATCCAAGCCGCAAACTTCGATGCATGGGTGGCATCTGGCCGTGCTGTACGGCATCGGCATTTGTGCCGCCTTTGGTCTGGTGGGTATCGCGCTTGTGCTGCTGCTCAGAAGAAGTGAATTCGCCATGCGACACAATCGCCTGCTTAAAAATATATGCGGTATTATTGTGCTGATTCCAGCCCTGCTGGCCCTGACCGGCACGATGCGCCATTTCAAGGCATTCTTTCTCGGCTTCATGGTCTGATTCAGCTTTATCATGCCACCTGAAGGGGTCAAAAAGAAGGCCTTTGGCGTCGTGCTTGTCAGCCTCGGCATCATTACCGCCCTGTTATCCAAAGTGCTCGGTTTTGAGCTGGATATATTTTATATTATCATCACTGTAATCGGAGTTTGCCTGTTTACATACGGCACTATCCAGAAAAACCACAACGACATCATATCGAGCGATCTGTTCAAGGCATTGAGCTCCATGTCACTGGCCATTATCATGTTGATGGTTCTATCCATCGCCTCGGTCATTGGCACGGTGTTGCTGCAAAATCAGAATCAGGCTGCCTACCTGGATCAATTCGGGCCGCTCTGGTACTGGGTATTCCGCTCGCTTGGCCTGTTTAATATGTACCATGCCTGGTGGTTTCTGACACTGCTGGGCCTGCTCATGCTCTCACTCACCGTCTGCCTGTGGCGACATGCGCCCGACATGCTGAAGCAAATGCGAACGCGTCATGTCTTTCTGGACGAGAATTCCCTCCATCGTTTTAAACATTTTCATCAGGCGACACTGGACGAATCGCATTCGGTCGCCTCACTTGAACAACGATTTCGCCATATATTGACGGGTTGGGAGTTCAAAACCACGCAGCAGAATGGCCAGCACTATATCCGCGCCGACAAGGGGCGCTGGAGTAAGTGGGGCTATATTTTTGTACATGGCTCCATCCTGATTATTCTTGTCGGCGGCTGGATGAGTCTGCAATTTGGCATTCGCGGTAATATGTCTGTCACGGAGGGCACATCCGAGAGTAAAATATTCTTTCTCAAAGGTGGCGAGGCGGCGACCATAGAAATGCCATTCAAAATACGCTGCAACAGTTTTCATATCGATTTCTTTCCAACCGGCATGCCCAAAGAGTTTCGCAGCAATCTGACCATTATTGATCATGGCAAGGAGGTGCTCACGTCCGACATTATCGTCAACAAGCCCCTGTACTACAAAGGTATGCGCATTTACCAGTCCAGCTTTGGCGATGGCGGCTCGGAGCTGAGCTTTAAGCTGTTCCCGATGAATGCTTCCGCAACAATGAGAAAGGCTAGCATCAAAGTATATGAAAGCTGGACTGACCCGGAAACCGGCATTGTATTGAAAGTGACCGATTTCAAGCCGTACAACGTCCAGAATCTGGCGCCAGCCGGCCAGCCGATGGCATTCCGTGATATAGGCCCGGCGGTGGAATACGAGATACGCGGCCCCGGCCTGCAACCGGCAAAAATCAAAGCTTATA
>CAZKME010000211.1:0-3058 GCA_964553725.1 uncultured Zetaproteobacteria bacterium
AACAATCATTACGCTATACCATGGGCTCAATAGCAATATTTGTCCATATTCAACACCGATCCTTGACTGGCTTCGACTAGAAATATATCCATCTAAATCCCTCGGTTTACGCGCCATGGGTTGGTGATATATGGAACACCCATTTGTCATGCCTGACCCGGTACTTAGTCCAGGCTAGGTGAATTTATTCCATAATTTAATATTTTAGTTATACTTGCTATATCCGTATTGTGGAGGGCTCGTTTGATGACTATGAGATCACTGATTATTCTGGCGATATTTTTCTCGGCCATTCAAGTGGAAGCCAAGGAGTATTTTGGAAGTTGGACATTTGATCCTCAAGTCGCATCAGATCAATTCTCAATGGCATTTACTAAAAACAAGTCAGGTTCAGAAATCGGCTTTATATGTAACAGGTCAGATCAAAAGTGCTTTTATTATTTATTGCCCTCAGGCGAAACGTGTGCGATTGGCTCTGAACAGGTATTGCTGATGAGTACAAATCAGGGGGGACAAGCTATTAATACAACTTGCCTGAAATTAGCTGAAATGTACTTATTGGTTTTTAAGAACTTTGACCAAATGACAAATGCTTATAAGGAATCAAAACATGTTGGATTTGCTGCTGCAATGAAAAGCGGAGGATTCAAGTCTTTCAAATTCAGTTTGAATGGCTCAAGTAAGGCGATTAAAAAAGCAGCCAATTCAGCTACCCAGCAGGTTCAACCTGCTGGAAGTAAAGACATGTATTTTTAGGGATTCCGGGGCCAGTTTACCTATTTTCCACATTTTTTCCTGTCTGGCTTCTGTGGAATTATGGGGATGCAGACCACAGTGCTTATAAAATCACCTGAAATGAGAATCGGTGCGTAAAAAGAACTCAACATTGGCCATCAAAAAACACCCCGCAGAGTAGCACCAGTCCAGCAGGCTACAGCCTCACCACAGGGTGGTCGGATGCGTCGGAATTCGCATTCTACACTAGGCTCTACATGCAGCAGCATGCCAAAAAGAAGTTGCATTCCAATATCAATACTGCCACAATGACCGATGTATCATGCATAGATAGGCTTAATGAGCATATATCAGTCATTTGGAGTGTCCCATGCCTAAGCAAGAGCGTCGAAAACGAGTCTATTCTCCTTACAGTAAAGAAGCCGTTTCTTTGCTGGGTAAAAGGATCAAACAGGCACGCATTCAGAAACGCTGGTCGGAAAAAGAACTGGCAGAGCGGGCAAATATATCGCGTGAAACCATTCAACGGGCAGAAAAGGGCACGCCAGCCTGTGCGGTTGGCACCATGTTTGAATTGGCTTTCCTTGTCGGCATCAAGCTCTTTGACAACGATTTACCCGCCATGCAAACACAAAATGCCATAGCTGATGCTCAGCTTGCGCTGCTGCCCTCGCGCATTCGCCAAGCATCCACGCAACAGGTGAAAGATGATGACTTCTAATAGCGCTTATTCCGAAGCCTATGTGTGGATATGGCTGCCCAGTGCAACCGAGCCGGTTGTGGCAGGCAAACTTGAAGCGCATGGTAAACAACTGCTCTTCAACTATGGTAAACGCTATCTGGAACGCCCCGATGCCATCTCGATCTATTATGCGGAGCTGCCTTTGCAGGCGGGTTATATCAGCCCGATCAAGAATCTGGAGCTTGCCAACTGTGTCCGTGATGCAGCCCCCGATGCATGGGGGCGGCGTGTGATCATGAACAGGAAATTTGGCCGTAAAGGCAACAACCCGGATAGCCGGCAACTCGATGAGCTAACCTATTTACTGGAATCTGGCTCTGACAGGATTGGCGCACTCGATTTCCAGCATTCACCAACAGTCTATGAACCTCGATCAAGCCTTAACGCAAGCCTGGATGAACTGATGGAATCCGCAGAACGGGTGGAGAAAGGCATCCATCTTACCCCTGAACTGGATCAGGCACTTCACCATGGCAGCTCTATTGGCGGCGCTCGCCCCAAAGCCTTAATCGAATCGGAAGATAAAAAATATGTCGCCAAGTTTTCATCCGGCAGCGACATCTACAGCGTGGTCAAAGCTGAATTTATCGCCATGCGGCTCGGTAAGCTTGTCGGCCTTAATGTTGCGCCGGTCAGCCTTGTTCAATCATCACACAAGGATGTGCTGTTGATTGAGCGCTTTGACCGCAGCAATACAGGCAAAGGCTGGCAACGGAAAATGATGGTTTCAGCATTAACCATGCTCGAACTGCACGAACATGAAGCCAGATACGCCAGCTATGAATCGCTTACACATATTATCCGGCAACATTTCACCCGTTCTAACGCCACATTACACGAACTGTTTTCACGCATCGTGTTCAATATCTTTGTCGGCAATACCGATGACCATGCCAGAAATCATGCCGCCTTTTGGGATGGCAACATGCTTGAATTAACACCCGCTTACGACCTTTGTCCACAATCCAGGAGCGGCAATATAGCGACGCAAGCCATGTTGATTGATGGTGATCATCGAGAAAGTCAGCTTGCCTTATGCATCAAGGCTGCTGCCAGCTTTCATTTATCCCGGGATGATGCGCTAGCGATTATTCAGCATCAACAAGAGACCATTGAAAAAGAATGGGATGCCGTATGCGATGAAGCGCAATTGAGCACGGTGGATAAAAACATGTTTTGGGGCAGACAGTTTTTTAATCCTTATATCTTTGAAGGCTTGTAAAACAGGAAAGCCAGGGGCCAGTTTATATATTTCCTACATTTCTTCCTGCCTGGCTGCTGTGAAATTACGGGGATGCAGATCATGAGGAGAGTCGCGATTCCTTCCATGCATTGCCCAGTAACTCAGCTACTGAATGCAGGCGTTTGTCCCGTGTCCATAGTCCGGTTGCGCCGGTCAAGGCAACAGCGGCTAGAAGATGGACATCAATATATCATACGTGTTTCAGGTTTGGCGACGGGAAATCATATCCAGTTCAGGCGCCGAGCCTCCCAGCTGAGCCAGCCTGCGGGCGCTTTCCCGCTCGATCAGTGCTTTTAAGCCTTCGCGAACCAGCGTGGACTTTTCTTTTACTCCGGTCA
>CAZKME010000212.1:0-3042 GCA_964553725.1 uncultured Zetaproteobacteria bacterium
CACAGGGTGGAAAAAATCATGCAGGCGCGTTGTTTGTTTCATATTAACCTAAATCTTTCTTATTTAACCGCGACCTGGAACCAGACGTTCCAGTGCTTTGCAATCTGCTGCCGATACCAGTTCCGTACCACGCATATTACGTTTACGCTTGGGTGACTTCTTGGTCAGGATATGACTGGCAAAAGCTTTATTGCGCTTCCATTTGCCGCTACCTGTTTTGGTAAAGCGTTTGGCTGCACCGCTGTTTGATTTCATCTTGGGCATTTTATTCTTCCTTCGGTCTTACAATTCAATTTTCAAAACTATACGGCATCTGGAAGTGCGGCTTCAGCCGCGCTGCTTCTAGAATTTTGCGCGGCTAAAGCCGCACTTCCGTTCAAACTAAAAAAGGCCCTGCACGGGCCTTCGTCAAGGCTGTGCAGGAACGCTTATTTTCTGTGTGGCGCCACAATCATAATCATTTGGCGACCTTCCATATTCGGCATCTTTTCAGGCTTGCCAAACTCTTCCAGATAACCGGCTACGTTCTTCATCTGATCGCGACCACGATCAGTATGGGCCATTTCACGGCCACGAAAACGCAAAGACACTTTGACCTTGTTACCCTGAGACAGGAATTTCTTCGCTGCCTTCATTTTCACATCCATATCGTGAATATCAGTATTGGCCCCAACCTTCACTTCTTTAATCTGCATCACATGCTGACGCTTTTTGGCAAGGTTGGCTTTCTTGCTCTGCTCGTACTTGTATTTGCCGTAATCCATGATTTTGCACACTGGCGGATTACTTTTTGCTGCCATCAGCACCAGGTCAAGACCCTTGGCTGCGGCTTTGGATACAGCATCTCTCAGTGGCAAAACGCCAAGCTGCTCCCCTGTTGTATCGTCAACTACGCGCACCTCAGCGGCATCAATATCGTAGTTAATCGGCAAATCTTTTTTAATACAAGACTCCTTCCACCTCAAAAAACATCATACTTATTCGTGATTGGCCTGTTTCTTCTGCATCTCGGCAATCCAGTCGTCCAGACTAAAAACACCAAGATTCTGACCACTTAAATCACGCACGCTGAGTGTTCCATCATCCCGTTCCCGATCTCCGGCAACCAAAATAAAGGGCACCCTCTCCAGCGTGTGGGCGCGCACTTTATAGCCGACCTTTTCGTTTCGCAAGTCCGCATCCACACGAAAACCCGCTTTTTTCATCTTTTCGCAGCATTCTGACACATATTCAGCTTGCGAATCAGTGATATTACACAGCACCGCCTGCACCGGTGCCAGCCAGAATGGAAACTTGCCAGCGTGATGCTCAATCAAAATCCCGATGAATCGCTCCATCGAACCGAGGATGGCGCGATGCAACATCACCGGCGTCTGACGCGAAGAATCCTCCGCCACATAAACTGCATCCAGCCTGCCCGGCATGGAAAAATCAACCTGAATCGTACCGCACTGCCAGACCCGACCCAGACAGTCTTTCAAGGAGAACTCGATCTTCGGCCCGTAAAAAGCGCCCTCGCCCTTATTCTCACCATACTCGATATGTTTTGATTGCAATGCCTGATGCAGGGCTGCTTCCGCCTTGTCCCACTGTTCATCGGTGCCAACCCGGTTATCCGGTCGGTCGGACAGGAAGATGATCACATCTTCAAAACCGAATCGTTTATACACCTCATAAGTCAGGTCGA
The DNA here is from genome assembly GCA_964553725.1 of uncultured Zetaproteobacteria bacterium. Classification (GTDB taxonomy): domain Bacteria; phylum Pseudomonadota; class Zetaproteobacteria; order Mariprofundales; family Mariprofundaceae; genus Mariprofundus. Next base: position 1,688 of record CAZKME010000212.1, read on the forward strand.
TAAATGCACATACCTCATCCTGAATCTGATTTTCGGTACAAAAAATATGCGCATCATCCTGCACAAAATTACGCAACCGCATCAAGCCGTGCAGCGTGCCGGACGGCTCATTGCGATGGCACGATCCGAACTCAGCCAGCCTGAGCGGCAGATCGCGATACGAATGCAGTTTTTGATTAAACACCTGAATATGGCAAGGGCAATTCATCGGCTTGATGGCATAATCACGATTTTCGGTACTGGTGGTAAACATCTCATCACGGAATTTATCCCAGTGGCCGGACTTCTCCCACAGCTTGCGATCCACCAATTGCGGCGTCTTGATTTCCTGATAGCCGTGCTCGCGCGTCACGTTACGGATTTCATTTTCCACCGTCTGCCAGATCGACCATCCCTTAGGATGCCAGAAAATCATACCCGGTGCCTCTTCCTGCAAATGGAACAGATCAAGCGACTTGGCCAGTTTACGATGATCGCGTTTCTCGGCCTCTTCAAGCCGGTGCAGATGCGCTTTCAGATCGGATTTGGAAGCCCATGCCGTGCCATAAATACGCTGCAACTGCTCATTGTCGGAATTGCCCTCCCAATAAGCGCCGGCCACCTTCATCAGCTTGAAATATTTTAACACGCCGGTACTCGGCACATGCGGCCCACGGCACAGATCAGCCCATTCGCCCTGCCGGTATAAACTCACCGTTTCGCCCGCCGGAATTCGGCCAATCAGTTTGGCTTTATATGTTTCACCAATATCCTCAAAATGGGCAATCGCATCATCCCGATCCCACTCTTCTCGTGAAATTGACAGTTTCTGATTAGAGAGCTGGCGCATCTTCTCTTCGATCTTTTTCAGATCCTCCGGCGTAAAGGCACGCTCAAAGGCGAAATCATAATAGAAACCATCTTCAATCACCGGCCCGATGGTCACTTGTGATTTCGGGAACAACTCCTGCACCGCCATGGCCATCAGATGCGACACGGAGTGGCGGATAATCTCCAGCCCCTCATCGGATTTCTCGGTAATCAGGGATACCGAATCGCCATCATTCAGCTTGCAGGATACATCCACCTGCGTGCCATTGACGATGGCAGCAATCGTAGCCCGCGCCAGACCGGGGCCGATATCGGCAGCCAGATCATAGGCAGTTGCGCCTTCATCGAGGGTGCGGGTCGAACCGTCAGGCAGTTGAATATTCATGGCGATGCATTCCTCCGGCGGATAAAGATGCGCATCATAGCAAAGCGACACCATATAAAAAGGCCAGACTGAATCAGTCCGGCCTTGGTTTATTCGTGATATTGTAAAACTGGTAGGCTCGGGCGGTTTCGAACCGCCGACCCCCACCATGTCAAGGTGG
>CAZKME010000213.1:0-1359 GCA_964553725.1 uncultured Zetaproteobacteria bacterium
CAATGGCATGCTGCAAGGCTGCCTCGTCGGGCGGGGCGGCATGGCAGACAGCAATATGGGAGAGCGCGACCGAACGTCGCAGGAACGGGCCGCGTTTTCTGTGCAGGCGTTCTGTTAACCATTGCGCGCCGAGCCGATGATAACAGTCGCCATCGCGGCAGCTTGAAATCAGCACACCTGATGCGCCCTGTTGCAGGGCATGCTCGATAAAGGCGGGCGGTAACATGCCGATACACGGCAGCAATAACGGCGCGATATCATCGGCGGTGTGGACATGAATATTCGCGCCATGTTCACAGCCGAGCAGCAGAATTTTATTTTCCACAGCAATGCCAGCCAGCGCATCTGTCACATCCCGGCGCAGTTTATCGACGCCATATTGCGGCATTTCAATGCCGCTTTTTAATCTCTTTCCCCGGCTTAACGATTGCGCTGTGGCCCGGCGAAACGGATTGGAGGACGGGCAAGAGCCGGTGCAAATACCGCAAGCCACGCAGTTGCTGGCAATCACATGCGCCTCTTGCAGGAACAGCGGATGCGCATCGCTGCGCTGGCGCATATCAATGGCTTCATAGGGGCAATCATCAGCGCACAGGCCGCAGCCGCTGCAATCATCCAGATTCACGGCGCTCACCGGTTTTTGTTCACGGCGCGGCGGCAGCCATGGCAGCAGAATCAGCAACAGCATGATGGCTGTAAATATGGCCCAGAGCATACCCGTTGAACCCGTTGTAATCAGGGGGTAGGGGAGTAGATAAAACCAATCCATATCCAGGCTGTGGATTGCTGTGCCGAGATCGGCGCGCTCATGGCTGAGTACAGGATTGAGCAGCGATAGCAATATCAAGGCAATCAGCGTTCCGGTCGCCAGCGCGCGAGGCGGCATAATCTGCGCCCGGCTGACGCGTTTGATGTGGATCAGCATGCCCATCAGCAGAAACAGCGGAATACCGATATGCATGATGATCAACAGGCGAAAGAGTAAATCGGTGACATCGGTATTGAGCAGGAAATTGCGTGCCATGGGCGAGGCGAAGATGGGCAGCCAATCGAGCCATTCGGAGGTGCGTACGGCGATAAATTGCCCGAGCTGATCCCACACCATCCAGAAGCCGACAATGCCGCTCAAATAAACCATCAACAACAGAGGTATGCCGGTAAACCATGAAAACCAGCGCGGCCCGCGAAAGCGACCTATCACCCATTCGCGCAGCATATGCAGCACCATCACCACTACCATGGCATCGGCGGCATAACGATGCAGGCTGCGCATGACGCCGCCCAGATACCATTGCTCTTGCGCCAGACGTTGTAATTCATCAAAACTGCCGGTCACGGTCGGTTCATAATAGAAAAACA
>CAZKME010000213.1:1459-2952 GCA_964553725.1 uncultured Zetaproteobacteria bacterium
CCATGCCGTAAATCTGCCGGTAAATTTCACCCTCTTTATCCACGATGGTGGTTTGAATCAGGTGGTCAAACCCCTTTGAGGACGGCGTAAACATAAAACCCATATCTGCCGCCAAACGCGCCATGGTCGCCTTGTCCGTACTGAGAAAAGACCAGTTGTCTTGTCCGGCCACGCCCTGTTGGCGGGCAAAGCTCCCCATCCTTTCCGGCGTATCATGTAGCACATCAAAACCGATGCTGATCGTGGTAAATTTATCTTCCCCGACCGCACTGCGGGCCGCCTTGATCGCACGGGCAATGCTTTTGGTGGTAGTCGGACAAATATGAAAACAACTGGTATATATCAGGCTGATAATCACCGGTTTACCACGAAAGTCCGATAGTGTTACTTCCTTGCCATTGCGATCATAGAAGGAATAAGCCCCCAGTTTATGGCCGATGGCAGCCTGACTGGTTTGCAAAGCTGCATCGCTGTCAAACGCCTTGCCAAATGATTTCATCTTCCGGGCGGGCTTTTTGTCGCGGGTAAAAGCCTGGGCAGTTTCTTGTGAATGGATGGCGCTGGCAGACAGCCCATCTGCCGCCGCGACCTGAACCCAGCCAAGCGGCCAGATCACAACAAATATCAATGCGATTGATATCAAATCAAATTCTCCGTGAAGTTGTTGAATAAAATTAAGCTGCTAGCGGCCTAATATCTCGCTCTATTTCTGCCGCCCTGTTTGCTCTGGCGATTTTTACATCGTATGCAATTTGAAGGTTGAGCCAAAATTCCGGATTATTGTTGAAGAAACGTGCCAAACGAAGTGCAGTATCAACACTTATACCTCGCTTTTCCCGAACCAGATCATTTACACGTGGAGCAGGTACGCGTAGTTGAATTGCCAAGGCATTGGCTGACATTTCAAGCGGTGCAAGAAACTCTTCACGTAAAATCTCACCCGGATGAATGGGCCGCATCGCATTGGTGGTTATTCCTGTAGTCATTTCAATATCTCCTTAGTGGTAATCTACAATCGCAACATGTGTCGCATGCCCGCCTGCAAAGCAAAAACAGATGCGCCACTGTTGGTTGATGCGGATACTCCATTGCTTGTTTCGGTCACCGGACAGTTTCTCCAGTCGATTTCCTGGCGGTGATCGCAAATCAAGAATATCAGTGGCTGAATCCAGCATTTGTAACTTTCGCTCAGCCTGTACCCGAATGGCTCGAAATCTGCGAGTTTTTCCACCTTCAAATAGAAGCTGTGTATCCTTGCAGGAAAACGAATGAATCATTATGTAATGTTATATGCTTATAATTTAATGTCAATCGTTAAATTCATGTCTGCCATCCAATAATTGATATTCATCTTAAATTGCAACAGGGGCCCCCTGTGGAGCCCCTGCTGGAGTTGAGAGGATGCTTACGAGGCGTGTCGTGGTTGTCCGGGAGGGTCAGTCGGACGAGGGCTTGCAACACTCATACCAGCAGACACGCCCCATAAGCAAAAT
>CAZKME010000214.1:0-2943 GCA_964553725.1 uncultured Zetaproteobacteria bacterium
GCTCCTTGCCGATTTGAATCGGCATAAGTATGTTGGCGTGATGGATGATTCAGACAAAGTGGAGCGCATAACCATCCGGCGCGGCATGCGCTGGAAATTGATGGTGACTATGGTTGGCATGATTGTAACCATGGTCGTGCTGCTGACCTTGTTGCAGGTCAACGCGCAGCGCCACAGCCTGAAAAGCGCCTTGGCAATGCACAGTGCTTTTCTGGATGAGCAGGTGAATAAAAAAGCGATTAAAGCAGCAGATCAGATGTCCGGGCACATCGAGAATCTGATTGCAACCGGTCGCCTGCCTCTGGTTAGGGAATTCGTGAAGGACGTAGTCAGGGATATTGATGATCTGCGTTATGTCATTTTGATGAAGGGGGGGACTCCGAAGCTGGCAATAGGCGCTGATTTCGATCAGGCGCTCCGCCAGCATATCCTGTCCGGCACCGTGTCGGATTTCGCTGCCGCCCAGAAGCAACGCATGCATCACCACTTCAAGATTGAGAACCATGCTTTTATGGAAATGGTGGTGCCGGTTCATGTCGATGCGACGCAGTGGGGTGTTTTGCGACTCGGGTTTTCACTCGATGAGCTGAATTCGCTGCTGGCTAAATCACAGGGTTTTATCGCCGAAGAAATCAGCAGCGCGGTGATTCGGGCAAGCCTGACTGCATTGCTGTTTTTGGTTCTTGGCGGTCTGGCTGTTTTTTTCCTTGCCAGCCGTTGGACGCGCCCCATTCGGAAACTGGTTCACTTTTCACATGCGCTGGCTGGCGGTGATTTTTCAGCCAAGCCGCATATCAGTATTCGCACCGATGACGAAATCGGCTTGCTTGTTGCAGCGCTTGAGGAAATGGCCGATTCGCTAAGGCATTCTTACGCCCAGCTGGAAGATCACAGTCATATTCTGGAAGAAAAGGTGGAGAAGCGCACAAGCCAACTGGCCGAAGCGCGAGATCGAGCTTTGGCGGCGGCGCAGGCCAAGAGTGATTTTCTGGCCAATATGAGCCATGAAATACGCACCCCAATGAATGCAGTGATCGGCATGGCGCACCTGGCCATGGATGGGGCCGAGAACCGCCAGCAGCGCGACTATCTGAATAAAATCATGAATGCTTCGGAAACACTGCTGGTGATTATCAATGATATTCTCGATTTTTCCAAAGTCGAAGCGGGCAAGCTAAGCCTTGAAGCCGTGGACTTTCATCTGGCTGAAACGCTGGATAATGTCGCCAGCGTCAATGCAATTGCCGCCAATGTGAAGGGCTTGAGTTTGTTGTTCGATTATCCGCCGGATTTGCCGCCGCTACATGGCGATTCCATGCGCCTGGGGCAGGTGTTGCTGAATCTGGTCAATAATGCGGTAAAATTCACGGAGCAGGGTCAGGTTGAGGTTAACGTTGACGTGCTGGAGCAGAGCGATTCGGAAATCAATTTGCAGTTCAGGGTTCGCGACACAGGCATTGGCATGACGGAAGAACAGTTGTCAAATCTGTTTCAGGCATTTTCCCAAGCCGATACATCCATCACACGCAACTATGGCGGCACCGGTCTGGGGCTGGCTATCTGCAAGCAACTGGTAGAACTGATGCATGGAGACATTGAAGTGGAGAGCGAGCCGGGCGCAGGCAGTTGTTTTTCTTTCCGTATTCGCTTTGAACTGGGCAATGCCGATATGCTTGCAACGCCACAGGCATACAAGCCGGTGCCTGCCGATGCTTTGCAATCGTTGCATGGAACCCGATTGTTGCTGGTGGAGGATAACGAGATCAATCAGCAGGTGGCGGAAGGGCTGTTGGCACGGGTGGGCGTCAGCCTGCATATTGTTCACAATGGACAGCAGGCGGTTGAAGCTGTGGGCAACGATGCGTTTGATGGCGTGCTAATGGATATGCAGATGCCGGTGATGGATGGACTGGAGGCGACGCGGTTGATTCGCGCTGATGAACAGTTCCATGATTTACCCATTATCGCCATGACCGCCAATGCCATGCCGGGTGACCGCGAGAAATGTTTGCAGGCCGGCATGAATGATCATGTCAGCAAGCCGGTCGATCCGAATCAGTTATACGCCACGCTGATTCGCTGGATCAGAAAATCACAGGTGGAAACAGCGGAACGTTTGTCGCCTTCGCTTGCTGTAACGCTTGAAAACAGGCTAGATTTCACCGGCCTGTGCGGCATTGATGTGGCGGATGGATTAAAACGCATGGCTGGCGACCAATCATTGTATGGCAGGATTCTCAATAAATTTCATGCCTCTCAGGCGGATACGCTGCAAGATATCCGTGCTGCGCTGGAATCCGGGGAAGACAGTCAACAGGCTGTGCAACTGGCGCACGCCCTGAAAGGCGTCGCCGGAAATATCGGTGCAAATGCATTGTATAAAGCCGTGACGGAACTTGAATCAGCCTTGAAATCCGGCAAGCCGGTTGCGCCTGAATTGCTGGATGATGCGGGCACATCGCTGGCTGAAGTCATACAGGGGATAGACGCGTGGCGTGGCGAGCCCAGTGCGCAGCCTGCTGAAACACAAAGCAGCGATACTGAGACTGCCGCTTCCCTGATTGCCCGGATGCGGGCGCTACTGGAGGATTATAACGGCGATGCCGTGGACTTGATTGATGAGCTGAATATCGCTCTGGCCGGTAGCGAATGCGTCACGCATCTGCCGGTTTTACGGCAGCACCTCTCCGCCTATGATTTCGATGCCGCACTGGCAGAGCTTGATGCAATATCTTCCCGCTGCGGAAGCCCGGATTAACCCACGCTTGTCTCCCATATCCTTGCTATCATTTTCGGGATAGAATGAGATGTATGGTGGTTTCATGGATCGAACACCAGCCCGGAAATGAGCCAGCGTGGAGAAGTTGGTCACCGCTCACGAGTTTGCAATTGGCTCCTTGTATTACCTAGATCCTGCAAGTCCTCGCACATACATAGCGCAAC
>CAZKME010000215.1:0-2930 GCA_964553725.1 uncultured Zetaproteobacteria bacterium
GCACTGTGTGTGCACGCAGCTCCCGTCTTTCATTTATCCAGTGATGAAGCACGCGCAATCGTTCAGCATCAAAAGGAAGTTATCGAAACAGCATGGGATGCAGTATGCGATGAAGCACGTTTAACCACTGTGGATAAAAACATGTTTTGGGGTAGACAGTTTTTCAACCCGTATATCTTTGAAGGCTTGTAAACAGCAAGGCGAATAGCTGCTCTCCAGCCAGCTTGACTCCATCTATTATTTTACAGCGAGGTATGAAAATAATGATTCGAACATTTGATGTTTTTCAAGGTGATATTGGAGAGTGTGGTTGTGATATTATTGTCAATTCATCGAACACAAGACTAGGTCTTGGTACAGGCGTTTCAAAACGAATTAGCGACTTATGTGGTGGTGTTCAATATCAGGCTGAGTTGAGAACAATCTTGGCTGAAGCATGGCCTGAAGATAAAGTAGATAAACATGCGGAGGGAAGGCTGCCGCTCGGAGAAGCAATTCTAACGCACGCAGGAACGGCATCATCCTTGTTTATGGGCATTGTCCATGTTGCCGCAGTGGATTATGAGAATACTGCAGCGATGGGGGAATCGCCGCAAAAGTATGCGACCAGCGCCAAAGCCATTGAATCCTGCACCGTTAATCTATTGCGCGAAACTCAGTATTTTGCACTGGAAAATGATAAAGCCTCTATCAGTGTCGGTATCCCACTGATGGGAAGCAGCTCCGGGAAACTTTCAACACATGTAGCTGCAGAAAGTATCTGCAACGGTATTCGTAAATTTTTCACTGATTTTCTTCACCGGCAACAAGAGCAGTCATTGATTAATCATGTTGTCCTCGTTGCCTACAATAAAGATGATTATCAAATTGCCTATGGTGCGATGAGAATGTCCCGACTTATTGTGAAAGATTAGCGCTGAACGAGACGAAAACCAATAGTATTGTCGCAGTAATCGAGCCAACGCCCGCCGCGAACCGCCGAACGAAAATCCCATGGCATTCCAGTAGCTTACATTGATCACCGGACGATTGGCTCGACCCCAGCCTTTATCGTTCGGCCTGTCCTGTCCCGTGGCATTACAAAAGGCATCATACATGGCACACTGATTGTTACACAATTGGCATGCTTTCGTCATCTATCCTATGCATGGATACGCAAGCAGCCCAAAATAACTACTCCTACATAAGCTCCGCCTTTGAGCAGCGCTTAAACGATATTAGTTGGCCGATCAAATGTCATTGGGCAAAATATTTCCCGATTAAAATAATTACAACGGAAGATATTGACGTTGCAGCCATCGATTTTGAAAAAGTATATGTACACCCGCTCTTATCTCAAGCCGATGATGCAGTTCTATTTTGCATTCTGGCTCATGAGTGGGCGCATCGCATGGTGTCTCCAAAATCAGTCGGCGTTAAAAAGCGCATCATTGAAGTTGTTGCCGATGCCCTGACACTTGATCTTAACCGGGCTTCTCTGGTTTCCGCCCCTGCTATCGAGTTAATCGTTGATCGCAGCAACAGCGATATTCAATTGTGGAGCGAAACATACCAACAGGGATTCATCACCTGTTTCAGTTCCTTTATCGAGGATATGCAGAAAAAAAACATTAACGCACCCAAGACAGGCCAACAAAACATCGAATTCAATAAAATGATGCTGGCTCTACGTCTGGCCAATATGTCGGACAGACCGCTACCAACCTATATTCACCATCATGAATCCAGAGCAAGGGAGATGATTTCGATCCTTTTCGATGGCTGGACTGGCTATAACGATGCCAGCGACCCCGATCATATCGAGCGCATTATCCGCTTTTCTCGAACGTTTTTTAACTGGCTGCCAAAGGAACTGATGACACAGCACAAGCATATGATTCAAATACTTATCGATATGGTCAATGACCTCGGTAATCCGGCCAGTTTGCTGGCAGCAGTATCTAAAGATAACGGTTTACTCCAAGGCAATGCCTCAAACGCCAGAAAAATTCAGCCATCCACCGATGATAGAGATATTTTTGATCTTAAACTAACACGTCAGGTCACAGACTACCTGATCAGGCAGGCGCATAAACCGCGACAACTTACAGGCTTGTGGCAGCCGGGACACTCTTTCTCCAAACTTGATCTCAAACGCTCGTTTCGTTGCTCACCAACCCTTATCCCCGGCATCACTACGCGAAGAAAAACAGACAGCAATCGCATGCACCATTATAAAAAAGGGCAACAGCTCAGACTTTGCATGGTTGTCGATGACAGCGCTTCAATGTCTGGCGATGAAGCAAAATTTGCTCGCAGTATCTGTGAAGGCATTAATTGCTTTGCTGCCACCAGAGATTTGCATATCGGACTGATCACCTTTGGCGGCGACATTGATATTTCATGGCTTCCCCAACGTAGATATTCAAAAATCAGAAAAGCACTCTCCCGACTGGATGGAAATCTGGGTGGTACAAACCTCAAACCTGCACTTCAACGCCTGGCACAGTTTGTCGCATCCGACAACGACATTACCCATGCCATGCTGATTACCGATGCTTCCTTTTGGGATTGGGATGATTGCCAGAAAAGCATCACAGACATACTTGAGCATATCAATATCACGATATTGATGATCAATGGCGAGATACCCGACAATATATTTACAGCAATCACACGGCATCAGCACAGCATCAACATGTTCAAGGTAGATCCATCCAAAGCAACTGATATTGCCATACTTGAGGAGGTCATTCGATGACTCAGATAAACCAGCGTTATAAGCAACACATGCGAGATATTCTCAGGCATGAATATCATGTACCTGATGCATCGCTCATTCCCATGCTCTCGGTGATTCCTGCAATCAGAAATGGAACAACCTTGCTGACCGGCACCTATGGCACGGGCAAAACCACTCTGGTCGAAGCATATGCCCGCCGCTTCTTTGT
>CAZKME010000216.1:0-2915 GCA_964553725.1 uncultured Zetaproteobacteria bacterium
CTTTGGTTAATGGTCGACGTTTGGCTGCATGGGCGAGCCTGGCCACCTTGACCTGATATTCATCGTAGCGTGTCCGCTGCTCTTCTTCCATCTGTACGAAGTAGGTATTGATGGTGCGATCCGGCAGCTCCCCTTCCACTTCGCCTTTGAGTCTGCGCAACATAATCGGGCGCAAACGGCGATTCAGCGCATCCAGATTACGATAGCCGACGGCGCGACCACGCTCATCAAGTTGATAAAAATCTCGATTAAATCGAAACAACGGCCCGAACAGGGATGGATCGAGAAACTGGACAATGGAATAGATTTCATCAATACGATTTTCAATCGGCGTACCAGTGAGTACGAAGGCAAAACGACTGTTCAGATGTTTGACCGCTATGGCGGTTTTGGTTTGCCAGTTTTTAATACGCTGCGCTTCATCGAGGATGATGATGTCCGGCATCAAAATCTCGTTCATTTCGGTAAAATCAGGCCGCACCTGCTCATAATTGGCCAGATAAAAACGGCTTTTCTGACGGTATTGTTTTAAGCGTTTGGCGCGTGTTCCGGCAATAATCAGCGATGACTGACCGGTGAATTTCTCGATCTGATCCTGCCATTCGCCCTTCAACGAGGCCGGAGAAACAATGAGCACCCGTTCCGCGCCATGCAGTTGATGGAGTAATTCACTGGCGGCAATGGCCTGCACAGTTTTACCAAGCCCCATCTCATCGGCCAGCAACGCCCGTCCGGTAAAAGCCAGATGACGCATGCCCTGCTGCTGATAATCATATAACGGCAGGCGCAAGAAATTGAGGCTGCGTTTACCCGAAGCAATGTCGGCCTCCCAGGATTGCCGCATACGCGCCATTTCGGCCTGCTGTTGCAAGCGCTCCAGCCATTCATCCAAATGCCGCGACAGGCGAATACAGGGGCGAATATCATCCAATGCCTTGGCCAGCAATCGTTTCAGGGCGGGCATGGCATTGAGTGGATCGTTTAACAGACAGTCATCACTGGAAAAAAGCGGCAGCACCAGTGATACGGCATCACGCACGCCGCTGCCTTCAGAATCAGCAGGGCATAACAGTCGAACGCAGTTGTCACGCCGATCCAGATAGATTTCAACTCTTGGCGAGCCGACAATAGCGGCGGCTCGAAACAACCGTTTTTTCCTTTTCTGGATATGATTTAAAACAGCTTCCACATGTTTGCATGTGCCCAGCCCATTAACCCGATGATCCGGGCAATCACAGCTGTTACAGTGCTTCGATAACGAGCGAATTTCAATATGGTAGGTGTCGCCGCTGCCGGAGGTGAGTAGGAAAGAGCCAAAAAAACCCTCATCCGGTTCCAGCGCCTGAATGGCGACATGCTCATGTGCGCCCCGATGTCTGCGCCGCTCGATTTCATCTTCATCACTGCTCAACCAGCCTGTGAAACGGGGAGCGACATCTTTTTTACGGCGCTGTTTTTTTGCTTTGGGTGTATTCGTTTTCATCTACGAAGTGTCATGCATGCACCATGATATTGGCAAGAGCTATTTGCGTCCAGACCCTTGAGGCCGCCTGCTTCTGCCACGGTTCTGTCCATTGCGGCCCTGTCTGTTCGGGCCTCTGCTTGAGCCTGGCCTGCCGCCGGAGCGATTATGTTGTTCGGCCCGGTCTTCTTTTTTCAGGCCTTCGGCAGTGGCTTCAGGGTTGGTGGGTTTGCCAATGTCCAGCATATCCGATTCAATGTGAAATAACGGCACCTGACGACTGATATAAGCTTCAATATCCGGCAATCCGAAACAGAAGCGTTCACATGAGAAGGAGATGGCCGTACCTGTTGAACCGGCGCGCGCTGTGCGGCCGATACGATGCACATAATTCTCGGCATCTTCGGGTAAATCGTAATTGAACACATGCGTAACATCATCGATATGCAGTCCGCGACTGGCCACATCGGTGGCAACCAGCAGGTGCAGCTTGCCGGTGCTGAAATCCTCCAGAATACGCATGCGTTTTTTCTGACGCACATCGCCGGACAGAATGCCGACCGTGAAACCGTAGCGGGCCAAATTGCGGGCTACTCTTTCCCCGGTGCGCTTTTCATTGATAAAAATCATGCCGCGTTCGACATTCGCTTTGCGCAGCAAATGCACCAGCAGCGGGAATTTATCATCCATGCTGGTTTGGTACATCTCTTCAGTGATGCCGGAGGCGGTCAGGTCACCTTCTTCGGCGCGTAGTTTTTCCGGCGAATTCATATGCTCATAAGCCAGTTCCAGCACCCGGTGGGACAGGGTGGCCGAAAACATCAACGACTGGCGTTGATCATAATCAGGCAGCCGGTGCAGCATAAAACGCAAATCCTTGATGAAGCCCAGATCAAACATGCGATCCGCTTCATCAATAATCAGCATATCGGCTTTGGACAAGGAATAGACTCGTTTTTTCAGATAATCAATCAACCGACCGGGCGTGCCGATCAGAATATCAACGCCATCTTCGAAGCCGAGCCTCTGTTTCTCGTAATCCACACCGCCGAATACAGTGTGCAGTTTCAAGTCCGTGAATTTGGCCAGCTTCTTTGCATCTTGGGAAATTTGCACCGCCAACTCGCGTGTCGGCGCAATCACCAGCACGCGCGGGTGCGATTTATTGCGCCCCGGTTTCGGTTCAGTTGTCAGTAAGCGGTTCATGGCCGTAATCAGAAATGCGGCGGTTTTACCAGTGCCAGTGCGCCCCTGCCCGGCCACGTCTTTACCGGCCAGCGTCAGCGGCAGGGCCGTTTGCTGCACATCCGTCATTTCGGTAAAGCCAAGCCCATCAATGCCTTTTTGCAAGGATTCGGGCAGGTTCAGTTCGGTAAAAAGGGTGGGTTGGGTGACTAATGTTTGTTTCATGGCGGCACAGCTTACGCGTTGTGCGATTGCCACGCCACCAAGT
>CAZKME010000217.1:0-2903 GCA_964553725.1 uncultured Zetaproteobacteria bacterium
TTTGCCAGTATGGCGCTTATGAGTGATGGCGAATTTGATCTGATTGAGCGCTTGTTCAAAGGCGCCGGAGGCAGCCGCAAGGCGTTTACGCGTCTGGGCATTGGCGATGATGCATCCATTCATCAACCGGAACCGGGTATGGAACTGGTCGTCAGCACCGATTCGAGTGTGCAGGGCGTACACTGGCCGGATGATTTTCCACTCGATCAGGCTGCCGATAAAGCGGTGTGTTCAGCGTTGTCCGATCTGGCGGCCATGGGAGCCGCGCCTGTATGCGCCTGGCTGAATGTGATGGCGAAAGATGCTCATGCCGTGGAATCTATGGCTATCGGTTTGAGCCGGGCGCTCAAACGTTATGATGTTGAACTGGCCGGGGGCGATACCTGCCGTTCTGCCACCAATGCGCTGTCGGTTACCGTGGCTGGCCAACTGCCTGAGGGGACTGCGATGCGCCGCGATGCTGCATCTTGTGGTGATGCAATCTGGCTGGCTGGCCGGATTGGCGTTCATGCTCTGGGTTTACAGAAATGGTTAAATAATGAAAAAGAAAGCGCTTTTGTTGATTGTTTTACATCTATTATCCCTCAACTGGATGCAGGCACTCTTGTGCGGAAAGCCGGTGTATCCTGTTGTATTGATATCAGCGATGGCCTGTTACAGGACGCTGGCCATATTGCTTGCGCATCTGGTATTGGCATGGATATCGAAGTCACAATGGTGCCAGAGTGGGACGCGTTATGTCAGGCCGTTGGAGAGGAATCAGCGTTGCAACTGATTGCGCATGGAGGCGAAGATTATGCGCTACTATTTATCGCGCCGGCCAGGATGCAGTTTCCCGATACATTGGCCGTTTGTATTGGTCATTGTCGAAATGGAACAGGCGTGCATTTGCTTATCAGGGGTGAAGGGGTGAACGTGCAAAACACAGGCTTTGACCATTTTGGCTGAGCGCACATTCAATCACTGGATTGCAGCCGGTTTTGGCAGCGGCTGGTTGCCCAAAGCACCGGGCACATGGGGTTCACTGGCGGCGCTGCTGCCTGCCTGGGTGATTCTATCATGGAGCGGCGTGGCCGGACTGCTGATTGCCAGTGTGATCGTGCTGGTCATCGGTTGCTATATCTGCGCCATCGTATTGCCGAACATGCAAGATAAAGATCCCGGCTGGATTGTCATTGACGAATGGGCTGGTCAATGGCTTTGTCTGGGTTTACTGATCCCTGCTATTGGCGATGGAACTGTCTCTTACCTGGTCGCATTTGTTGCGTTTCGGATATTCGATATTTTCAAACCGTGGCCGGTGTCATTATCAGAGACACTGGGGCCGCCGTGGTGGTCGATTATGGCTGATGATGTGGTGGCCGGTGTGATGGGGGCTGGCGCTGTCATCGCAATTGCGTGGCTTGCAGTGATGGCTGGCTTTTGATGACGTTTCAAATGAAGAAACAGGCCTTGCTGGTCATCTCCGAACAGGGGTTGCAAAGCCTGATGCTTGCCGGGATTTCCATCGGCTGGTTAAAAGCATGGATGTGGATGACGGGTGTGGAAGATGTGTCCGTTGAATGGCTGGAATCAAACCGGTGGCGCGATTCAGCTGCGGATGCTCAATTGTTTTTTGCCAGTGATGATGATTTACATCTTGTCATGCAGCAGCACGGCTTTGATGGCATGCCGGATGATGCCTGTTTCAGGCTGGGTAACCCGCCGCGACGTTGTTGCAGTTATGATTACAGGGGCCACCGGATTGTTTTGCTTGCCTTGGGTGATATCGCATTTCAGCGTCATGCATGGTTGGCGCAGCTCGGTGATGAAAAATTGATACTGCCATTATACGTACGGGCAGATGACACATTGCCGCTTGCTCTGGAATCCGGCTTGAGTGCCGCAGTTTCAAAACCTGTTGGCGCTTATCTCAATGCAACAGGCTCTCTGATTGAGGAGCAGGTTATTGCCGTTCTGAAGCGCAAGCATTTGTCGATTCGAACGGTGGAGTCGTGCACTGCCGGCGGCATTGCGGCGCGTTTATGCCGTGTTCCCGGCGCTTCCGAAGTGGTGGACAGGGCATGGATCACCTACAGCAATGCGGCCAAACAGGAAGAGGTAGGCGTAGCTAAAGCATTGCTGGAAAAAAACGGTGCGGTCAGCGAAGCGGTGGTTCGGGCCATGGCCGAAGGCGGGGCGGATGCTTCGCATGCCTGTGTGGCCGTCAGCGGTATTGCCGGGCCCGGCGGCGGCACGGCTGAAAAACCGGTCGGGACGGTATGGATTGCGTTTGCAATGGCGGGGCAGAGGACATATTGTCAATGTCTGCATCTTGCCGGTGCAAGGCATGAGATTCAGTCGTGCACAGTCATTGCCGCACTGGATTTATTGCTCACAGAAGTGGATAACTTCCGCCGTGTATGATGTCGGTTTTCTGTTACGCTCACGCTATGGACTGGTGAGGTGGAATATGAAAAAACTGATGCTGGCGCACATCGAACAGGATCGAGTCACGCAGAATCACGATCAAACTGAAACCGATGTGGCCGATTCAGAAGAGGATGCCAGAAAGGGTGATTATGATCAGGTGCAAGTTGATGTGTCGATGACAACCCAACGCGACATGGGTGTGACGCTGAGCATTTACGATCTTGACCAGAGCGTGATGGCATGGACGGGTTATGTCAGCGGCTCCGATTACAATAGCAATGATAGCTCGCGTACGTTCAACAAGGATAAACGCTGGAAAGAGGAATTGGTGGATGTGTTTGTCGATAGCCTGATTGGCTTAAACAGTGGCGAATATCCTGCTGCGCCGTCGCAGGATGAGGTGTTGTCGGATATTTTCGAAGGTTTTGCCGAAAACATGCCGGAGCCGCCGAAACGGTAATTACGATATTTTTGGGCTATTTGTTACAGGG
>CAZKME010000218.1:0-2901 GCA_964553725.1 uncultured Zetaproteobacteria bacterium
GCGTTGGCTTTATCCGCATCCGCCCTGGACTGTTGCAGTTCGCTGGTGCGTTGTTTCACCACCTTGCGTAGAGAAACAAGCACAGTTGCAGCAGTCAACAATAACAATATCAGCATGCCTGCCATGATTTTCCAGCGCCAGAACCATGCCACGTTGTGATAACGCATAGGGTTCATCCGTTATGTAAGCACTCATCGCAGCCACACGCCCCTGTAGCCAGGGCTCCAGCCTGAAACTATGCTCGACACGCTGATAACTGCCCGGCGACAAACCTGCCCGCTGCAACATCACAACGACTTCGCTACCATTGATTTCAAGCATGATACGTTTTCCGGCCAGCGCATGGATATCGCTCACTGTTGCATCGGCATGCGTAATCAACACAAGGGGCGAATGCTGGAAGATCACCCCCAGCACCACCACAGGAGAGCCTTGCGCCCGTTCAAGCAGCAATTCGGACGTGCCAACGCCATATTCAGCTTCACCATGGATGACGGCATGAATGGGGTTTTTGCCCGGCGTAGCTTCTCGCAAATGAACATCCAGCCCTGCATCCCGATAATATCCCTGCTCAATTGCGGCATAATACCCGGCAAACTGGAATGCATGTTTCCATTTCAATTGCAGGGTAATGCTATCAGTAGCGGCCAGCGCCATGCTCGGCAACAGACAGAGCAGCACAACTGAAAACAGAAACCGGCGCATACATGTGATATCAATATAGCAGCGCCTGAGTTGCGTTATATCCAATTTTCCCGCCATTGCTGATATTCCAGCGGGCGCAGTCGATAGCGTGCTATATTCCCTTCATGCAAGCTCATTAATTCCGTTTCCACGACTTCGATGAAATGCGCCCGATCAATTTGAACTACGCGCTGCGCCGCCTGTTGTTTGATGCAATCGACAGCACGTTTTTTTCCCATGCCATTTTTAACAACTCTGGCGACGAGCCCGGCGATAAAATCACGATAGCGCAGTCGAAAAGGGTCTGGTTCGCCCAGCGATTGCCGAACGGCTGAATAACGCGCACATGAACGGTCATAGGCCCAGACAAATACATCCCGAAGTAATTCAATACGATTCTGTTCATACACGCCCAAAATGCCATCAATATATATCTGTTCAGGCACGTCCACAAATGATAACGGGCACAGATTTTTACGAATAAGTGGAATATTGGCTGCCAACCGGGATACCCGCTTGTTCACATCCTCAAAAGGTTGCAAATAAGGCAGATGTACCAGAATAAAAAATGCCTGTTCAAAGGGGTCAGCAATTGCCGATACGGTTACCAGAACCTGATCGAAGGCGGTTCTAATCTGTTGGGGTGTCGCCAGCGGATGGAACACCGTGCCGCCAACGCCCACAGCAATGCCTCTCAGGCGGCCACATGCCTGCGGATCGGCAAGCAGGTTTTCCGAAAGTAGTGCGTGCAGATTCAGAATAGTATATGGATTGAAACCAATCTCTTCCGCTTCACCCACCAGCAATTCTATCGCAGCCTTGTGATTGAGAATCATCTGCGTTTCCACAGCATTTTTTCCTTCGGCTGATTCTCCCATCTCCAGCAGGCGTTCCGTTTCGAGCAAGGAATAGGTATTGCCTTCCAGCCGACTGGAGTTCCAGGACAGGTCAATCAACAAGCGATCAAATACGTATCGCGCATAGGTTCCAGCCGGATGGCTGTTATCTGGCGAACGCCCCTTTTCTGCAAGATGCTGGCGGATTTCCGCAGTAAGGTAAAACGTCTCATTGGGGCGGTAGCCCTCAAGAAACGATCGGTTGTAACCGACAGGCTCTCGGCCCTGCACTGGTGTGCGAACAGCTTTCCTGACTATTTCAGCCTCGCGGGATATGGGGATATAAGTCTCTGCCTGAATGGTTTCCCTGTCCGGCAATGATGTCGCCGGATAGTATCTGGCACCTTTCCCCAACCCACTTCTAACGATTTTTTTCTGCTCCGCCAGCAATTTCAGACGGCGCTGGAGCTTTCTGGGATGGATGTGAAAATCAAGCCTATCATGAATCATACTTGCCCGTGTTCCGTCAGGATGGGCCATGATAATTGCAGCAATGGCATCAAGTTCATGATTTGGAATCTGTTTAGGCATACGACGCATGATATGTCGCAAAACCTATTTATGCGACATATAAATATATTATTTGTCGCCTATAACTCTTATGTGTCGCATAAACCCACCAGACGCATGCAACGCCATACGCGCCCGCATGGCATAAGGACAACGGCGAAAGCTGTATAGAACAGGATATGCGTTCAGTTCAACACGCCTGGTACAGCCAGCGTAAAGGCCGCAATCGGCGCATCAAAATAGAGACCATCCTCACCCAACATCATATAACTGCCCTGCATGCAGCCGACATTCGTTTCCAGTACGCAAAAACTGTTGTAACAATGTTCATTGCCGGGTGCCAGCACCGGTTGTTCGCCCACCACGCCATCGCCACGAACCTCTTCTGTTTTTCCATTGGCATCGGTGATCATCCAATGCCGGCTGACCAGTTGGGCGACTTGCTCACCCCGGTTTTGTATGCTGACGTAATAGACAAACACAAAACGATTTTGTTCCGGATCGGAATGTTCGGGTGAATACTCCGGTTTTACGCTCACCACAATCGGGCAGTCCGCATTCATCTTATACCTCCTAATAGCCGGAACGAAACAGGGAAAACCTTGAACCACAGAGGCTGTTCCTGCGCATCCATGCGCCCACAGCATTTGTACATCCTGTACGTCATACACAGAGAGCACAGAGAAGGTCAAAATCTTTATGTTTTGATTGTCTCTGCCTTTCCTCTGTGTCCTCTGTGGTGAAAATCTTTTGACGTATGACCTAGATCCTGCAAGTCCTCGCACATACATAGCGCAAGCTCTTGATTCAT
>CAZKME010000219.1:0-2891 GCA_964553725.1 uncultured Zetaproteobacteria bacterium
GTGAGATGATCATATCGAGGTCGTAGTGCTCAATCGTATAGTTTTTACCATCTAACCCGCATTATTCATGAATCGCCGTGATGATTGCGCCGGGCCTTTGTTCGCAACGGATTTTTGTGAAAAAGGGCGTAGCCATGTTTACGGACGCCTGAGCAAAGATTCGTTGCGGGCAAAGGAACAAGCAAGGGCGCGGCAGCATTTATGAATAATGCGGGCTAAATTGATAAAACCCCATGAATATCTTTTCATGGTTGATTCATCGCTCTCTCATTAGCCGCCTCTATGATTCGCGTTGTCCGGGGTGGTCTCCCCTCCCCTCCCTCCTGATTCACTCCGGACACAGTTTTACCCTCATCTTGAGGCAGTGCAAAAAAAAGGCTCCGGACTCCCTCCCGGAGCCTTTTTTATTTACGCCGGAAATGCTGGCGCTACAGCAATCGAATACCATCCGTTTCAATGGCGATGCGTTTCTTTTTATACAGTGCGCCAACGGCCTTTTTGTACATCTTTTTGCTGATACCGAAGTACTCACGGATGTCATCCGGCGAACTTTTGTCGGTGACCGGGATAAAACCGTCATTTTTTCTCAATGCATGCATCACGACCTGTGCAATATCTCCGGTCTTTTCACTGGCTTTTATATGCAGGCAAACGTCAATGCGGCCATCTTCGCGGATATTCCTGATAAAACCATCGAGCCGCTGTCCACGCCGCAGCGGGCGAGCAGCCTCGCTGTGATGCAGTAAACCCCAGTGGGTATGATCGACGATGACCTGATAACCCAGCTCACTTTTGTTGGCGATGAACAGCGATACCGGCTCACCGGCGGTGAACTCATTGTCGGATTCACGATAGAGAAAATCATCCAGCCGGGCCGATGCCACGATGCGATCGCTGTCTTCATCCAGATAAATCCGCACCACATAGGATTTTCCCGCTTCCATGCGCGGCTTCTGCTCAGGGAACGGAACCAGCAGATCTTTCGGCAAACCCCAGTTCAGGAAAGCGCCTATAGCGGTGACATCAACAGCCTTTAACAAAGCAAACTCGCCAACCATGGCATACGGTTTCTCCGTGATGGCAACCAGCCGGTCTTCGGAATCGCGATAAATGAACACATCCAGTTCATCACCGACATGGCACGGATTCGGCACATAGCGCAGCGGCAGCAAAATCTCGCCAGCTTCACCACCATCCAGATACACACCGAAATCGACATGCTTGACCACGCTCAGTTTATTCATGCGCCCTGTTTTAATCATCTGCGAAGCATAGGTGTCGCCAGCCTTTTTGCACCTGCTATGGCAATATTCAAGAATAAGGCGGGTTAGGCCTGAATAAATCGCCTTGGCGAAATTTCCGCCACGACGTACGCTTGCGCCATGGTCGGAATTTTATTTGCTATGCTTTGTTGGGCGCTCTGGTACCTCGCGCCGCACAATATCTCGATGTTGCTCGCACCGGCGTACAGTCACTTCTCCGGCCTCAAAATCACCTGGCTGGTGCAATTTTTCGGAACACTGGCCGGGCTGGCATTTTTTAACGGGCTGCACCAGATGCATATCACCGGCACAGGAGACAGTCCTCAATATCGCGGCCCTTACGACAAGAAACCGGCTCGACCAAGCCAGCTCCGGCGAAACAAATAACATGCCCAAGATTGCCGTTGCACTGGTGCATTACCCTGTTCTGAATCGTCTTGGCGATACCAGCGTCACAGCAATCACCTCGCTTGATGTGCACGATTTCGCCCGCAGTTGCGCCTTTTATAATATTGCGCCGGTCTATCTGGTGCATCCGGCCGCAGGCATGCACGCGTTGATTCATGATATGACCAATTATTATCTGCATGGTGCTGGTGGCGTGAAAAATCCGGCTCGCCGGGAGGTTTTGCAAGCTGTTCGCTGTGTGAATTCCATTGAAGAAATTCTACAGGAGCATGATTATCAGCTTTGGTACACTTCGGCTACGCCCCCTGAAGACACTTGTATGGATCCATCCAAGCTACTGGAAATAAAAGGCAAACATCTTATTGTTCTCGGTACCGGCTGGGGGCTGGACAGCAAAAACATGCCTGAAGAAAATGGATGGTTGTCACCTATCGAAGGTGTCGGTAAAGTGCGCCACCTTTCTGTCAGGGCTGCTTTGGCGATTTATCTGGATCGTCTGAGGAAAATCAAATAAAAACCTGATCAGAAGCCAGGTTTCGGAGGCAACAAACAATGCGTTTACTGGATGATATAACCAAGGATCAGTTGCGTGACGATATCCCGTCATTTCGTGAGGGCGATACCGTCCGCGTGAATGTTCGCATTATCGACTTCAAGGACACCAAAAACGGTGTGGTCAAGACCGAGCGTTTGCAGGCTTATGAGGGCATTGTCATTGCACGTCATAACAATGGCATCTCCAGCAGCTTCACTGTGCGCAAGATTTCCAGCAATATTGGTGTTGAACGGGTTTTCCCGCTGCATTCGCCAATGTTGGAAAGCATCAAGGTGATTCGTCATGGCCGCGTTCGCCGCGCCAAGCTGTATTATCTGCGCGAGTTGCGCGGCAAGGCAGCGCGTATCCGCGAGCGTCGATTCTAAAACGCGATTTCGCGATTCATGATTCAAAGGGAGGCTTCGGCCTCCCTTTTTGATTGCACTTTTTATTTTGTGGTAATGCATTGTCTGGAAGTAAACGTAATTGGCCCATGTTTTTAATGGATCCCCGACAGAAGCATTCGGGGATGATGAGATGGAATTCATTTGAAATAATAATGAAATATTGGTTTTTTAAATGCGATTGCCCTGAGTGAATAGCTATACGAATTGCGGGACGGGGCGCTAGATCATAGGATGCGAGCATGACCCTGCCATCCGTCCCCTCCCAAATCCTTACCCTGA
>CAZKME010000220.1:0-2836 GCA_964553725.1 uncultured Zetaproteobacteria bacterium
CTACCCAACGATTGAATAATAAAATGGTAAAATCTTCCATTTTGTTATTCAAGAGGAAGAAGGAGGTGAATGATGCGCTTTAAATTATTGATTGCACTGGTGGCAGATACCAAAACAGATCAGATTATGACCGCCGCACGAGAAGCAGGGGCAACCGGCGCTACGGTAGTAGGCGATGCCCGTGGCGAAGGACTCAATCCGAAGAAAACATTTTTCGGTCTGACGCTGGAAACGCATCGCGACATGGTGCTGTTTCTGGTCGAGGAGCATTTGAGTCGCAACATTCTCGAACGCATCGCAGCCGAAGCCGGTTTTGAAGATGATCCCGGCTCCGGCGTAGCTTTTCAGATTGATGTCGAGGATGCGGTTGGGCTCGGCGGTCAAATTATGTGTTTGATGGATGAAGTGGAGGAACAGCTATGAACGAGGATATTGATATTGACCCGCATGGAAAAGGCGTCATCACAGTCAAGGATGTGATGAAACAAGAATTTGATATGGTGGAAGGGGTGGCTACGGTGCGGCAGGCGCTGGCAGTAATGCGGCATGTCGAAACCAAATGTCTGATTGTTGACAAACGGCATGCGCATGATGAATACGGTATTGTGGTGATTGCCGATATTGCCCGCCATGTGCTGGCGGCCAATCGTTCACCGGATCGGGTCAGTATTTATGAGGTGATGACCAAGCCTGCCGTGACAGTACATCCTGATATGGATATCCGTTATGCCAGTACTCTGTTTGCCCGGCTTGGTTTGTCACGTGCGCCGGTGGTGGATTGTGGCAAGGTCATTGGCATTGTCAGCCATACCGACATGGTGATGAAGGGTTTGCTTAAACTGATCTGAACAGACGCGTTTATAACATGATTGATTTATCGTGTTTTCGTTGCATGGCTTTGAACGGAAAACAGATAAGACTTGCTAACCATGTAAATAAGAACTTATAGTTCCGATATGCAAGTATATAGATCAAGAGACATATTACCTGATGTTGTGAAACGGCTGCATGCCAACCCGGCGGTAGCTTTACTTGGTGCGCGACAGGTCGGCAAGTCCACGCTTGCGGAAATGCTCATCGAGCAGTTTCCTGATTCGATGTATGTAGATTTAGAACGGCCTTCTGATTTGAATAAACTGGCAGATCCCGAAGCATTCTTTCAGCAATTTCAGGACAGGATGATTTGTCTGGATGAAATTCAGCGTGTACCTGAATTGTTTGCAGTGTTGCGCAGTGTGATTGATCGTAACAAGCGCAACGGCCAGTTTTTACTGCTCGGTTCTGCTTCCCGCGAATTGATTAAACAAAGCTCGGAGTCTCTGGCAGGGCGAATTTCCTATGTTGAAATCACGCCGTTTACACATGCGGAGACAAAAGATGTGGATATCAACCGTTTATGGTTGCGGGGAGGTTATCCACGCAGCCTGTTGAATACAGATGATGAAGCGGCTTTTCAGTGGCGAGAAGATTATATTCGTACGTTTCTTGAACGCGATATCCCACTGCTTGGATTTCATATCCCGGCCAATACCCTGGGGCGTTTCTGGCGCATGCTGGCGCATTGCCATGCTCAAACGCTGAACGCGGCAAAACTGGCAGATTCCATGGGCGTTAGTGGTCATACGATTCGAAAATACATTGATTTGCTGGAGCAGACATTTGTGGTCAGGGCCTTGCCGCCATGGGCGGGCAATACAAAAAAGAGGCTGGTTAAATCGCCCAAGGTGTATATCCGCGATAGCGGGGTATTGCATGCGCTGCTGGATATTGAATCCATGGATCAGTTGTTTGGGCATCCGGTTTATGGCGATTCATTCGAGGGTTTTGTGGTTGAGAATCTGCTGGCTGAACTGCCGCGCTGGCAGGCCAGTTTCTACCGCACATCGAGCGGTGCAGAGGTTGATCTTGTGCTGGAAAAAGGCGGGAGAAGGGTAGCCATTGAGATCAAGGCATCGACCAGCCCCAAACTTGGCAAAGGGAACTGGAGTGCATTTGAGAGTTTGGATGCTGACCACTGTTATGTGGTTGCGCCGGTGGATGGCTGTTACCCCATCAACGAGAAGGTGATGGTGATGACACTTGATGCTTTGATTAAAGCGATGAAGGTGCTTTAATACCGGCATATTGCATCAACTGAGAAGCTTTCTTGCTCCTTTCTTCAAAGTCCGGTAAGGATAATCCACGATCTCAAGGATGGTGAGTTATCCCTTTCAAAGGGGAGCCATGATGTCTAGAGTAAGCTGTATGTTGAATGCATGGGTCTACAGGAAGTTGGAGGAAATGTGAGTCAGTCGGAGCAGTTTCAAGCTACCATCGCCAATGAGCTGTTCAGTGCGGGCAGTACATATCTGGAAGAGCTTTATGAGCAGTATCGGAGCGATCCTGCTTCACTGCCTTCTGGCTGGGGTGAGTATTTTGCCAGCCTGTCTGAAACAGAGACAGATCAAGTTCCCAGCCATCAAGAGATGCTGAAACGCACGGTGCCAGTTGTTCAGCGCGGTGGTCAGCCGGTTGCGCATCGAGCTCAGGATGATATTGAATATCCTTCGCGGGCGTTTTATCTGATTCACGGTTATCGGGTGCACGGACATTTGCATGCCGATCTCGACCCGCTGCATCTTGATCCGCGTCCGCCCAGCCCGGAGCTTGAACTGGGTTATTACGGATTATCAGAGCACGATCTGGACAATACGTTTCCTGCCGGCGATCTGGCTGGCGGCAAGCAGATGCGTTTGCGCGATATTATTGATTTGCTGAAAGCCACCTATTGCGGCCATATCGGCCCGGAATTCATGCATATCACCGATTCAGCCCGCAAACACTGGATTCAGAACCG
>CAZKME010000221.1:0-2793 GCA_964553725.1 uncultured Zetaproteobacteria bacterium
CCGGAAAACGGTGGGACAGCAAAGCAGTCTTGCCGCCGGGCGCGGCGCATACATCGACAATCAGACCGGACGATTCCGGCATATCCATCGCCACAACCGCCGCCTGCGCAGCCTGATCAATCACGGTAAAGGCCCCGTCGCAAAATCCCGGCAGCGATGTCACAGCGGTTCCACTCGGCAACAGAACAGCATAGGGTGACAAGGCTCCCGCTTCGGCCTCAATGCCCATATTCCGCACCTGATCCATCCAAGCCTCACGAGCCACAAACACCGCCACGCATAGCAACGGCGGCTGTTTCAGCGCATCACAAAAACGATGAACAATATCCGCACCAAAAGCATCGCGCCATTCGGCATACATCCATTTGGGTAATTCCGCCCTCTGATTGGGTTTGAGTTTTTCAGGTGGTTGGCTATCTGCAACACGTCGCAAAATAGCATTCACAAATCCGGCGGCTTTGGGATTGAGTTGTTTAATAGCTGCTATGGTTTCTGAAACTGCTGCATGGGCCGGCACGCGCATTCGGCGTAATTGATAGACGCCCAGCAGCAATGCCGCCGCACTGATATCATCGGGTTTGCTTTTACAGAATCGGGAGAAATCGGCTTCCAGCGAATAACGACGGCGCAATACGCCGTAAACCAGTTCATGCAGTAAGCCGCGCTCACGCGGCGGGAAATATTGCCCTGCCTGCTCCACCGCCGTATCGGCTTTTACTGAATGCTGAAAAACCCGGTACAGACTCTGGATAGCCGCCTTACGAACCAGCATGATCAGCCGTGCACATACCCTGATTACTCAAGGACGAGACGAAATCCGGAGTTGTTATCGCGTTTGTCGGTATCATTCCACAGGCGAGATGTGATCGCCCCTTGTAGATTTCCCGCCTGGAAACAACCCGGCGGCACTTGGACAAACGCCATTATACTGGTGACTGAAATCATGATCTCTCCCCGATGAAGGCAAAGGATGCAGCTTATGGTCGGCTGCATTCAAGGGCAAGTCTTGATGTCCAGGGAATCAATGCAAGCCGGAAAGATTGATCGTTTTTTCGTACAACAGATAATCATCCTGTTCAGTTCGGTCAAGTGCGCGGGTAATATGTGTCATGGCGACTTTGGTTATATTATCGGCCAGCAGACCCTGATAAACGCCTTTATAAAAATAATCGGGAATCACTTTCACCCGGTAGCGCACAAGGCTCGTTTTTGCAGGTAAGGGGTCGGCAATAAACTCTCGACGTTCACCGGGCATCAGGCGCGTATCGCGTATTTCCTTCCAACCGTCATCATAAGCCACTTCGCGAATAATGTCCCATTGCCAGCGGCGCAGTGCATTGCCGGCCTCATCCATCGCCGTTACTGCCACCACGACTTTGGGCGTTACATAGGTCGGAAAGGCATGGCCAATCCAACTCGATGTGATGGTTAATATGGCCGTGTTTTTGCGCTGCAACAGCTTGAAGGTTAAACCTTTTTTGACCATATCGAGGTCATGAATGCCGCGAAACTCATGCCTGCGGCCCGGCATATGGCACTGCTGACAGGTAATCCCATTTTTTGAAAAAGTACTATTTTTCCACTCAGTTAAGGTATTTTCCAAAGGCTTTCCATTAATCGCCATGGATTGTGGGAACTGATGGCAAGATGCACAGAACTGTGATTGTTCGAATGCGCGCGTCGCCGTAAACCCGCCATGCACCGGCATATTCTGATGCCCTACCGCACCGCTGATTTTCGGAGGCGGCCCATAACGCTGCCAGCTGCGCACATGACAAACCGCGCAACTCACGCCTGTATGTCTGAGCGGCAAGGCCGAGCTGTCAATATCGGCATTGCGGTCAAATCCTTCCGGGTGCGTCAGCTTCAGGGAGAGCGATTGATTCATATCATTTTCATCGCGGTAGCGCTGTTCGGCAAGCGGCGCATGACACACAATGCAGTTGTTCCCCTCTTCTACGCCCATGCCGGGGAATTGTCCGATCATGCCAGGCGAATAGGCGTGAGCGTGCAAACTGTTTTTCCAGACATCGAACTGCTCGCTATGGCACTGGGCGCAGGCTTCGGGACGCAAGCTCGATTCCAGAGCCGACCAGTCGTGCGGTGCATGCCCGGCCGTTGCCTGCGGATTATCCCAATATGCATCCGGCAAACCCGGATCAACTGCTGCTGCGGTTAATGTTAGTCCGATAAAAAATAATCCCGCCGCCATCCAAATCTGCCGTTTCAACTGTACTTTCATTGCCATCCCATAGTCATCATATTCTCCATCAAAAAAGGCGGCTCGTCCATGAGCCGCCTTTTCCAATCATCCGCTCGGGATAATTATTTGCGGTGATCTTTTCTATACTGCATCCGGTAGGCGCGATAATAAGCGCCCATGGCAGTCAGTTCTTTTGAATGCTTACCCCACTGCTTGCCCTGCATTGGATTAAGCATGCAATAATTGATCATTTGATCAAGAGACACGACATCACCGACCATTTTCACAAAATGCGGGAAATTCTGATTGCGTTCAAAATGTAACAACTCGTAATTCGCATGGCACGACAGGCAGGCGACGCCGGACGTGCCGATATTTTCATCACTCCAGAGCTTCTTGCCGTAAGCGACAGCCTGCTGGAAATTATCAAAAGCATGTTTGCGCACCGATTGATTACCCGGCGTACCCCACTGTCCTTTCACTGCTTTCATTGCACAGGGGTTACACGGATTCATACTCTTTTTCATGCTGCATGGATTGCACGGGTTCATACTTTTTTTCATGCTGCATGGATTACACGGGTTCATACT
>CAZKME010000222.1:0-2731 GCA_964553725.1 uncultured Zetaproteobacteria bacterium
CTGTGGCTGGATGGCAATACCGGTTTTGCACTACCTCCCGGTCAGCGCAATGTTGGCTGCGTATGGGCCGATGCGGCATTGTTACCATGGTTGAATGTTGAAAAGAATATCACACTGGGTTGCGAGAAAATAGATCAGGACTGCCTGGCCCAACTGGCCGGGCAGTTGGAAATTACCGCCTTGATGCAGCGCAGTCCGCATATGCTTTCTACAGGAGAGGCTCAGCGGGTGGCCTTGGCCAGAGCAATCTATAAACGGCCATCGGTGTTGCTGCTGGATGAACCATTTTCCGCTCAGGCACCAGCTATTCGCCAGCGTTTGCGCGATAGTTTGAAATCGATTCAGGCGGTGCTTCAGATACCTGTATTTATGGTGAGCCATGATGCCGAAGATGCCAGCGTATTGGCGCATCACCATTGGCGCATGCGCGAAGGTAAGTTGTTGGTATCTTTGCCACATGCGCAGGAATCTGGTAGAAAAAATGGTAACTACTCAGCTCATCCTTGATTTGCCCGATAACTGCGTCAAGTATGAATCAGTCTGGAAGTGCGGCTTTAGCCGCGCCGAATCTGGCAAAAGGGCGCGGCTGAAGCCGCACGTCCAAATTATGCCGAAGAGCAACGCAAGTCGCGTTACAACGAAAGGTGAAAAACGATGAGTGATCTTACCCATTTCGATGAATCCGGCCGTGCCCGCATGGTGGATGTATCAGCTAAGGACGTAACCACGCGCATCGCCATTGCCAGCGGTGAAATTCACATGTTGCCGACAACACTCGAACATATTCAACAGGGAAAACTCAAAAAAGGCGATGTGTTGGCTGTAGCCGATGTGGCAGCGGTGATGGGTGCCAAGAAAACCCCTGATCTGATTCCGATGTGTCACCCGTTGATGCTCTCCGGCATTGATGTGTCGTTTACCGAGCTGGAGAAGCACTGCGGCCTGAAAGTCGAAGTATCCGTCAAATGCAATGGCAAAACAGGCGTAGAAATGGAAGCGCTCACGGCAGTCAGTACGGCGCTTCTGACCATCTATGATATGTGCAAGGCTGTGGATAAAGGCATGCGATTGGCGAATATCCAGCTTGAAGAAAAGCAGGGCGGTAAATCCGGCGCCTTTAAACGCGTTTGACTTTGATGACAAAGCCCTATTTTACAAGTGCAATGACTAACGATGGCCGTGTAATGAGTCTTCATCGCGCCCATGGGTGGTTTTTTTTGCAGTTACACCATGAATGAATACAGGATAATCCAGTGAGCCAGACTTCTTTTTCAAGCCTTCATATACATGCTGATTTGTTGCGTAATTTAACGTCGCTTGCTTATGATCAGATGACTCCGATTCAGGCCCAGAGCTTGCCTGATATTCTGGCAGGCAAGGATGTGATCGGGCAGGCTAAAACCGGTTCGGGGAAAACAGCTGCGTTTGCGCTCGGTTTACTCAATAAACTGGATATGAAGGAGCGCGCTATTCAATCGCTGGTGCTGTGCCCGACGCGTGAACTGGCCGATCAGGTAAGCAAAGAGATTCGCAGACTGGCCCGCAGATTACCCAATGTGAAGGTGTTAACGCTGTGTGGCGGTATGCCGCTTGGCCCTCAGCTTGGCTCGTTAGAGCATGGCGCTCATATTGTGGTCGGCACACCTGGCCGCATCGAAGATCATTTAAGCCGGGGTTCGATGCTATTAAAACATGTGAATATGCTGGTTCTGGATGAGGCGGATCGTATGCTGGATATGGGTTTTCAGGCATCGGTTGATGCTATTGTCGCCCATCTGCCCAAATGGCGGCAGACCCTGTTATTTAGCGCCACGTTTCCCGATAAGATCAAGCTTATGGTCAAACGTATCATGTTGAAGCCGGTGCTGGTCAAAGTAGAATCCAGCCATGATAGCAGTACGATTTCACAGCATTTCTATCAGCTGGCGGATGAGCGGGCATCAGGTGAAAAAGCGGCGATGATCGCGCTGCGTTTATTGTTGCTGCAATATGCACCGGAATCCAGCCTGATCTTTTGCAATACCAAACGGGAAAGCGTGGAGATTGCCGATATGCTGGTACAGTTTGGTTTTAGCGCGCTGGTGCTTAATGGTGATCTGGAGCAATGGCAGCGCGATCAGACAATGGTGCGATTTGCCAATAAAAGCACTTCGATACTGGTTGCCACCGATGTTGCCGCTCGTGGTTTGGATATTGATGCTCTCGATGCGGTGTTTAATGTTCATCTGCCCCATGAGCCCGAAACCTATATTCATCGTATCGGGCGCACAGGCCGCGCGGGCAGCACGGGCATGGCTTTCACCTTACACAATGGCAATGAATACAAGCTGACCATGCTCAGTGATTTTATCCAAAGCAGTATCCGCAACGAGTCACTGCCGCCTGAGAATCTGTTGGATAAAAAACCGGCCAAACCGGCCATGGCAACATTGCAAATTGGTGGCGGTAAAAAACAAAAATTACGCCCTGGTGATATTCTGGGTGCGTTGACGGCTGGATCCGGCATCGCAGGCCAACAGGTGGGTAAAATTCAGATTCTCGATCACTGGGCCTATGTGGCTGTGGCTCGGGATTGTGTGAAAATAGCGCTTAAAAAGCTGGGGGAAGGAAAGTTGAAAGGGCGTTCTTTTCGGGTTCGCGTGATTTAAGCTGAACTGAACCCCATCATTTTTAATGAAACCTAGATCCTGCAAGTGATCGTGCGTGCAGAGTGTAAGATGTTGGTTTAGAT
>CAZKME010000223.1:0-2726 GCA_964553725.1 uncultured Zetaproteobacteria bacterium
GAATCCGCAATTATCATGTTGATGGAGCATTGGCAGGTTGCGTGAATTTTGCGTAGATTAGTACTGCATTGTTATGCGTCGTACTGCACCCGTCACATCGACCACCACAGTAACTCATTGATTAATAAAGACCAGCGGCCAGACGTTACGGACTGAAAATCCGCGTGTCGGTGGTTCGATTCCACCTCTGGCCACCAATTTTTTTGCGGGTGCTTTGTCGCAAAACAGCCTCCTCAATAACAATTGGCCTCAGCGTCTCCGCCAAGGCCAATAGTCGATCGGGAATCCCCAGTCCTTGTCATGATTATCTATTGTGTAAAGCCTGGATTCAAGGAATTGCATCGAAGTGAGGTCCTACCGTTGGCCGGTTGAGGCAGGCGTTTGGTATTGCTGATTAACCTATTGTTCTCTGGCATGTGTACAAACAAAAATTTAAGCTATACAGTCAGGTTCAGAATGCGGGCGCTTGGGAACTTCACAAAATCCTCATAAGTCTGAAAACCATTAGGAAGAAATCATGATAAATACACGTATCACAAACAACAGGATACAGATCCTGTCATTGGCTAACCAGCACGGTATTAAGTCAATGAAAATATTTGGTTCAATGGCACGTGGCGATGCCAGTGAAACAAGTGATGCTGATTTTCTGGTGGAAATGGAAGATGGTTATGATCTTTTTGATCTTGGATCCTGTCTTATGGAGTTGCAGGACTTGCTTCATTGCAAAGTTGATATGGTGACCAGGGAGGCTCTGCACCCCCGGATCCGTGAAAATATTTTAAGAGAGGCACAGTCCTTATGAAGGATGACCGAGTCTATTTTGAACATATCCTTCTGTGCATAGAGAAAATTGAAGACTATACAAAAATGGATAAATCCTTGTATATGGGATCAACCATTATTCAGGATGCCGTAGTTCGCAATTTGCAAGTTCTTGCGGAGTCTACAATTAACAAATACTACCGGGAACGAAGAAGGCCCAGGCGACACGGAAAAAGCTAGTGAAAATCAGCGCAGACACAACATTAACTGAGCTGGCAGCAATTATTTCTGACGCACTTGAGCAGCAGAATATTATCGCCACTCTTTCAGGCGGCGCCGCTGTGTCTATTTATAGCAAGAACCACTACCAATCGGCAGACCTCGATTTCGTTACAACTGCTCTGGTTGATGAACTAAAAGAAGTCTTACAGCCCTTGGGCTTTATACACTCTGGCAATCCGCAATTGTCAGTATTCGACCATCCAGAAACGGACTGGTACATCGAGTTTCCTCCAGCGCCTTTGGGTTTTGGAGGGACCTATGTGGATCCGGCAGACTGCGCCTTGATAGAAACGGAATTTGGAAAGCTTAGAATCATTACTCCGACGCATTCAGTCATGGACAGGTTGATCGCAGCTGTGGCCTGGAATGAGCCTCAATCACTTGCACAGGCACTGCTGGTGGCATCACATCAAAGTGGAAAACTTGACTGGGATAAACTAGACAAATGGGTGCTGCGAGAAGGTATAACCGCTGATAAAGAAATTGTTGAGTTCTATAGAAAAATAGAACGAATTCTTCCCACTTAATATCTCTGTAAGTCTCAACACACATTGCTCTGGCTAAAGTGAATCAAAAAACACGTGGGTGTCCGGAATGGGTGTCTTCACATAAGCGGACTATAAAATTTATTTTTTCGAGTCGCCATCACGGACAGCTCGGCTTATAACGAATCCTTCAATCCGCTTTCATTGCCAGCCAGTTCCAGCAGTTTTAAAACATTATTGGTACGCTCCAACATCTGGCGGGCTTGATTCAGTAGATCAGTTGCAATCACCCACTTTTGAACCGCAATGTTTCGAAATTGTCTAGTGGCAAGCACGTCCAGGATGCGCGCTTCTTCGACAGGGGGCGGTAACGGAAAATCATCCACACGACCGAGTGCTACCGCCGAGAAGTCAAGATTTTCAATGATATACGGCTCATAAATTTGTACTAACTCCATCTCGTGCGTGTTTTGAACCAGTGCAGTTATCTTTGCCGCCGCGTAGTACTCAGCCAACGCATTCTTCAGCGGCCGACTCTGAATCAATCTTAGATCACCCGACCCAGTTAGATTGGCATAGGCGCGATCAACCGGGATAAATGACGTCATCTGCGTAATCGATCTGAAGTTCTCGTTTAACTCCGCTACTGG
The DNA here is from genome assembly GCA_964553725.1 of uncultured Zetaproteobacteria bacterium. GTDB lineage: Bacteria > Pseudomonadota > Zetaproteobacteria > Mariprofundales > Mariprofundaceae > Mariprofundus. The sequence continues at coordinate 2,183 of CAZKME010000223.1, forward strand.
CAAACTAGGTGATGTGAGTGCCGACTGCTCCTGAAGGACAAGCGTGCTCCGAAGAATTCCTTCGAGCCTTGCCGTCATTCGTTCCAATGTTGATTTATTCAGTTCGAAATCTTCCTGAAGTTCATATAGGTACACGACTTCGAACCGAGCATCCTGTTGGCCGTTCCACCAAGTGTCGATCCAAAAAGCCAGCAGAATGCTGAAAACGATTGCGACCCCCTCCGCAGCTGTGCGTCCCCATTGAATGTTATTGGTATTCGTCATACTAAGAGATTCGTTTGGCTGCGGATGCTTTGGGTCAAAAGCAGTAATTTGATTCAGTCTAGTTCATAGTGGCTGGAATATCTGCTTTTAGCCGTTTCCTGCTGCAGATGGCATTGATATTTCTCCCTCGCCTATATCCGCTTACTGGCACATTACAATCGGACAAATACCATAAGTAGCTGTTTTATATAATATTACAAATTGTTAATTGCTAACTGAAAATCCGCCTGTCGGTGGTTCGATTCCATTGTGCAGGGATGCACCGGTGTCGCGAAGGCCA
>CAZKME010000224.1:0-2724 GCA_964553725.1 uncultured Zetaproteobacteria bacterium
ACTTTATAGGAGAAAGCATGAACGATAACATGATTCAAAATCTCGGCCCTCTGGCTGTATTGGCCGGTATATGGGAAGGCGATCAAGGTGTTGACATCTCATGGATTCAAAGCCGGGAGACAAAAACAACATACCGTGAACGCATTGTGTTTGAACCACTCGGGCCGGTTCGTAACGGGCCGCAGGAATTATACGGTTTGCGCTATGCCATGACTGCCTGGCGAACGAATGATATAGGTAGTGAGGACGATGCCTTTCACGAAGAGATGGGGTACTGGCTATGGGACGGCGCTAACAAACAGGTGCTGCGTTGCTTTATGGTGCCGCGCGGGGTGCTGATCAATGCTGGCGGCGATGCCAAAGTGGACAGTCAAAGCTTCCATTTGTCGGCAAAAGTCGGTTCGGAAACCTACGGTATTTTATCGAATAAATATCTGGATGAATCGCACAAGACCATGAAATATGAACTGGATGTGAGCATTCATGCAGATGGGCAATTCAGCTATAAAGAAGACACGCAGTTATGGATTCCGGTGAATGATGCGATATTCCACCATGAAGATCAGAACAGGCTGGTGCGGGTTGAGTAACGTGTTTTGTGGCGGTGAATCATGCGCCGGAGCCGCTAATATTTCTCAGGAACAAAGGTTTGCGTATCCATGGCCGGCCTTTTGTAATCGCCAAGTTTTTCACGTTCAGGCAGTTCAATCGGGTCGGGCATAATATCGCGATAGGGGATGGCATCGAGAATATGGCTTAAGCAATTCAGTCGCGCCCGTTTTTTCACATCGGCATCCACCACATACCAGGGCGCTTCGGGAATATCGGTGTAGAAAAACATTTCATCCTTGGCTTTGGAGTATTCCACCCAGCGGGTGCGCGATTCCAGATCCATCGGACTGAGTTTCCAGTGTTTGGTGGTGTCGGTTGCACGTTTCTGGAAACGGTGTTCCTGCTCCTCATCGCTGACCGAGAACCAGTATTTGAGCAGGATAATGCCTGAACGTACCAGCATACGCTCAAACTGGGGACACGAGCGCAGAAACTCACGGTATTCGGTATCGCTACAAAAACCCATCACACGCTCAACGCCAGCCCGGTTGTACCAGCTGCGATCGAATATCACGATCTCTCCGGCAGCAGGGAAATGGGGTACGTAACGCTGAAAATACCACTGTGTTTTTTCTCGATCCGAGGGTGCCGGCAGCGCCACGACATTACAGCCGCGCGGATTCAGCGGCTCTGTCAGTCGCTTGATGGTTCCACCCTTGCCCGCCGCATCGCGACCTTCAAAGATGATAATCACACGCAAACCCTGCTGTTTGATCCAGTACTGCCATTTAACCAGCTCAACATAGATTTCCGACAGGGATTTTTCGTATGCCGCATGGGGCATTCCTTTATTTTTAGGCATAATAAGACTCCACCGACAATATTACCCTGAAACAGGCCTCTGGTCTTGTGTCGCGAATATGGATAGGCTCAAAAGCATGAATGAATGGGACAGCGCCTTGTGGATTTGGCTATCCGGTCTGATTTTTGCAGTCAGCCATAGCCTGCTCGCCTCGCGCCGCTGCAAACAATGGGCATATCTGCACGGCCTGCGTGAACCGCGCTATCGTTTACTTTATTCGATCATGGCGCTACTGGCGACCGGCGCATGGGCGTTTTATGTCCATCATTTACCTGACTTCGCCTTATATCAGAGCGATGGTTTATTATACTGGTTGCTGGTCGCAGTACAGATACTCGGGCTGATCATTGCTCTGGCTGCCTTTTACCCCATTGACGGGCTGGTATTTCTCGGTTTGCGTAAAGCGGGGCAGGGCAAAGAACCGTTCGTTGTGCGCGGCATTTATCGCTATGTCCGTCATCCCATGTATGCCGGTGCCATGCTGATTTTGTTGGCCATGCCGGCGCAGAGTTGGAACGGCCTGCATTTTACGCTGGTGATCTGTCTCTATTTTATAATCGGTGCCCGATATGAAGAGGCTCGTATGTTGGCGGATCACCCTGAATATGCTGCCTACCGCAAGACAACCCCGGCCTTTATTCCGTCTGTTTCTACAGGGTAAAACGGACACGCATGTTCCAGACCGTATTCACAGCGGGACTCCTTGAAGTTGCATGTATCGGGCTGACAGCGTTGATCACATTTTTCCAGCGCTTGCAAAAGAGAAAACAGTTTTTTGATCTTGTATGGTTTGGTTAACGAGTAGCACAGGTGGGATTCAATGTTTGCATAAAATTCAGAGCAGGGCGTGCCGGAGATAATGACTGCTTTTTGATGCGGTAATCTTTTTCGCACGTTCTTGATCAATTGAAGCCCTGTTTCCCCGGTCATCATATAATCGGTCAGAATGGCGGCAGGGGCGATAAATGTATCCAAGTCGAAATATTCCAGATATGACTCGGCTGAATCAAATTGCATGGATTCATAGCCAGCGCAGGCAATGAGTTCTTTCAGAACATCCCGTAATTCCGGTATATCATCAATAATATGAAACATGCGCCTCATCTCCCGTGAGCAGCCTGTCTTTGGTAATACCTAGATCCTGCAAGTCCTCACACATACATAGCGCAACCTCTTGATTCATCTGGCATATTGAAAAAACACTCATCACCAATAAGGTGACTACATGTTTTTTCAATACACCATCTAAACCAATATCTTACACTCTGCACGCACGATCACTTGCAGAATCTAGGTAATAGTGCATTTAT
>CAZKME010000225.1:0-2678 GCA_964553725.1 uncultured Zetaproteobacteria bacterium
GTTTCATTCCATCCGGTGGCGGGGATTTGGGATCGGATATTCGTCAACGGCAATCAGGATAACGTGTTATATAATATCCAGACCTACGGCGTTCCCGTTGCCGGCGCGAGCACCTTTGATTTGGTATCTCCGGCAGATCGTAGCACCAATAACGCCCTGATGGATCACACCATGAGTGCCGCTATGCGCGGAGCTTCGACACTGCTGATAAATACCCCGGAGGCTGATCCCAAAATGGGTAAGGGTGACAATATTCTGATTCGATAATCAGGATTTGCGATCATTTGACATGCAGGAGAGGGTGCGCCCTTCTTCTTTTATACTGGAGTTATACGGGTTGATCATATGAATATCCGGAACATTTTTTTAGATATTCACCGTCCATTTTTTATGGGCGGCACGCTTTTTGCCATGCTCTCTATTGGCATGTGGCTGCTGCATTTGCTGGACTTGATGCCTTACGCTTTGGAGTTTTCTCAGGCTCGTCTGCACATGGCGCAGATGATTTATTTCTTTTATCCGTTCTTTTTCTTCGGTTTTTTACTGACTATTTTTCCGCGCCTGTTAAGCGTGCATTCGCTCACGCCCCGGCGTTATATACCGTTGTTTCTTTGTTTTTTCATTGCCGCCGTACTGTTTTCACTGGGATTGTATGCGGGAGAAGCATGGGCTTTGGTCGGCGTGGCTTTGGCCATCATTGCCAATCTCTGGATTACCGTCGAGATGCTACAAATGCTGCGACGATCAGCCTATAAACATAAGCAGATACCTGTCTTTATGTGGTTTGGCGTGGCTTTTGGCAGCGCCGGACTGCTGGCACTTGCCGCGTTGATCTGGAGCGACAACGAATTTTTTGGCGTGATGGCCGAGGCCATCGGTATTTACGGGTTTTTATTCCCGACCATTTACGCCGTCGCCTATCGCATGGTTCCAATTTTTACGGCGGTAAGCGGGCGCGATGTTGTTCGCAAACTCTTTGGCTTGCATTTTATGCTCGTATTCTGCCTTGCGCGCATGCTGCTGATGATCATGGATTTGCACGCATACTACTGGCTGGCTGACTTCGGTCTGTTTGTCGTGGTTGCTCAACAATGCTGGCAATGGCGCATCTGGCAGCAAAAGCCATATGTGATCCAGTCTGTTTTGCATTGGGCGCTGCTCTGGTTTCCGTTTGCTCTGCTGCTTTCTGCCGGGATCAATTTCAGCGAATGGCTCAGTGGCGAGGAATGGCTGCGTATGGAGCAGGCGGCGCTACACGCTCTTGTGGTCGGCGGATTTGGTACGCTGCTATTAGGCATGGCCACGCGCGTGACGCTGGGTCATGCCGGTCAGGCTGTGGTTGCGGATGTCTGGACAAGCCGTTTGTTTCTGGCCTTTCAGATTGTTCCGTTGTTGCGCGTTGTTTGCGGCCTGTTGAGCCAGGCATGGCCGCTATTCGATATGGGTGTTACGCTCTCAGGCGTGGCCTGGGTGCTGGTTTTCTTCCTGTGGGCATTGCGCTACATGCCTTATTATTTCAAGGGCGCGCACTAATTGAAACAAACAACGCTCATGGAGGCATAACATGGCAATGTCATTGAAGAAGCTGTTTACCATTGAACTGGATCTGGTTGTCGGTATTGCCGCTGCTGCTGCCGCACTGCTGATGCATCGGCTGCATATGGTGGATGAAGATGTGCTGATATCTCTGACGGTTATTCTGATTGCCATTCTGTTTATGCGTGACCTCAGGCGTGATCAGACCCACGAAAAGATGCATGAAGATATTGAAGCGAACCGGGATATTTTACAGCACATCCAGCGCAGTCTGGTTTCTCCGGATATCGTTCTTGTCGGCCCATCCCAACTTCGTGAGGCCAGTCAACAATTTACCGCACGGGCGCGGGGAGACATGACATGGTTTCATGTCTGCCTGTCCATGTTCAGGCCGCAACCATTATTTGATACGCTGCTGCGACCGGCCATAGAAAATCCGCAGGTGCGCAGCATTCAATTTATTCTGGATAAAAGCGAAGAAACGCTTTGGGACACTGAAGTGATGCCCAAAGTTAATGCGTGTAACGGTTGTGATAAAGTCAAGGTGCAATGGAGCAGTATTGAGGAATCCGTTTCGCTGATTATCTCGGATAGTGGAACAAGCGGTAAACCGGAATGTCTGCTCAGTTTCTGGGGAGAACCTTTTATGGCGCGCTCGCCTGAGCGCAATGTACCCCGCTATGTTTTCCATGTGCAATCGCATTCCGCACTCATTGCCAACTTGATTGAACTGGAGCGCAGTTACCGTTTTACAACGGAATTGACCGGGTAATCAACCACATTACACAAAGGAAGCAGTCCAGGTAACCCCAGGAACCGACATTGACATTGGATGATCTGTGTAATCATTTGGTTTGGATGGTGTTTTGAAAAATCATGCAGCCACCTTGCTGGTGGTGATTGATTTTTCGGAATGCCAGACGAATCAAAGGGTTGCGGCGTGCGCCGCATGTCAATGTCGGATCCTGGGGTAAAGGTGCAAGGTTCAGCCTTTTGGGGGAAGCTGTTACACTGCCGCACAATTCATGTATGGAATAGCTTGCCCGCAAGCTGTTCATTGATATGAAGAGAGTCAAAAAGCTTTTACCGCATAGTTATGCAGAGGAAAGGCAAAAAAGGATTAAAACTATGAATGAACATGA
>CAZKME010000226.1:0-2668 GCA_964553725.1 uncultured Zetaproteobacteria bacterium
GCTTTACACCTGTGCTTGTTATTTTGTTTGGCGCGATTGGTCTTGCTGCCTGGGTAGGGCATCTGGATGCCGTGCTGATGCCCTCGCTGGTATTCTTCCTTGGCCTGACGGCGTACGCGTTCTTCAAAAAAGATAAGGGTGAATGCTGCGAAACAGATCAGAAGGGTGTCTGATTGTGAATGACTGTTGTTCTGTTCAAAATAAAAAAAAATTGCACATTGCTATTGTTGGAACTGGCTCAGGTGCGTTTGCCGCAGCCATCAAAGCCGTTGAAAAAGGTGCAAAGGTCACGATGATTGAAGGCGGTGATGTGATTGGTGGAACATGTGTGAATGTAGGTTGCGTACCATCCAAGATCATGATTCGCGGTGCTCATGTTGTACACATGCAGTCAATACAACCATTTGATGGGATACGATGCTATCAACCCATTATTAACCGGAAAGCTATGGTTCACCAACAACAAGCACGGGTCGAAGAACTGCGCCACGCTAAATATGAAAATATTTTGGATAGTCATCCTGAAATTAGCCTTATTAAGGGTTGGGCAAGCTTTGAGAATGCAACTATATTGCTCGTGAAACAAGCCGATGGCAAAGAGGCTCGTGTTAACCCTGATAAGGTTCTTCTGGCTACAGGTGCTGCTCCCGCAATTCCCGACATTCCCGGCCTGAAAGGCACGCCATTCTGGACATCGACCGAGGCGCTGGTTGCGGAAGTATTGCCTGAGCATCTGGTTGTGATTGGTGCTTCAGTGGTGGCACTTGAACTGGCGCAGGCATTTTTACGACTGGGATCAAAGGTCACCGTTATGGCACGCAGCGTATTTCTATCAAAGGAAGATCCGGCGATTGGCGAGGGACTGGTGAAGACTTTTGAGGAAGAGGGAGCGCGAGTGTTGCTGCATACGCTACCCGACTCTGTATCACATGACGGGCAGGAGTTCATCCTGCCATCGAAAGCAGGGGAAATTCGTTGCGATCAATTGCTGGTCGCCACCGGCCGCAATCCCAACACAGAGAAATTGATGCTTGATAATATTGGAGTTAAGGTTGGCCGCAACGGCAGCATTATCATTGATGATCACATGCGCACATCGGTCGAACATATCTATGCAGCAGGTGATTGCACAAATCAACCGCAGTATGTCTATGTGGCTGCTGCGGCCGGAACCCGCGCTGCCATCAATATGACAGGTGGTGATGCAGCGCTGGATTTATCGGCCATGCCTGCCGTCGTGTTTACGGAACCTCAGGTTGGAACCGTGGGATTGACCGAAACAGACGCCGAAAAACAGGGTATCGATGCCGAATCACGCATGCTGGCATTAGAGAATGTGCCAAGGGCTTTGGCCAATTTTGATACCCACGGTTTCATTAAACTTGTGGCAGAAAAGAAAACGGGGCGTTTACTGGGAGCACAAGTGTTGTCTGCTGAAGGCGGCGAAATCATTCAAACGGCAGCCATCGCATTGCGCAATCAAATGACTATCAAGGAGCTAGCTAATCAGCTCTTCCCGTACCTCACCATGGTTGAGGGTATCAAGCTCTGCGCCCAGACATTCACCAAAGATGTAAAAGAACTTTCCTGCTGCGCAGGATGATAGTTATGTCAAATGTATTTTTTATCAAAAGGAGAAAAATATGAAGAACCTCGCAATCATCCCCATACTGTTTGCGCTTGTGTTCACGGCAATCCCGGCACAAGCCGTTGAACAGGAAACTATGTTTGTGCACCTGAAGACCAGCCTGAAACACGATGATGCACAAATCTGTGTCGCTTATAACATGATTTGGGCCGCGCTTAAAGAGGGGATGACCGTCAATGTGTTGGTGGATGCCGATGGTATCAATACCTTCAAGACGGGTTTGATTTCGGATACTGACTCTATTCAGGGCTACAAGATTCCGGAAAACCTGCGAGCTTCCATCGCTCGTCAGTTGAACGTACCGCATGGCGACGTGCCTAAAACATATGGCGACTACCTCATTCTCCTTCATAAGGAAGGTGCGCAGTTCTATGTCAATAAAGGGTTTCTTATTGTGGCCGGCATAGCACCGGAACCTGATAAGGACATGGGTAAGCTTGCGGATTACGTGAAGAAAATATTCAAGCCGGTCACCTTTAAGGAAATGCTGAAGCTCAGAAGAGATGCCGATTTTGATTATTCATACTAACGCGCAGGCGCGTTCTCGTACATCAAGCAGGAGAGGCTGTTTGCAATCATGAATGATGACCTTTTATTTCCAGCTACTCAGATGCCCGACAGGGACTGGTGGCAGGCTCTGTGGCCGACTCCCGAGAGCATACTGTCCGCAGTTGGCATCGAAGCAGGCATGCAGGTGGTGGATTTGTGCTGCGGTTACGGCCATTTTACTGCCCCTATGTGTAAGCTGGTTCACCCCCGCGCTGTCTATGCGCTGGACCTCGATGCGAACCTCCTGAGCCAGGCTGGGCAGGCTTGCCGGGATCATGAGAATTTCCATGCTATTCTGGGAGATGCCTGTGAACTATCGACACTTCTTCCCGAGCCGGTTGACTTTGTGTTTATCGCCAACACCTTCCACGGCGTGCCCGATAAAACGCTCCTGTCCGGATCTGTGCATGAGATACTCAAGCCAGATGGTCATTTCGCTGTCATCGATTGGCATAAACGCCTGCGTGAAAC
>CAZKME010000227.1:0-2628 GCA_964553725.1 uncultured Zetaproteobacteria bacterium
TGGATTTGACCACGATTGGCCTGTTTGCCCTGATTCAGTTCCCGTATACTTGGAAATTCATGTGGGCACCGCTGCTGGATCGTTATGCCATGCCCTGGCTGGGGCGCAGGCGGGGCTGGATGTTGCTGTCGCAAGCCGGATTATTAATGGTGATTGCATCCATGGGGGCATTTTCGCCGCAGACAGAACTGAATATGATTGTGATGTTTGCGACATTATTGGCGCTGTTGTCCGCCACGCAGGACATTGCACTGGATGCCTATCGCCGCGAACTGCTATCCGATCTTGAATTGGGGCTGGGTAATTCGGTGCATGTGAACGCGTATCGCGTGGCAGGCCTGATACCGGGTTCGCTAGCGTTGATTCTGGCAGATCATCTGCCCTGGAGTACGGTGTTTATCATTACTGCGCTGTTTATGCTGCCGGGCATGGTGATGACGATGATGGTATCTGAGCCGCATCGCGCTGCGCCGCCGAAAACGCTCAGGGAAGCCGTCGTAGAGCCATTCCATGAATTTATCGGGCGTTCCGGTGTGCAGGGCGCATTGATGGTACTGGCCTTTATCTTTCTCTACAAACTGGGTGACAGCATGTGTACGGCGCTAGCGACACCGTTTTATCTCGATATGGGTTATTCAAAAACACAAATCGGCCTGATTGCCAAAAATGCCGGTCTGTGGCCGGCTGTGATCGGCGGTTTGCTGGGCGGCTTGTGGATGGTGAAAATCGGTATCAATCGCGCCCTGTGGCTGTTTGGTTTCGTGCAGATGGGTTCGATTTTCGGCTTTGCATGGCTGGCTTCGCTGGGGCCGCAGGATACGATCAGTGCCACCGAACTGGCTCGTTTGGCGCTGGTGATCGGATTTGAGGCATTCGGCGTCGGCGTTGGCACCGCTGCGTTTGTGGCCTATATCGCCCGTTCAACACACCCGGCCTATACCGCCACCCAGTTTGCCCTGTTTACCAGTCTGGCCGCAGTGCCGAGAACCTTTGTCAATGCAGGTACGGGTTGGCTGGTGGAAGCATTCGGGTGGATGGATTTCTTTCTCTTATGTGCAGCGCTGGCTGTGCCCGGTATGCTGTTGCTGTTCAAGGTTGCGCCATGGCGGGCGCAGGCTGGCGATGCAGCAGCATCACAATCACAATAATATGGCGTTGGTTGCCGGTTTTGGTCAGATTGCAGCGGTGCGGAAATTGCGCACCGGGGGAGGGCGGATTTGAATCGCGTTGTTGTGCTGGCGGCATGTTTGCTGCTGGCAGCGTGTCCATCCAGATCGATCCACAAACCGGCTGTCGAGCCGGGACCATCGTATGTTAAAGCTCAGTGGCAGGCATTGCCGGACTGGCAAACGGTGCAGCTTGCTTCATCACTGCTGGCGCTCAGAGCCGAGTGCATCTCATTGCAGAAAAAACAGCAATGGCAACAGATATGCGCCGAAGCGGGCTTGCTTGATATCAACAACAATGAGGGCGTACGCCATTTTTTTGAACGGCGATTCGCGCCATGGCAGCTACGCAATGGAAACGGCTCCGAGCAGGGTTTGATTACCGGTTATTATGAGCCGTTATTGTATGGCAGCCGGGTCAGGACAAAGCGGTTTCGTTTTCCGGTATACGGCGAGCCGGATGATTTGTTGGTCATTGATCTGAGTAAACTTTATCCCCAGTTGAAAGGTATGCGCCTGCGCGGGCGTATCGAAGGCAAGCGCGTGATTCCTTATTATGATCGAGCCGGTATTGACGGCGCGCATGCGCCAAAGGGGAAAGAACTGCTTTGGGTTGATGATGAAATCAGCCTGTTTTTTTTGCAGGTGCAGGGTTCGGGACGGATTCAGTTGCCTGATGGTTCGATTGTTAAACTGGGTTATGCCAACCAGAATGGGCATAAATATGCATCTATTGGCAAAAAGCTGGTTGAGATGGGGGAGCTGACGCTCGATCAGGCATCATTAAAGAGCATTCGCCAGTGGGGCATTGATCATCCTGATCGTCTGAAAGAACTGCTTTATAGCAATCCGAGTTATGTATTCTTCCGCGAAATGCCGGACTCACTGAAGTCGGCTGTGGGTGCAATGGGCATTCCTTTAACCGCAGGATACAGCATAGCGGTGGATCGGCGTACCATTCCGCTCGGCATGCCGGTATTCTTGTCCACCACATGGCCGAACACCGACAAACCGCTCAATCGCTTGATGCTGGCTCAGGATGTCGGCGGAGCCATCAAGGGTACGATTCGAGGCGATTTTTTCTGGGGCTTCGGGCCTGAAGCAGGCAAGCAGGCTGGCAGCATGAAACAACAGGGGCGCATGTGGGTTTTATATCCCACAGGCATGCGGCCTGTGATTGAAACTGCTACGCGTTAGGTGTAATTACTGCGGGAGCATATTTATAGCCAGCCTGTGCGTTCGGCTTGGGGAACAGCGCGTGCATGAACTTGTCCGGATTTCAAAACAAGCGCGGGACAAGGCATAGAATAGATTGATCCGAACCAGCCGTGGAACACAGTATGTGACTTTATTGATGCGGGTGCTAGCATTGCCATTCACGGGGGCGACTTGGCTTCGACGGAGATGCTGAACCCTGTGGGGCATGTCGGGTTGTTGGTCCCGTAAAAAGCTGGCACTTGCA
>CAZKME010000228.1:0-2574 GCA_964553725.1 uncultured Zetaproteobacteria bacterium
GGGCATTGCGGAACATGCGTAGCCATGGGCCGTCTTCTCCCCAATCATCCGGATGCCAGGAATACTGGTTACTGCGGAACAGACGTTCGGGGTGCGGCATCATAATGGTGAACCGACCATCTGCTGTGGTGAATCCGGTTTGCCCGTGCGGAGAACCGTTCGGGTTGTACGGGTAGGTTGTGGCTGGTGCGCCATCCGGGCCAAGATAGCGCAGGGTGGCAATGGCATTGGCCTGCTGCTCCGGGTTGGTGAATTCGGCGCGACCTTCGCCGTGCGCAACGACCAGCGGCAGTTTTGAACCGGCCATGCCGGACAGAAAAATCGAAGGCGAATCCAGCACTTCGATCTGTAACAGGCGCGCCTCAAACTGTTCGGAGCGGTTGCGCTCGAAACTCGGCCAGTGTTGTGCGCCCGGAATAATGGATTTCAGCACGCTCATCATCTGGCAACCGTTGCACACGCCCAAAGCAAAACTGTCATCGCGGTGGAAAAATGCATCAAACTGATCCCGTGCCCTTGCATTGAACATCACCGAAGAAGCCCAGCCGCGACCAGCCCCCAGCACATCGCCGAAGGAGAAACCGCCGCAGGCAGCCAAACCCTGAAAATCGCTCAGACTGATTCGCCCTTCGATAATATCGGACATGTGTACATCACTACAATCGAATCCGGCGTGGTCGAATGCCGCCGCCATTTCAACCTGACCGTTGACGCCCTGTTCACGCAGTACGGCCATTTTCGGGCGCGCGCTGTTGATAAATGGCGCACAGATGTCTTCATCGGGATCAAAGGAAAGTTCAGCAAACAGGCCCGCATCGCCACGGTCAGCAATGGCGTTGAAAGATTCACTGGCGCAGTCCGGGTTATCACGCAGCGATTGCATGCGGAAGCTGGTATCGGCCCAAATCTGCTGCAAATCCTGCACATGCGCTTCAAACAGGGAACTACCCCTGTTTGAAATAATGATTTGACGGGCATTTGTGGGTTGGCCGATAAGGTGAGCAATATGCGACAGCCTGGCATGAGCCAGTTTGGCCAGCACATGTTCACGATCTTGCGCGCGTATTTGAATGACTGCGCCGAGTTCTTCATTGAACAGCGCTGCCAGCGTATCATCAGAAGAATGGAGGTCGATGTTCAGGCCGCAGCGGGCGGCAAAAGCCATTTCCGCAAGCGTGACAAACAGGCCGCCATCTGAGCGATCATGATAGGCCAGCAGCTTTTCTTCACGATTCAGTTGTTGAATGGCTGCAAAGAAAGATTTGAGCAATGCCGCGCTATCAACATCTGGCGTTATATCTCCGGTCACGCCATAAACCTGGGCCAGCGCCGATCCACCGAGGCGTTTTTTGCCTTCTCCGAGATCAATCAGAATCAATTCACTATCGCCCTGATTCAGTTTCAGTTCCGGTGTTAATGTGCTGCGTACATCGCTCACCGGCGCAAATGCGGATACAATCAGCGATAGCGGCGAGATCATTTCTCTGGCTTCGCCGTTCTGCCCCCATACGGATTTCATGGATAACGAATCTTTACCGACCGGAATCGAGATACCGAGGGCAGGGCATAGTTCCATGCCGACAGCTTTGACCGTGTCATATAAACGCGCATCTTCGCCGTTATGGCCGCAGGCCGCCATCCAGTTGGCCGAGAGTTTGACATCGCCGATTTTTGCAATCGAAGCTGCGGCAATATTGGTCAGCGCTTCGCCCACCGCCATACGACCGGAAGCCGCCGCATCCAGTACGGCAATCGGGGTGCGTTCACCCATGGCCATGGCTTCGCCTGTCATGCCGGTATAATCGCTGCTGGTCACTGCCACATCGGCCACAGGCATCTGCCAGCGCCCGACCATCTGATCGCGCGCCACCAAGCCGGTTACCGAGCGGTCGCCAATGGTGATCAGGAATTCCTTACCTGCGACCGCAGGCAATCGTAATATGCGTTCCACTGCCTCGTTCAGATTGACAGAGCCCAGATCCAACGGCGTGCCATGCGTCTCTGAGTGAACGACATTGCGCGTCATTTTCGGCGGTTTTCCGAGCAGCAAACTTAACGACAGATTCACCGGCTGATTGCCAAATTCCGGATCATTGACCACCAGATCACGTTTTTCGCTCGCCTCTCCCAACACGGCAAACAAACAGCGTTCGCGCTGGCATATTTCGCTAAACAGGGCGCGCGACTCAGGCGCAATAGCCAGCATATAACGTTCCTGAGACTCGTTGCACCAGATTTGCATCGGGCTCATGCCCGGCTCCATATTGTGTACGGCGCGCAAATCCACCCAGCCGCCGCGTTCGGCGTCATCAATCAACTCCGGCACCGCATTGGATAAACCTCCCGCGCCGATATCGTGAATAAACAGGATTGGGTTGGCATCGCCCATTTGCCAGCAGCGGTCTAACACTTCCTGACAGCGGCGCTCCATTTCCGGATTGCCGCGCTGCACTGAATCAAAATCCAGCGATGCCGCATTGGCACCGGTATCCATGCTCGATGCCGCGCCGCCGCCGAGGCCGATCAGCATGGCCGGGCCACCGAGTTGAATAATTAAACTGCCTTCCGGCACCT
>CAZKME010000229.1:0-2567 GCA_964553725.1 uncultured Zetaproteobacteria bacterium
ATTGGTATCACGCCCATACCCTGGCAGAGCAAACGGGGGTGTACGGGGCGCTGGTGATTGAGCCGCGTGATGCTTCAGATGCGGTGAAAGTTGATCGTGATTATCCTGTCGTGCTTAGTGACTGGACGGATGAAAATCCGGTTGATGTGTACCTGAATTTGAAGAAGATGGCTGGTTATTATAATTATCGCAACCTGACCGTGTCGGACTTTATCGACGATGCAGCCCACCTGGGTATCGGTGAAGCACTTTCCAAGCGGCATATCTGGAACAAGACCCGCATGAGCCCCAACGATTTTAGTGATATTTCTGCTGCGACCTACACCTATCTGATGAATGGGCATAGCCCGGCAGGCAACTGGAACAGGGTTGCCAAAGCGGGTGAACGGGTGCGCTTGCGTTTTATTGGCGCATCTACGGCTACTTTTTTTGATGTACGCATTCCGGGCTTGAAAATGACGGTAATTTCGACCGATGGGCAGCCGGTGGAACCCGTGGTGGTGGATGAATTCAGAATCGGATCGGGAGAAACATACGATGTGATTGTTGAGATCCCGGATGATCGGGCGTACACGATTTTTGCACAATCGATGGATCGTTCCGGTTATGCGCGCGGTACGCTATCGCCACGGGCTGGCATGCAGGCGACTGTGCCAGAGCTCGATGCGCCGGTGTTGTTGGATCCGGTCGATATGATGGGTGCGATGGCGCAGAGTGGCATGGGTGCTATGGGTGGCATGGCGATGGCGGCGGGGAACACGAACGTCAAACATTCACGTGATGAATACGGGCCGGGTGTGGATATGCGGGTGGATAATCCACGTCTAAATCTGGATGATCCGGGGCCGGGATTGCGTAACAACGGGCGGCGTGTGCTCACCTATGCCGATTTGAAAAGCAGTCATATCATGCCCGATTCCAGGCCGCCGACGCAGGAGATTGAGTTACACCTGACCGGTAATATGGAGCGTTTCATCTGGTCGATTGATGGTTTGAAGCTGAATGAAGCCAGGCCCATCCATTTTCGCAAAGGCGAACGTATCCGGGTGATTCTGCATAATGACAGTACCATGATTCACCCCATGCATTTGCACGGCATGTGGTCGGATCTGCAAGCGCCTGATGGCAGTTTTCAGGTCAGGAAACACACGATTGCCGTGCAGCCTGCCCAGCGTGTGAGCATGCTGGTAACGGCGGATGCCGAAGGGCGCTGGGCCTTTCATTGTCATCTGCTCTACCACATGGCGGCGGGGATGTTTCGTGAGGTGATTGTGGCATGAGTGTTTTTACACATATATGCATATTGATCATTGGCGGCGGCTTGTTGATTCCCGCAGCCATGGCTGGAGAGATGCAAATGAAAGCTGCATCGAATAATATGGTGATGAAACAAGGTGATACGATGTCGGGCGGGGCCATGCAGGGTGGCTCCATGCAAGGAGGATCTGCTCCGGCCAATGCGCGCAGTTCTGATTATTCCGATGGTTATGAATATCGGGGCATGGCCGGGTGGGAAGAGACCGATGAAATCACGGTCAGTAAAATCATTGCTGATCAAATGGAATATCGATCCAACAACAACGGCAACAATACCCTGCGCTGGGACATGCAGGGCTGGCGCGGCACCGATTACAAGAAATTATGGTTTAAATTTGAGGGTGATCATGAGCCATCAACCGGGGCCGGAAACCTGGAATTGCAGACGCTGTACAGCCATAGCGTTGCCGCCTTTTGGGATGTCCAGATCGGAGCGCGCTATGACAGATTTTATAGTCCGGGTCTGGTCAATGATCGTTTTTTGGCGGTGATTGGTTTTCAAGGGTTGGCACCGTACTGGTTTGAAGTTGAACCGGCTTTGTTTGTCAGCGATCAGGGCGATGTGTCCGCCCGCATCACGGCCACGTATGATGTGTTGTTGACCCAACGCCTGATTTTGCAGCCACGCCTTGAGGCCAATGCCAGCTTGAGCGCAGTGCCGCAGCTTGGCATTGGCAAAGGCGTGAATGATCTTCAATTGGGCATGCGTCTGCGTTATGAAGTGCGTAGGGAGATTGCGCCCTATATTGGCGTTGCATGGCAGCGTCAGTTCGGCGCTACGGCTGATTTGGCGCGCGCCGGTGGAGAAGCTGCGAGTAATGCATCACTGATTGCAGGCTTGCGCTGGTGGTTTTGATGAGTTGGGAGCTGCAATCGCTGATTGCACAATACAAAGACGATAGCGAGTCGGGTTTATCAATGACGGAGACCAATTGAAGGCGTTTCGCTCTATTTGTAGCGTGTACGGTTGAGAGTGCTGCTTGGTTAACGTCTCGGAGGTGTTACTTCAGTCGCGCTAAAGTCGGCTTAAGCGCGACTGAAGTCGCACCTCCAAGGAATAATTACCACGACCGCACCAAGTAAATATCTGAAATGTCAGGGTCATATCCCCATCTCGGGCAAATCAAACAACAAGCCCACCAGCGCATGATTCACATAATAATTTTCTCGTCCTATCTTATGTTTCTGTAGCAATCCATCTTTCGCAAGTGCTTCTAAATAACGCGTGGCTGTTGCTCTGGAAACACCCA
>CAZKME010000230.1:0-2561 GCA_964553725.1 uncultured Zetaproteobacteria bacterium
TCACCGCGAAGAACCAGTGGTTTGTTGCGAAAATCTTTCTTGATAAGGGCGATTTTGATTCGCGACCATGTGTCTACGAGATTGGCCCGGCGGGCGTCCAGCAACTGGGCATTCGCTTTGGCATCCTCCATATTCAGCAAAAGCAACTCCCGACCAAGGTAATCCATCCATACTGTATCCCGCTGTCGCAGGGTAGGGTAGTTGGTAAAGCGTATGATTGAGGCGGTTAATTGGTTGGCTGCGATTGCTGTTCCGACCCAGGCGTGTTGTTTTATATCAATTGCGATGATGCGCATCCATGAGTATGCCATGAGCAGTTCGCGCGAACGGCGTTCATCAAAAGGCCGCCCCCCCAGTTCATGGTGTAATTGTTCCATTCGGTGCTGGATTTTTTTATACAGTTTTTGAGAACCTGTTGCATCTTTTGCCAGGGCAGTATCAACGATGCTTTCCGCATCATCTTCCATATTTGAAAGCATTGAAGATATATTGGCGGAATACTCTGATGCGGAGAGTGGCAGAGATGGAGAGGAAAACAGCATTAGTAGTACAATGAAATAAGGAAATCTATGGCATGTAATCATAGCAAGGTGGAACCTCCTGTGTTGCTCAATGTGGATCATTGTGATTCTACGTTAACGTGAAATGAATAACGCGCTTGAATGGTTTTTTTCCACCCTGTGGTAATGCTTGCTTATGGATGACTGAGGAAAAGTTTGTGGCGGATAAATGAACCAGCGAGGGAGCAGCAGCATTAATGAAAAATTCGGGGGAGCCATGATGTCTAGCAGTGCCAATTTTTCAATAGCTCTTCAACATTTTGAATGATTTCTTTCTTGGTCGATGTTTTTCGATAAGCCAACCCTATACTTCTGTATGGCGTCGGTGCTGAAAAGGGGATGTAACATATTCCCGTTTCATGTTTGTCGATGGCAATTTCCGGCATGAGGGTGATGCCCGTTCCAGCTTTGACCATCTGACGCAGTGTTTCAAGACCGGTCGCCCGAAAATCCTGTTCCTCTGCAATATTGTGCTGCTGACAGATTTCCAGAGCATTATCACGCAGACAATGGCCTTCTTCAAGCAATAACAGGCGGTAACTGGCCAGTGCTTCCACTGCTATTTCAGTATGCTCAGCCAGAGGGTGATGCGGCGGAACGGCCAGAAAAAAACGGTCGTCAAACAACTGCGTTACCTTGAAAAAATCATCATGCATCGGCAGTGCAAACAGTGCTGCGTCAATATCTCCTCTGTGCAGGCTCTCCATTAAAGCTGCGGTTTTATCTTCGATGAGAATAAGGCGCAGATCCGGCATAAGCGCCTTTATTTGCGGAACCATGGCCGGAAATATATATGTGGACAGTGTCGGGAATGCCCCAAGCCTGAATTTTCCGGCAAAAGGGTTATGCGAGCATTCGGCAATCTCTTTAATGCGTTCCACTTCTTGCAGGATTTTTCTTGCCGATTGAATGATGTCCTGTCCTGCTTCAGTAATCATGACGCGTTTGTTATTGCGTTCAAAGATTTTTACGCCGAGCCATTCTTCCAATTTCTTTATTTGCGTGCTCAGGGTCGGCTGGCTGACATTGCATTGTTCGGCCGCCTGGCTGAAATGATGTAAATCAGCCACGGCAACCAGATATGACATTTCGCGTAAATTCATCACCACCTCCATCATAGTTAAAATCTATCAATATGATAATATCAATCAATTATACATATACAAGAGCTATTATTACAATTACACACATGCATGCTGCCTATCACGACCTGTTAAGCACAGCATGATCAATGATGATCAGTGATGCAGCACAAGCAGAAATATAAAAGGAGAATTGATCTATGAAAACACGCAACTTCCTAATAGGTATCACGCTGGCAGCTTTGATACCCATATCCTTGCCGGCGATTAGCCTGGCAAGCACTGTTCCCGAAAAAGGTGAAGCCAGGACAAATCATTTTTGGTGGCCTGAGCAACTCAACCTGAGTCCACTACGCGCACACGGTGTTGAGTCCAACCCTTTGGGGCAGCATTTTAATTATGCAGCAGCATTCAAGCAGCTTGATCTTCAAGCTGTGAAGAAGGATATCGACACGTTATTGACCACGTCTCAAGACTGGTGGCCGGCCGATTACGGGAATTACGGGCCGTTTTTTATTCGTCTGGCATGGCATAACGCCGGTACGTATCGTACAGGTGACGGACGCGGTGGCGCAGGCGGCGGCCAACAGCGTTTTGAGCCGCTCAACAGCTGGCCGGATAATGGCAACCTTGATAAGGCAAGGCGCTTGCTTTGGCCTGTCAAACAAAAGTACGGGGAAAGCATTTCATGGGCCGACTTGATGATTCTGGCCGGTAATGTCGCCATGGAAAACATGGGTTTCAAGACCCTTGGTTTTGCCGGAGGCCGCGAGGATGATTGGGAGGCTGATCTGGTTTACTGGGGGCCTGAGAGTAAATTTCTTGACGATAAACGGCACAGCAAAAAAGGCGCCTTGGAGAAACCGTTGGCTGCTGTTCAGATGGGGCTGATTTATGTCAACCCGGAAGGGCCGAATGG
>CAZKME010000231.1:0-2539 GCA_964553725.1 uncultured Zetaproteobacteria bacterium
CCGGAACCAAACAGGAAAATCTTGAACCACAGAGGACACAGAGAGCACAGAGAAGGTCAAAATCTTTATGTTTTGGTTTTCTCTGCCTTTCCTCTGTGCTCTCTGTGCCCTCTGTGGTGAAAATCTTTTGATCTTTAGTTTTCAGGCGGTAAAAACTCTTGTACATTTTGGATTAGATTCTACGGATAAGGGTCTAAGGCCATTTCTCGTTTGAACTGAGAAACTGAATCCATGCTTCATCGGGGCGCTGATATTCGATCAGTTGTAAATCCAGCACGGAAAGATCGGCATCGGAGATATCTGTGGCGCTGTGTTGCCTTTTCTCAATGCGCTTGCGTAAGGTGGACTCATCCATATCCAGCCAATAAAAATGCAAGGGAACATTGCGTTTTTTGGCCAGTTCATGAGCTTGTCGGCGGGAATCCGGGTGCAGGAAGGTGGCATCGAGGATGACTGAAAAGCCAGCCGCAAGCGCAGTGCAGGCGGCATCGAACATGGCCTTGTATGTATGGATATGCATTTGTTTGCCGTATAATTCCAATGCAGGAAAATTGACGGCGATGCGTTTACGAAGGGCATCGGTGCGGATGATGATGGCGCGTTCTTTTCCACAAGCGAGCAAGGCCAGATGACTTTTGCCGCTGCCGGACAGGCCGCCGATGGCAAACAGACGGGGCATTCCGGGTTTGGTATAGGTTAATGCCAGTTCAAAATAGCGCCGGGCTTCCTGCCACTGCGGCTGTTGTTGTCCGGGCGATAGTTCGTCGGCCAGAATACAGGCTACCTTGCCACGCACGCTGGCGCGGTAGAACAGATATAGTGGCAGCAATTCGAGACCGGCGTAATCGCCGCAGTATTCCAGATAACGTGACAGAAAACGCATACCCAGATCGGGGTGTGCATGCGCATCACAGTCCATGACCAGAAAAGCAACATCGTTCATGGTATCAATGATTCGATAGGCATCATTGAATTCGATGCAGTCAAACAGGGTGGGTTTGCCATCAATCAGGGTGATGTTTCTGAAATGAAGGTCGCCATGGCAATGGCGAATATGTTTTTCGTTCTGTCGTTGCTGCAACGCAGCTTGTTTGTCTCTCAGGGCCGTGTCAGCAAAGGCGGACAGCGTTGCCAGATCAGCAGGGGCAATGGCCAGGCTAATATGTTGGGCGGCGATGGCCAGATTATCGCCAATATGATCAGCCAGAAGGGTCGTGTGATCGAATTTGCTGTCGTTATTCACTTTCGCATGTGCATGAAAATGCGCCACTTCTTTGGCCAACTCATCCATACACTGCGTTTGCAATTTACCGTGCAGTAGCAGTTGCTCCAGCAGGCCGGATTGCTCGAAGCGGGTCATTTTCAGACAGTAATCAATAACCTCACCCGGCCCGTTCAGGTTGCATGTTTCCCCGTGTTGATAAACCGGACATACATCCAGATACATTGCCGGTGCGGTTCTGCGGTTAAGCTTTAATTCCTGTTCGCAGTAATATTTTCGTTTGGCCAGGGTGGAGAAATCCATAAAGCCGAAATCCACCGGCTTTTTGAATTTATAGGCGAATGCACCGCTTAGAAACACCCATGAGGCATGCGTTTGAATCATTTCAACTTTATTGACCGGGTGCGGATAGCTTTCAGGCTTGAAGAATGCCTGAATATGCTTTGGCATATCATGCAGCTTCAATGTCTGGAGCCTGCCGGAAAACAAAACAGGCCCCGGCAAATACCGGAGCCTGTTTTAAGCAAGGTGGACAGCATATCAGCCGTGAGAAATAAACAGGCCCCGATTGATATCGCCAATGCTGACCATACCAACCAGTTTTCCATCATCTTCCACCGGCAGGCGGCGCAGATTTCTCAGCCCCATAAATGAAGCGGCTTTTAACACCGGCATGGCGGAATATACAGTCATGGGGTTCGGCGTCATCACGTCCTTGACCTTCATGCACATGACGGGTTTGTAGTTTTCTTCCATTTCCTCGAAATCGCGTGCTGTTTTGGTATCGTGAATATATTCGCCAAAATTGGGGTAGAGCGGCAACATGGTGTCGCGAATAGTGATAATACCAATCAGTTTACTTTCATCTTCATCGTCAACCACGGGCAGCGCACCGCAGCGACGCATAACCATTTTTTGTGTGGCATCATGCAGGGTATCGCCTGCCTTACAGGTGATGCTGCCATGTGACATGATTTCTGAAACTTTCATAATTCCTCCCAGTACATTAATCAGCGGATGATACAGCCGAATTCAGAGGCGCAGCATAACACGGATTAAACGGCTTGTGCAGATGCTTTTATTTAGCATCGTCTGTTGACACTGAATGATGAGACGGTATGGTTCCGCGCCTCAATACAAGGCGCAGCAACAAGCTGCCAGGAGCAATATACGTGGCAAACCATGCATCATCACTGAAACGTGCACGACAGGACGAAAAGAAGCGCGCGCAGAACCGCATCCAGAAATCTACCATGCGTACCGAGATCAAAAAGGTATTGGCCGCAGTAGAAGCTGGCGACAAGGATACTGCTGCGA
>CAZKME010000232.1:0-2495 GCA_964553725.1 uncultured Zetaproteobacteria bacterium
TGCTGATTGGCATCACCGTACTGCTATCGGGTTTATCCATTTATTTTATCGTCACCGTGCAATACAAACAAACCGTTATAGCCCAGTCGGTCAATCAGCTACTTACCATTCGCGAAAACAGGATTCGCGAAATTCGCTTACATCTGGAACAACAAATGTATAATCTTGATACGCTGGCAAACGAGCCTGTCATCAAGCGGGCGCTGACCGGGTTTAAGCCTGCCGAATTCGGCAGCGGCCTCACATCGCCATCCTATCTGAAAGCCGATAAACTACTCGGCAGCTATTTATCCTACTATCGCCAGAAGGCCGGATATTACGATATGTTTCTGATTTCACCCGGCGGTGATATTTTCTATACACTGGCCAGAGAAGATGATCTGGGCAGCAACCTTGTCAGCGGTAAATATCGCGATACGCAACTGGCCAATGTATTCCACCATGCAGCCTTTATGCTGCAAGCGCAAATCTCCGCCATCTCCTACTATACCCCTTCGGCTGAAGCGGCAAAATTCCTGATCGCGCCGGTATTTGAGCACGGCAAGGTGGCGGGGTTTATTGCCATACAAATGAACCTGTCCGCCCTCGATGAAGTGATCACCTCCATTACCGGCCTGGGGCAAACCGGAGAAGTGGTGGCGGGCATCCTCCAGAACAAGGAATCAGCCTTGCTGGTTGCGCCGCTCAGACATGCCCCGCTCGCCGCCATGAATCAGTCCATCGAGCTGGGCTCTGAACGTGCCAGACCCTTGCAGCGCGCTCTACAGGGGCGACTGGGACACGCTTCATCAATTGATTATCGCGGCATTGCAGTCGAAGCGGCCTGGGGTTATGCGCCTGAAATGGAGCTGGGCGTGGTGGTTAAAATAGACCGGGATGAATTACTCCAGCCTGTGTCCACGATGCAGCGGGATTTGATGCTCATCGTCGTGCTGATTCTGGCCTTAACGATTATGGCATCGGTTGCATTTTCCCGCAGCATCACCAACCCCATCGAAACACTCAAGGCCATCACCACACGCTATGCGAAAGGGCAATTTGATGTGCGCAGCACACTGGACGCCCATGATGAAATCGGCCAGTTAGCCGTAGCATTTAACAAGATGGCGGATAACATCAAAAAATATCACCGCCAGATCAAAAAGAAGAACAAGGAACTCAAAACCTACGGCAAGCAACTGGAACAGCGGGTAGAGGAGCGCACAGCCACGCTCACTGCGGCCAATGAGGAGATTAAAAGTTTCGCCTATATTGTGTCGCATGATCTGCGTTCGCCGCTGGTCAATATGCGAGGATTCACCGGGGAGCTGGATTACGCACTGAAAGAAATTACAAAAAAGATTGAACCCATTCGCTCACATTTAAAAGCAAGCGACCAGCAGGAAATGCAACTCCTGCTCGAAGAGGATATCCCCGAGTCCATGCAGTTTATCACCTCATCCGTGCAGAAAATGGATCATATGCTGTCCGCCATTTTGACGCTGTCCCGGCTCGGTCAGCGTACATTAAACATTGAACCCGTCGATCTGCATGTGTTGTGTGATGATGTTATCAATTCGTTGTCCTATCAGATTGAGCAATCGCATACGCAAATCCGATTGGCGAATTTGCCCGTCATTGAAAATGACCGCATGGTGATGGAACAAATCATGAGCAATCTGATCGGCAATGCAATCAAATATTTAAATCCGGATCGCCCCGGCAAAATTGAAATTTCTTCAGTATCGTCTGATTCAGGCATCACCATCTCCGTGCGCGATAATGGTCATGGTATTCTGCCTCAGGAAGAGGAGAAGGTATTCCAGATTTTCAGGCGCGGCGTGCATCAGGATGTGCAGGGCGAAGGCATGGGCCTGCCCTATGTGCAAACCCTGATTCGGGCTCAAGACGGCAATATAAGTTTTGAACCCGCTCCGGACTGTGGTACTATTTTTGCTGTATTTTTACCTTTTCAAAAAAGAGGTATTCAATTATGATTTCAGGAGAGTTGATTATGAGCCTGCAAAACGGTGATAAAAGTGTAACAATCGTTCTGGCCGAAGATGACGAAGGCCATGCCAAACTCATCCAGAAAAATCTGCGCAGAGCCGGCATCAGAAATACCATTCAATGGTGTCCGAATGGCCAGGCGACACTGGATTTTATTCAGGGCGCAGGTGAATTTGAAGGCGATCCGCACAAAGCTAATGTGCTGCTGCTGCTGGATTTGAATATGCCTGTTATGGATGGCTACCATACCCTTGAACAGTTGAAGGCGGATGCTGAAACCAAACGGATCCCTGTGATCATCTTAACCACCACGGCAGATGTCGGAGAAGTCAAACGCTGTTATGAACTCGGTTGCAACATCTACATCACCAAACCGGTGGATTATGCAGATTTCAGCAATGCCATCCGCGAACTAGGCCTGTTTTTGAGTGTCATCAGTATTCCGAATGGTATTTGAACAACGGTCATCTTTGCTGCAACATTTAGCGCGACTAAAGTCGCACCTC
>CAZKME010000233.1:0-2492 GCA_964553725.1 uncultured Zetaproteobacteria bacterium
CCCCTTAATAGCTATTCACGTTCTTGACTATAATTCGTGTTCATTCGTGTAATCAGTGGCTAGTTTTTTGTATTTTTAACGCTCTCACAACTTCTTCTAATGAATCCGTCCAGGGACGAATTTTGAAACCGAAAGTTTTTTCAAACCGACTACAATCCATCACTGAATTTACAGGCCGCTTCGCGGGAGTCGGATAATCCGCCGTTACGATTGCATTTATATTGGAAACCTTCAGATCAACCCCCTGCCCTTCAGCCTCGGAAAAAATAGCTTTGGCAAAATCGAACCATGTTGTCGGTTCAGGCTGACAGAAATGATAAATCCCCCGATTGTTATCATTCAACCCGCCTGCCAATTTAGTATCTATCACAGCACAAATAGCATGCGCCAGTTCATTGGCCGATGTCGGGCAGCCATGCTGATCGGAGACTATGCCCAGTGTTTCCCTGTCCATCCCGAGGCGTAACATGGTTTTGACAAAATTATTACCATGGGCTGAAAACACCCAACTGGTACGTAAAATAACATGGCGTGAACAGTGCATCTGAACAGCCTGTTCGCCAGCCAGCTTGCTCTCGCCATACACCCCAAGCGGGGCAACCGGGTCAGACTCGACATAAGCTCCCTGCTTCGAGCCATCGAACACATAATCGGTCGAGACATGAATCAAGGGAATTCCAGCAGATTCAGCAGCCAAAGCCAGATTTTTAGGCCCCTCGCGATTCACCGCATAGGCCAGGTCACTGTCTGATTCAGCCCGATCCACTGCCGTATAAGCAGCAGCATTGATGATAACATCCGGGCTGAACCCATCACACACAGTGTTCACCGCATGGGCATCACAAATATCCAGACGAGTATGGTCAACAGCCAGAACATCATGACCCGCACCATGACGAATCAATTCACGGCCCAGCTGACCATGCGCTCCCGTGATCAACAGCTTCACGGCAGTTGCTCTCTTTTTGCCTCGGAAAGCATGGGCAAAAGTTCATCTTTTTGAGAAAGAACCGGTGTTTCTATTGGCCACACTATATCCAGTTCGGGATCATTCCATAATATGCCGCCATCCGACTCAGGGTGGTATAGCGCCGTACATTTGTACTGGAAGTCTGCAACATCGGACAACACACAAAAGCCATGCGCATAACCCGGCGGAATCCACAGCTGGCGATGATTGTCCTCGGACAACTCCACGCCAACCCATTGCCTGTAGGTGGGCGAATCCGGGTTCACATCGGCAGCCACATCGAATACAGACCCGGTTCCGGCAGACACCAGCTTACCTTGTGGATTTTCAAGCTGAAAATGCAGGCCTCGCAATACTCCCTTACTCGATCTGGAGTGATTATCCTGCACAAATTCCAGACCCGCCCCTGGAATTCCTGCCGTTTCATACCTGTGCTTTTGAAAAGTCTCCAGAAAAAACCCGCGCGCATCACCAAACACTTTCGGCTCAATGATCAATACGCCGTCCAAGGCAGTTTTAATGACGTTCATATTTTCCCCTCATCCAGTCGTCGTAGCAAATACTGGCCATAAGCATTTTTTTTCAACAGTTGAGCTAAAGCCTCCAGTTGTGCATCAGATATATAACCCTGTTCCCAGGCAATCTCTTCCGGGCAAGCCACTTTCAAACCCTGCCGCTTTTCAATCACTTCCACATAGCATGATGCATCCAGCAGCGATTCGTGCGTACCCGTATCCAGCCAGGCCACACCACGACCCAGTGTTTCCACGCGCAAGCTACCACGTTGCAAATAATGCCGATTGACGTCAGTAATTTCCAGTTCGCCCCGTGGCGAAGGTTGCAGATTAGCGGCAATGTCCACCACGTCGTTATCGTAAAAATACAAGCCGGTCACCGCCCAGTTACTCTTTGGCTCGTCCGGTTTTTCCTCAATCGAAACTGCCCGATAACCTGACTCGAATTCCACCACGCCATAACGTTCCGGATCGTGAACGCGATAAGCAAATACTGTTGCTCCCGATTCGTGGACAGCAGCGTGCTGCAATTGTTTGACCATGCCCTGGCCGTAAAAAATATTATCGCCCAGAATCAAGGCAACCGAATCATCGCCAATAAAATCCCGACCAATGGTAAATGCCTGCGCCAGCCCATCCGGGCTGGGTTGCACAGCATAACTCAGATTCAAGCCCCACTTTGTGCCATCACCGAGCAAACGTTCAAACATCGGCAGATCATCTGGCGTGGATATAATCAAGATATCCCGAATGCCCGACAACATGAGTGTGGACAAGGGGTAATAGATCATCGGTTTATCATATACCGGCATCAATTGTTTACTCACCGACAGGGTTAACGGGTGCAATCGAGTACCTGACCCTCCCGCCAAAATAATTCCTTTCATAGCCACCTTCCAAAATTTAATCGTCTTGCACTACAATACTACAGAAGAACAACCCTAACCCTGCATAGCCGGAACCAAACAGGAAAATCTTGAACCACAGAGTACACAGAGAGCACAGAG
>CAZKME010000234.1:0-2486 GCA_964553725.1 uncultured Zetaproteobacteria bacterium
TAACCTGAAACAAACGTAACTATCCAGCACGATGATAGCTACCGTTAAAGCCCTGGAGGTGCGGCTTTAGCCGCGCTGTATGATCATGCGAGACTAAAGTCTCACCTCCACTGAAGTATTTTTACGTTGTGGAATGTCTCGGCAGATTAAAGAAATGGCATATGCTATGTCGAATATCCAGCCCGTGTTCGGTTGCCTTGACATATGATGTATTTATTGTTTTTATCATCCATTATCATTGCATCAATATGTAAGAGGGAGAGAGTGCTTTGATCGTAAGTTTATGCATTTAAAGCATCAGCGCCAACTGATTCAATCAGGCACCCTTACCGAGGCTCAAATTATTGAAGCTGAAGAGGTGGCTATATCTAAAAAGGCGTCTCTGTTGTCTGCCTTGCTGGAACTGGACAGCGTCGATGATGAGGCATTGCTTGGCGCACTGTCCAGAATTTATAAAACGCCCTATCTCGATATCAGCCATATCAAGGTTGATGATGCATTGCTGGAGATTTGTCCGGAAAAACTGTGCCATAATTATGCCTTTATTCCTGTCAGCCAGAATGAAACAGATATCGTTATCGCCACGGCGACACCGTTGAATATCGACATGCTTGATGCGCTCGGTTTCAAGCTGGGGAAACGGATTGCCACCCGCTTTGCCCGACCTGACATCATCCATCGCAAAATCAGGGATTTGTATCAGGATAGCGACAGCGCTTTCGGTGCTGCGGTGGAAGGTCTGGATGACGAAGATGCCTTAACACAGGAAATGGATTCCGCCCAGGATACCGCCAATCTGGATGAGTTGAAGCGCGGGGCTGAGGATTCGCCCATTATCAAACTGGTCAATGGCGTCATTGTTCAAGCCATGAAAATCGGTTCTTCGGATATCCATATTGAGGCAGGAGAGCGGCAAAGCGTGGTACGCCTGCGTGTCGACGGACGACTCAGGCCGATGCTGCATTTTCCAATCAAGGCGCACCCGCTGGTGGTATCTCGCATTAAAATCATGTCCAAGCTGGATATTTCCAATGCCCGCACGCCACAGGACGGACGTGCGCGCGTGAAATTGTGGGGCAAAAGCTACGATATGCGCATTTCAACATTGCCTTCCATGCACGGTGAAAAAGTGGTCAT
The DNA here is from genome assembly GCA_964553725.1 of uncultured Zetaproteobacteria bacterium. Lineage (GTDB taxonomy): Bacteria > Pseudomonadota > Zetaproteobacteria > Mariprofundales > Mariprofundaceae > Mariprofundus. Next base: position 1,138 of record CAZKME010000234.1, read on the forward strand.
GCGTATACTCGACAAGGGCGGACTGGCGCTGAATCTGGATGTGCTGTGCTTTGAGGAAATCGCCTACAAACGCATTCGCCAGTGCATCACGCTATCGACCGGGGCCGTATTGGTTACCGGCCCCACCGGCAGTGGCAAAACCACGACGCTGTATTCATTTCTACACCATATCAATGATGAAGAAATGAATCTGATTACCATCGAAGACCCGATTGAATTCCAGATTGCCGGCATCAATCAGGTACAGGTCAACCCGAAAGCCGGTATGACCTTTTCCACCGTGCTGCGTTCGATTCTGCGTCAGGATCCGGATGTGGTCATGGTGGGCGAAATTCGTGATGAAGAGACAGCCGAAATTGCCCTGCACGCGGCCCAGACCGGCCATCTTGTTTTTTCGACCTTACACACCAATGACGCGCCCTCCACCGTCACCCGGCTACTTGATATGGGCATTGACCCGACCATGCTGGCTTCATCGCTGAATCTGATTGTGGCGCAACGGCTGGTGCGACGCCTGTGCCCGAAATGCCGGAGGGAAGGAAAACTCGATGCGGAACTGGCGGAACGTCTCGGCATCCCTGAAAATATTTTTCTGTACGAAAAAAACGGCTGTAAACATTGCATGAATATTGGTTATAAAGGGCGCATGGGCATTCATGAAGTGTTATTTGTCAATGATCGCATGCGCAAGCTGATTGCCAGGGGCGCAACGGATCGGGAACTGATGCAGGCGGCCAGAGAAGAGGATATGCTGACCCTGTTTGAGGATGGCTTATCAAAAGCGCTGGCCGGGCAGACCAGCCTCGATGAAGTGATGCGCGTCTGTACGGTGCCGGAAGGATTCCTGCTGCATGAACACCTGGACGAAAACCTGCAAATAATAAGCTATGGCGAGGTGCAACGCAGACGGGACAAGGCGCACGCCCAATATACGGTCAGCGCCGAACAGCAGACCGTGCTGGTGGTGGATGATTCCAGCAGCGTACGCAATCTGGTTGAATTCATACTCAATGCCGACGGTTACAAGGTGATTCAGGCCGAAGATGGCCAGCAGGCCTGGAATTTTCTACAACGCATGAAACCGAATCTTGTGCTGACCGATTGTGAAATGCCGAATATGTCGGGCATGGAGCTGCTCAAACATATTCGGGAGCAGGATCGCTTTAATGACGTACCGGTTATCCTGCTGACAGGCCGAAGAAGCGAGGAAGATGAAGTATTGGGACTCAAGGCCGGTGCCGATGATTATATCGGTAAGCCTGTTGAACCATTAAAACTACAGGCCAGGGTGAAAAAAACACTGAATCTGTATCGGCAGATTGCATCCGGCAGCAGGAATTTGCATTGAT
>CAZKME010000235.1:0-2478 GCA_964553725.1 uncultured Zetaproteobacteria bacterium
TCTCCGAACTACAGACGCCAAGGCATCGCCAGACGCATGACTGAGGTGCTGATCGTATCCGGCGCGGCAGTTGTGACACTGGAAGTGCGTGCCGCCAATCAGGCGGCCCGAAAGCTATATGCCGGGTTGGGCTTTGAAGAAGTCGGCTACCGCAAAAACTACTATGCCCCTGACATATCCGGCCTTCGCGATGATGCTGTCCTGATGACCAGACATCACTGATACCACGCTGCGTGCCAGGATAATAACTTCAGACAATATTCCCGATTCCATGGGCGGCCGCAAAATATTCAGGGGTTTTTCGGCGCATCCGGGCCGAGCAGGATAGCCAGCCAGCGGGTTTGTTCGCCCGACTCCAGCGCCAGTTTTATAATCATGGTCAGCGGTACCGACAGTAGCATGCCAACCGGCCCCAGCACCCAGCCCCAGAATACCAGCGACAGGAATACGACCAGTGTGGACAGCCCGACTCCCTTGCCCATGAATTTTGGTTCGACCACATTGCCCATCACCACATTGGCGATCACATACCCCGCGCCAGCTAGCAGTGCCTCACCGCCGCCGAGTTGCACCAGCGCCAGCAGAATGGCTGGAACAGCAGCAATAATGGAACCAATGTTGGGCACGAAATTAAACAGGAATGCCACCAAGCCCCACAGCAGCGGATAATCAACGCCAATCACAGCCAGCCAGATGGCGATAAAAATGCCAGTGGCCAGACTGACCCAGCTCTTGATGGAGAAATATGCGCCAACGCTGGCGACGAAGGTTTCAAAACCTTGAATGGACGGAGCATATTTGCCCATCACTTGCCATTTATGCGGTAGCGACGCCGCCTCAATCAGCAGGAAAATCACCGTCAGGAGAATCAGGAATGTATTGGTCAACGCATTGCCAAGCCCGGCTAGTAATTTGCCGGCCATGCCCATGGCAGCAGATGGATCAAGCGCTGCCAACACGGATTGAGATGAGATGGAGATACCCATGCCCGTCAGCCAGTTCAGGACGCCGTCGGTCAATATTTTCAGACGCTCCTGATAGCTTGGTAAATTATGCGAAAAGTCGGCCAGCGATGAGCCCACAAAAGCACCGACCAGCAAACCGGTCAACACAATGACCAGCGCAATGATCAGCACTGCCGCGCCGCTCGGGATGCATCTGTTCGTCAGCCAGTTCAACGGCGGCAGACAGATGATTGCGATAAATGCCGCCAGCAGGAAGGGCACCAGTAACGAGGCCGCAGCCTGCATGCCTGCGACGACTATCACAAACGCAGCCGCGCCAATCAAAAAGCCGGGCTTGCTATGCGTGTCCATATTTATTCAAACCCGGCAAGGCGCGGATCATCAATATCGAATGCAGTTTCGCCGCTGGCGAACATCAGTTTGATATAGGGGATACAGCCGCCGCATTCGATGCCACAGCGGGTTGCCGCCTGGGCGGCCTCGAAATTGTCATACGCTTGCAATTGTTCAAATGTTTTACCGACGCATTCGCAACGGTTGACCTTCTCCTCACACATCGCGCCTCCCCTTACGTTTAACCCAATGTCAATGTCGGTTCTTGGGCTGAAAGATCGGATACTGGCCGATATTACCGGCAAACGGCAAGCGCAGTGTGATCGGGTTCCTGTCGGGGTACAAATTCCACTTGGTGACAGACATCACAGCATATAGTCTGGCGCAATGCTGTCCTTTGCCCACAAGTCGAACCGTTTATCCGGTTAATATGAAACAAACAACGCGCTTGCATGATTTTTTTACCCGGTGGTGATATTTAAAACAAACCATGCGCGTCAGGAGAAAATAATATGAAACGAATACTGGTCACTGTCATTGCCGCAGGGTTTATACTGAGCGCGTGCGCAACCAACCCGAATGATCCGAATCGGAACACCAAGCAAAATGCAGCCGCAGGGGCTGCACTCGGCGCCCTTGCCGGCGCTGTAATCGGTTATCAGAGCGATCACTCCGGTGGTGCGCTGCGAGGCGCATTGATTGGCGGCGCTGCCGGAGGTGTGCTTGGGGCAGGCGTTGGCGTCTATATGGATAAACAGGAGGCTGAATTTAATCGGCAACTGGCTGATGAGCGCCGCAGCAATCAGATCGAGGTTGAACGCCTGAAAAACGAGAATCTGAAAATCACCATGAATTCGGAAATTTCGTTCGCCTATAATTCGGCCCAGCTGACGCCTGCATTTCACAATACGCTGGGCAAGGTGGCGGACATTCTAAATCGTTATCCACGCAGTTCCATTCAGATTACCGGCCATACCGATAGTCGTGGTTCGGCTGAATACAACCAGCGTTTGTCCGAACAGCGAGCCCAGGCCGTGAAATATTATCTGGCGGATCGCGGTGTGGATGCACGCAGAATTATGACGGATGGCCGTGGCGAATCACAGCCCAGAGCATCCAACAACACAGAAGCAGGCATGCAACTGAACCGCCGTGTCGAAATGCTGATTATTCCGGACAA
>CAZKME010000236.1:0-2456 GCA_964553725.1 uncultured Zetaproteobacteria bacterium
GCCGACAAACTCAACCATGCCTCGCTGGTGGACGGGGCGCGTTTGTCCGGTGCGAAAACCCACCGTTATGCACATTTGAATGTCCAGCAACTCGAACAGCAATTGAAAAAACATACGGCTGAGAAACGCATCATTGTTTCTGACGGTGTATTCAGCATGGATGGCGACTGCGCCGATGTCGGCGCCTTGCTCGCACAGGCAAAAGCGTATGATGCATTACTTGTCATTGATGATGCGCACGGTATTGGTACGGTGGGTGACGATGGCAAAGGGCTCACTTCGGTTCACAATATTGCCGGTCATGCCCGTTTGATTGAAGTGGGCACATTTGGCAAGGCATTCGGCAGTTACGGCGCGTTTATTCTCGGCACGCATGAGATGATTGAGGGCTTAAGGCAGCGCCAGCGCAGTATGATTTATTCCACCGCCCCGCCGCTCGCCATGATTGCAGCGGCGGAAACCGCCTTGCTGCTGGTTCAGCGGGACGAACAGGTTACGCAACTGCATCGCAACCTGGCCTATTTCAAAGCCGGAACTGCGGCGATGGGTTTTATGGCTTCAGACACAGCCATTCAGCCGCTTGTGATTGGCTCCGATGAGCAGGCGCTGGCGATGTCGGCGGCACTGGCTGAAGACGGTTTTTTTGTGTCGGCCATTCGCCCGCCGACGGTGCCTGAAGGTACGGCGCGCCTGCGTTTCACATTAAGCGCAGCCCATAGCCTTGAACAGATTGATCAACTGATTGCTTGTCTTCGTCTGTTGTTTGTGAAATCTGATGAAAAAAACACCAAAGGCGAACCGCAGATGAACGCGAATAGACGCGAATAATGTCAAAAACGATGTTTCAAGGTTTTACATTTGCGTTCATTCGCGTTCATTCGCGGTTCAAGGTTTTTCCTGTTTGGTTCTGGTTTTGTCAGCTTAGGGCGTTGCCGTGAAACCGCTCGTATTTCTGCATGGCTGGGCGCAGTCCCGACAAGTCTGGTTTCAGCAGCACGAGGCGTTCCCTGATGCAGTCTTTCTGAATCTTCCTGGCCACGGCGGCGCAGATGATGCGCCAGTGGATGACTGGATTGAAACAATAGTGCAACAATTGCCCGAGGAGCCATGCCTGCTGGTTGGCTGGTCGCTGGGCGGTATGTTGGCGCTGGAGTTGATGCGGCAATTTCCACAGCGTATTACTGCGCTGGCACTGGTTTCGGCAACGCCATGCTTTCGTAGAAAAGCAGGCTGGCAACCAGGCTGTGATGACCTTGCGTTTGCAGAATTTGAAGCTGCGGTCACCAGCGGCTCTGCAAGATTATTGAATCGTTTTTTTGCGCTCATGTTGCATGCAGACGGTTTAAGCCGCAGCGATTATCATGGCCTGGCCAAACGGGCTGTAGATCGGGAACACCCAACATCGCCAGCAGGCTTAAGCGACGGCTTACAATTATTGGCGAGGCTGGATAGTCGAGGCTCGACTGCCGAGGTGTCTGTGCCGACACTGATACTGCATGGCGAACAGGATGCGATTGTGTCCGTTGAATCCGGTCGCTGGCTGGCTGAATCAATAGCGGAAAGCCGGATAAAGCTGTTCCCTGACTGCGGCCATGCGCCCTTCCTGACGCAGCCTGATACATTTAATACAACGCTTATCAACTGGTGGCATAGCCTGTGAATGACTCTCATATCAAAACCAATCTGGTAAAACGCGCTTTTTCATCGGCAACAGGCAGCTATGATACGCATGCCGTTTTGCAGCGTGAAATTGCCGACCGCTTGCTGGCGCACCTTTCCTTCACCAAAATCGAACCGAAACGTATCCTCGATATTGGTTGCGGCACCGGTTACTTGACCCGGTTGTTGCGCGGTAAATTCAAAGGCGCGGAGATTGTGGCCATTGATTTATCCGAGGCCATGGTACGCTCCACCCGACAAGCTCAGACCAGACGTTTGCCGTGGCATGGTCGCAATCGTCATGTGATTGGCGATGCGGCGGCATTGCCTTTTAAGCCCGAGCAGTTTGATCTGGTCTGCTCCAATCTGACCATGCAGTGGCTGCCTGACCCACAGGCCATGTTGCAGGACATGCGCCGGGTGCTGGCCCCGGATGGCTTGATGCTGTTTTCTACATTCGGGCGACGTACGCTGAACGAATTGCGCCAGTCGCTGGCCAGTATTGATCCCGAACGAGCCGGTCATGTGTTGCCCTTCCCCGATGTTACTTCGCTGGGCGATGCATTGATGAAGTTGCCCGTCGAACTGCCGGTCACCGACACTGATTTATTTACCCTGACCTATCCCGACACCATTAGTTTAATCAGGGAACTCAAGGGTTTGGGTGCTTCGGCTTCGGCCATTCGCGGTCGCAAAAAAGGCTTGTATGGCCGCGCCCTGATTGCGCAACTGGAACGGGAATATTCCGATAAACATCGTGGCGAGGACGGAAAGATTTATGCTACTTTCGAAGCGCT
>CAZKME010000237.1:0-2430 GCA_964553725.1 uncultured Zetaproteobacteria bacterium
TCCTGCTGAAATATACGTTTTGTAAAGAGCACTTGTGAAACCACTTGAAGAAATATATGACATTGAAATAGTTCACGCATTCAGTTCAGCCTTCCTCCTGCCAATCCGGTGATTCTGATACCGGATTCCGACACTGGCAAGCATAATGGCACCTGGACTCCCAACATATCGAGCTGAGCATCACGGGGCAGAGGATAAAGGCGGACATCATCTTCACCACTCAGAATACATTCCTGGATCTCTCCGATGATCAAATCTACTTCGCGTTGATTGAGTTCTGCAAAATAAACTGAATACTGGATCATCACAGCCACAGCAGACACTTTCCGGTGTAAGCGCTGCAAGCGTTTCGGATTGGCAATATCATAGCAGATCAAGTATGGGGCTTTGCGATTTATCGCCATGGTTCCATATCCAGCAACCAGCGGTGAAAACGGGCATGCATGGCACCGAGCAATGTTAGCAGATGGGATTGCCGTCGCTCAAATGCCTGAATAAGTGCAAAATCAATCTCACTTTGCGTTGCGTGCATCAACCGTTGCCATTTATTCTTTCGCCATACCAGTTCAACCACCATATCCAATACCAGACAGTCCGCCATATTATGCAATACATTCCAGCCATCGGCAGGAGAGCTGAGCATATCCACCCGGATATCGAGTTGCCGCCAATAAGCCACGATGATTGAAGCTGTCATTGCCTGCCATGCCTGTAGCAGATGCATGGCCCAGCGTTTACGAATGCCATATTGAAGCCAGACAAGATCAATCCACGCATCTTTTTTTCCCTGACCCATAGGAATATTGAATCGTCTGGAGAGCGCATGCAGTGCCATGTTTTGCTGTGCGGCTACCCATGCCTGATAACATGGCTGCCAATCCTTTCGCGCCATCATGATTGCAATACGCTCACGCATATCCTGCTCCCGACCTTGCAGCGGCAGGGCAACTGCCAGGGCGCAGCCATCCCGATTGCGCCAGGTAAGGGGGATATCCGCAGCCAGACAGGCAGTGATAGCATCCGCCTGTATCTGTACCCCGAAATCGATAATCAGGCGTGATACCCGTTGCAGTGGATAGCGGCAGTTCACCAGATTCTCTTTGGTCAGCACCAGTGACGGGCCATCATCCAGTGAAACCAGCGTGTGATGCCCAATATAGAGAGGCAGTTTTGGGTGCCGAGTCGTGAATGAAGAATTTTGAGTGGAAGGCATGTCAGGTCTGCTGCCTGAGTGCATGTTTCAGTATATTGATGCCGCGCCGTATTGATCTGCGCGGCAGTGGCACAAATTGTGCCCATGCTGCATAGAAGATACCGCGTCCGGCTTTGCCCAATCGGCACGCACCTTGTTGATCACTAAAATGATCGGGGCGAAGAATTTTTGTGCGAAACAGGTTTATCACAAAACGATCAGCAACGGAGCGCATGGGCTCAATACAATCGCAAGCCAATGATTCCCGGCTATATTCCGGTGCATGCAAAAACCCGAGACAGGGATCCAGACCTGCGGCGAATATCAGATGAACCGCTTCATAGTGAAGCAGGGTATAGGATAATGAGAGCATGGCATTCAAAGGATCGGGCGGTGGCCGCCGTTTGCGCCCGGTGAAATTCCACGAGGCTGGAGCAGATTCCGCAATAGCTTGAAAATAAAGGCTGGCTGCACCGCCCTCATAACCTCTGATAGATTCCAATGAAACGGCAGTTTCAAGATGCGCCAGAATATCAGGGAAGGCGCGATGAGCCTGTCGAGCTACAGTACCGGACAAATGCAACTGTTGTAATGTCCGCCGTTGACCATGAAGTTTCATTCTCACAATGATTCGTGCCACATCCATCACCATTTCTGCTCGGGTAATCATCTGATATTGTTGCAGCCGCAAGGCATGGTCGCCGCTTTGAGGTGGCAGCACCAAAGCGGTGCGGCGATGATCGCGGGAGGATAAAAAGATAATCGAAACACCTTCGCAGGCCAGCGCTCCCAGCACATTGCTCTGAATCTCGGTTTGCGCGCTAATCACCATGCGGCTGATCATGCTGATCGGAACAAACTGTGGCGGCTGATCCGCCGCCTCCAGACGAATACGTTTTCCAGCCAGTGAGAGGCGGCAGCCTTTGCGATCAATAATCAGCGTTTGCATGATTGCTCAACCATAATAAAAGAAAGCAGGATCTGATGCCGGGTGTGCCAGCCCAAGCAGGCGCGGCTGCTGGCGTGGATCGAGGCGGATTAACATAAATCGATCCTCAGCCCGGATCATAATACTCAGGGATGTCGCCAGCAGTGCTTTTTTCTCACCGGCATCCAACCAACATTCAAAGACTGATTTCTGCCCGCCCGTGGCATAGCCTTTCACCGCCACCAGCATCCTGTGCAGGCGTTTTGGGTCGGCTATATCGTAAGCGGCGAGATAGAGATGACGTGTCATA
>CAZKME010000238.1:0-2380 GCA_964553725.1 uncultured Zetaproteobacteria bacterium
CTCAAACGATGGCAGGCGAATGACCGTTGTGGCGCGGTTTAATTTGAGATGCGTGATCGGAACGCTTACCTCGCTGATTTGTTGCGCAACCGCTTTTCCCGATTCTTTTTCCGCACAGTTTTTATCTGCGCCGCTCATGGCATAGGGGTCAGGGTGTTCAATCAGTGCGCCGGGGGTATCCAGTTCAGTCGAGTCAATTTCGCTGAATCCGTTCGGAATACTATTGCGCATGACCGCCGTGCCGCGAATATCGCTCATGGCCTTGATGGATTCACCATTTGCCAGTCGGTGGGCGATTTCGATGATCTGACGCTCGGCATTGCCAAAAACCAGCATATCCGCCTTGGAATCGGGCAATACCGAGCGTCGGACGTTATCCGACCAGTAATCATAATGGGCAATCCTGCGTAGAGAAGCTTCGATACTGCCGATAATCACCGGCACGCCCTTAAAAGCTTCGCGGGCCCGCTGGGCATACACAGTGACAGCGCGATCAGGCCGTTTGCCTGCCACGCCGCCTGCCGTATAGGCGTCATCGGAACGGATGCGCCGCTCGGATGTATAATGATTCACCATCGAATCCATATTGCCGGCAGTGATGCCGAAAAAGAGGTTCGGCCTGCCCAGCACCCGGAAATCATCTGCCGAACGCCAGTCCGGCTGGCTGATAATGCCGACCCGAAAACCCTGCGCTTCCAGCGTACGGCCAATCACTGCCATGCCGAAACTCGGATGATCAATATAGGCGTCGCCTGTGACGATAATTATATCGCAGCTATCCCAGCCAAGCTTTTCCATTTCCGCTTTGCTCATGGGTAATTGCGGGGCAGGAGAAAGCGCCGGTCGGAATTTAGGCCAGCTCAAAGTAGACTGCGCCTCGGGCATGCTTGGGGTTGTCATGCGCAAACGCTAACACCAATTGCGATGTGCGACCTGATTGTCTGCTTGACACTAATCTCATATTGAGATTACACATGCAGGAGCATCAGCTTACTCAGGCTGATCTGCCCGAAATCGGTAGTCAGGGCATTGTCTCCGAGGTGTTATCGGGAAAACGGGAGTTGAATATTCGTATGATTCGCCGCTTGAGCGACCGCTTTCAGGTGGATCCCAAGGTGTTTATATAAAAATGGTTTGAGAGCCAACCCTGTCAGAAAAATATACATCTTGACTTTATCTGAATAAATAAACAAACTAGTCAGACTAGTTTGTTTTTATGGATCTCGTTGGAGTTTGAAAAGCATGGCACGCAAAGCACCCCAGGGCACCTTCTCTTGTGCAAGCACAATTCACCTTGCCGCAAAGAGCGCAAAGGGTGAATCAAAGAAATACAAAAGGAACAGGTTTTCTTTGCATGTGATGATTGCTCGGCAGTTTTTATGAGGCTAAAGGAGGCGCTACGATGGGACAGTGGCAATTACAGGATGCAAAAGCTCGTTTGAGCGAGGTCATTAAATCTGCACAAGATGAGGGGCCGCAACAGGTCACTGTACGTGGCAAGCCGTCCGCTGTGGTAATTTCAGTGGCTGAATATGAGGCGTTGAAAAAGCAGCGCCCCGGCTTTGTTGAGTTTATGCGAACCTCTCCCCTTGCTGATGCGGAGCTTGTGATTGAACGCTCTGATTCACTTACGCGGGATATTTCGCTGTGAGTTATTTGCTGGATACGAATGTATTGTCGGAACTGGTGCGGCCAAAGCCGGAGGCGGCTGTTGTAGCGTGGTTTGACGGGGTTCCTGATCAGAGTTTGTATATCAGCGTGTTGACGATTGGTGAAATACGAAAGGGCGTTGAGTCTATGCCGGATACTGTTCGCAAGGAAAAACTGCGGGTTTGGCTGGAACACACGTTGCCCGACTGGTTTGAAAATCGGATGCTTGCTGTGGATGGCGATGTGGCGGAGCAGTGGGGCAGGTTGTTGGCGCAAGCAGGCCGTTCTGTGCCTGCGATAGACAGCCTGTTGGCGGCGACCGCATTGGCATACGGGTTGCGTATGGTTACCCGAAATACTACGGACTTTAAGTTTTCTGGCCTTGAAGTGATTAACCCGTGGGTGGTTTAAAGGATAGAATCGGTTTTTCTTGGCGACTTTGCGTCTTGGCGTGAAACGCTTTTGATTTTGGAGTTTGGGAGGCATGGCACGCAAAGCACCCCAGGGCACCTTCTCTTGTGCAAGCACAATTCACCTTGCCGCAAAGAGCGCAAAGGGAAAATCAAAGAAAAACAAAAAGAATAGATTTTCTTATATGATGGATTATAATTGAATCTTAAACAGGTTGGGGGGAGATGATGGCAGTTACACTAAGCAACCAGCAACCAGTAACCGTAAACTATCATTTTTTACGGGTTAGTTTGAGCGTACGATGAATTCAAATCATAAT
>CAZKME010000239.1:0-2316 GCA_964553725.1 uncultured Zetaproteobacteria bacterium
TGCGGGCAAACGAACAAGCGAGGGCGCAGCAGTATTTATGAATAATCCAGGTTAGAGGCGAACCGCGAATGGACGCGAATAAACGCTAATATTAAAAACAGACCAGAACCATAACTGTTGCTCTGCATACACTGGAGGTGCGGCTCAAGGTGAATGCTGCTTGCGACAGAGAGGGCGCGCTGGGGTGTTAGCTGCGCACTGCTGTGGTATTTGCGCGACTAAAGTCGCACCTTCTGGATTCTTTTTGCGATGTGATTCCGTTGTCACTCTGCTTTTTGTTAGGTTTTTATTCGTGTGGATTCGCGTGTATTCGCGGTTCAGGTTTTTCAGTTTTATCCAAAAAAAGAGAGCGCCCTAAGCGCCCTCCCGGTTGAACAGAATTTACACCTTCAGATCAGGCCATCATATCGGAGCCACCGGAGACATTGCGCTGGCTGGCGGCTTTGGTGATCACCTCGATCAACGCTTCCTTCTCCACCGGCTTGACCAGATAATCAAAAGCGCCTTCTTTCATAAACGCTGTCGCCAGTTTTGCATCCGGAAAGCCGGTTAATACAACAACAGGAATGGCCGGATATTCGCGGCGAAAATAGGCGACTGCTTCAACACCATTGATTTTGGGCATCCGCACATCGCAGATGATCACATTCACATCCAGTGCATTCTCTGAATCCAGCAGTTTGATGCCCTGCTCGCCATCTTCCGCCTCGATAATCTCCATGCCGGTGCCTTTGAGCTGGAGCCGAATAGCTTTACGAACGGGTGCTTCATCATCCACAATTAGAATCTTAGCCATGATTCATTCTCCTCAGACTGTCTCGCCTGCTGCGTACCGAGCCGATAGCGAACAACGCAAAACCCAACGCGATGACGATCAGATATTGTTCTGCGGGAAAGCCGCCACGCAAGGTCAACAGGCTGTCCAGCACGCCCAATGCAATCAGCGCCACGCCAATCAACCGGGTCTTTATACCACGCCCGCAGTATTGAACCTGCTCGGTTTCCGGCATCGATTCCAGACCAGGGCTATGCATCTTCCGCATCCTTTCCGGCAGCGCTACGAGCCCACCACATCAAGCCGCCCAACAACACACCCATGACCAGCAGTGCAACCACCAGCGGCATCGAACTTGGTGCCGGTTTCAGCAACATCCAGTACCAGGTTGTCATGGTATGTTTTGAGCCGGATTCACTGTTACTGCCATCCCACGCCGCAAATGCAACAGGGATAAACCGTCCTTCGACAAACTGCAAATCCTTTTCGGCGTCATCGGTTGTGAGCGGGCGTGTAAACAACACACGCCATGTACCATTATCATACGATGACTGAATTTTCAGGCCGTCTGCAACCGCATCACGCTTTTCGATGTTTGCAAAACCCATGGCATTGATCAGAGCAATGCTCTCCGGTGCCTTGGTCGTGCCGCTCTTCCACTGCCAGATATTGACCGGATGCGTTGGATCGCCCATGCCCCAGTACGGTTTTTCCATTTCCGTCGGAATGACTACAGGCAATTGCACAGCCACGCCGTCTTGCGTTAATGGATCATCACTAATTTTCTCCGCCAGCTCATCGCCCGGAATGCTCTTGGTACGGTCATCCCACTCCAGCAACAGCGCAACGGCCTTGTCATTATACATCGCCCGCACCGTAATCGTATCATCGGATGGCTTGAAAAACCGTGGCTTGCCTATGATTTGAGGCACCAGCAGAAATGTACTTGGCACAGCCTGTTCCCAGCGCTCATCATCCGTTGTAGCGGGCAAATCACCCTCTGCCGCTTCTGCCTTGATCACTGTGTTTTCAGGATCAACCACTTCTATGGTCTTGGCCAGGCTGTGTACATAGTTGGCCACGTTCCAGCGCTCTTCAATGCTCAGTTTCTTTTTGCTCTTGGGATCAGCAAACGATGGCATCTGTGTGCCGGGAATACCGGTCGAAATACGACTGAAAATATCTTTCGGATCATTGCTGACGCGGAATGTCCATGGTTTAGTTAGATTGCGTGGCCAGGTACGCTCCTTGTAATCGCCTTTTAGCGCCTTGAGGCCGCTGCCTTTGCCCAACTTGCCATGGCATGCAACACAGCGATCCCCGTCTTCAAACAATTTCTTGCCTGCGGCAATGCTCTCGGGCGAACTTTTGATCTGCGTACCATAATCAATCTGAGTTTCCGGCTTTTCTTCTTCATAACCGGCGAATACCTTGACGTATTGCACCACATCCCACATTTCCTGCTCTGTCAGTAATTCCTTCCAGCTGGGCATGGCTGTTCCCGGCATGCCATCACGCACCATGCGGAAGATATCCTCGTC
>CAZKME010000240.1:0-2293 GCA_964553725.1 uncultured Zetaproteobacteria bacterium
ATCCGTTGCGAACAAAGGCCCGGCGCAATCATCACGGCGATTCATGAATAATGCGAGCTAGACTCTCAGCACAAGAGCTTGCGCTTTATGCTAGAATGCGCAGGGTGCGCGGCTCCTGAAGGGGATTCATTCCCTTCGTCTGACCGGGCAATCACTGATGCCCGGCGATTCGGAAACTAAAATCAGCGCCCGGCATCTCAGTGAGTCTTTGTGTAAACAGGCCATGTTTCGGCGCAATGGAAATTATACAAATGAAATTCGATCAACTCGGCTTATCAGCCGAACTCCTTCGTGCGGTCAACGATCAGGGTTATACCACCCCGACGCCGGTACAGGAAAAATCCATTCCGGTGGTGCTGGCAGGTCACGATGTTCTGGCTGGCGCGCAGACCGGCACAGGCAAGACCGCCGGTTTTACGTTGCCGATGCTGCAACTGATGCAGAAAAGCCATGTCGAGCGGCGCCATCAACACCCGGTGCGGGCGCTGGTTCTGACGCCGACGCGTGAACTGGCTGCACAGGTTGGCGAAAGCATTGCCACCTACGGCAAGTATCTGCCGTTGCGTTCCACTGTGGTGTTCGGCGGGGTTGGCATCAATCCCCAGATTGAAAAATTAAGGCGCGGCGTGGATATTCTGGTGGCTACGCCCGGCCGTTTGCTGGATCTGGCCAATCAGCGCAAGGTCGATTTATCGAAAGTCGAATTTTTTGTACTCGATGAAGCTGATCGCATGCTTGATATGGGCTTTATTCATGATATTCGCCGTGTGTTGAAACTATTGCCAGGGCAGCGTCAGAACCTGTTGTTCTCGGCTACTTTTTCTAAAGAGATTAAACAATTGGCCAGCGGTTTTTTGCATGCGCCGGTGTATGTGGAAGTGGCGCGTAACGAGGCTGCCCATCAGGTTACCCAGGTGGTGCATCCGGTCAGTAAATCGAAAAAGCGGGCATTGTTATCCCATTTGATTTCCGAGGGAGACTGGCGGCAGGTATTGGTGTTCACCAAAACCAAGCATGGTGCGAACCGGCTTACCAAACAACTGGAGTCAGATGGCATCCATGCCGCCGCCATTCATGGCAACAAGAGCCAGAGCGCGCGCACCAAAGCATTGGCTGACTTTAAGAAAAGCGGTATTCGCGTGCTGGTCGCCACCGATATTGCGGCGCGAGGGCTCGATATTGATCAACTGCCGCATGTGGTCAACTTTGAACTGCCGCATGTCGCTGAAGATTATATTCACCGCATTGGCCGCACTGGCCGGGCCGGACGCACGGGGGAGGCATTATCGCTGGTTTGTGGTGAAGAAGATAAATTGCTGCGTGGCATAGAGCGTTTGATGAAAAAATCAATTCCATCCGTCGTTATCGCAGGTTTTGAACCACGCCCTGAAGATGATCAGCAGGCGCAGCCTGAGCAGCAACGCGGCAGGCCTGAACATCGTCGCCATAATCCGAATTCGCCGCGCAAACCGCGTAGTGGTCGTGGTCGTCGCCCTGGTCGGCGCGAACGGGAAGCCAGAAAGACTTCATAAGAAAACAGAGCAGGGTCGGTCTGTGATTCACCGTGCACCGGCACAGCTAGCCGAGTAAGCCGAGTAAGTTGTTGGTATGGCTGGTTTTTCAGGGTAGTCTTTGCGCATGTCTTCTATCCAACAAATGCTGGAATACAATCGCAACTGGTCGGAACGCATCAGAAAAGAGAAACCGGGTTATCTCAAGGCGATCGCGTATGATCAAAAGCCTGAAATCCTGTGGATCGGATGTTCGGACTCACGGGTAGGCCCGGATCAGTTAATCGGCCTGCCTATGGGCTCGGTTTTTGTGCATCGCAATGTAGCCAATATTTTTGCCACCAATGATTTGAATTGTCTGGCTGTTCTCGAATATGCTATTGATGAATTGAAAGTTCCCAATATCGTGGTCTGCGGCCATTACGGTTGCGGCGGCGTGAGTGCGGCGCTTGAGCACAGCGGCGTTAATCCGGTTGATTTGTGGCTGGATCAGGTGCGCTTTGTGTATAATCGCTATGCCGAGGAATTAAATCATCTGGAACGCAATGAGCGAGCCAATCGTCTGGCGGAACTCAATGTTGAGGCGCAGGTGCATAATATCTGCCGCAATACGATTGTGCGCGAGGCATGGAAACGCGGGCAGCAGGTCAATGTGATCGGTGTGATTTACGATATTCACGATGGCTTGCTCAAACAACTGGGCATTGAATTTCGTAGCCAGCAAGCCTGGGAATCCCGTTACGGAGAAGCTTTTTCCGGCTGATTTTTTGGCCGATATGACA
>CAZKME010000241.1:0-2291 GCA_964553725.1 uncultured Zetaproteobacteria bacterium
TCGTCACCGGACACCAGACGGGATGCGCCGCTGCCCACCGCCGTCGCACTCGCACCCTGCGCCGCCATGCAGACAGCGGGATGGCATGAAAGCCCCAGATAATCATTGCTGGCGAAGTTGATTAAAGGCCGTCCGTTCACGTCAATACGCACGCCGTCGCGCTCAGAGGCGAGAAAACGGCGGAGGCGACTTTCCGGAATGTCTGCAAACCAGTTGCGCGTATTACCCATGTCCGGCATGCTGGATGGCATGAACACGCTGTCAACCAAAGCGGGTAAACTGGTTAACCGGGCCAGTGATTTACTGTTTCCACCCGCCTGCCTGTTTTGCCATGCACCGATGCCTTCGGGCAATGGCTGCTGCGCCGCATGTCTAACCGATATCGCCATCTGGCCGCGTCCCGTGTGCCAGCGTTGCGGCATCGAATTACCGCCAGCCATGGCACCCGGCCCATGCGGTAACTGCCTGAATAAACCACCGGCGCAAACCCGTACATACAGTTTATACCAATATCACGGGCCGGTGCGCGAAGCGATTTTGGGCTGGAAATTGCAGGGCCACGAAGCCGCCGTGCGCTGGCTGGTTGAACAGGCTATGCCCGGTCTGCGGGAGGCGCTTGATGCGCATGCGCTGCTGTTACCGGTGCCGATGCCACTCACCCGTATGCGCAAAAGCGGCCAGCATCATGCCGCCAATCTATGCCGTTGGCTGGCTGACGATACAGGCTGCGTTTGGAATTGGCGGTTTTTGCGCCGCATCGGCGAACAACCGAGACAGTCGGCGCTGTCCGGCTTGGCGCGGCGCAAAAACCTGCGTAAGGCTTTCGCCCTTGCTGACGACTATCGACCGCGCTGGCAGAGTTTGGCCAGCCAGATTGAGGCCGTCTGGATTGTCGATGATATTCTGACTACCGGTTCGACACTGCATTATGCCGCCCGCGCCAGTCTGAAACTGGGCAAGCCGGTTCACGTACTGTCGCTGGCGCGCACATCACTGAAAGGATAGGTAACACACATGGCAAACATTGAAATTTATTCCGGCGATTTCTGCCCTTATTGCATACGCGCCAAGGCGCTGCTGAAGAAAAAAGGCCTGGAGTTTTCCGAATATAATGTTCGTAAGGATGTCAAACGACAGGCTGAAATGAGCCAGCGCGCACCCGGCTCGCGCTCTATCCCCCAGATTTTTATCAACAATCGTCATGTCGGCGGCTGCGATGAACTCTATGCCCTCGATCATCGCGGCGAGCTGGACGCCTGGTTACAGAACCCCGGCTAACCCTGCACATTCGAACCCAACATCTGATTGGTGATGCTGACCCAATGCTCATAATCCAGTTGCTCCGGCCTTTTGCGTGGATCAATACCGATGGCCTCAAACTGCCCGGCAGTGATCAAGCCCCGAAAATTATTGGTTATGGTTTTGCGCCGGTGGGCGAAACCTTTTCGTACGGTTTTCTGTAGCGACTGATAGGCACAGGCCGGTGTTTTGCCATGCGGCGTCAGCAAAATCACTGCCGAATGCACTTTCGGCGGTGGTGAAAATGCGCCCGGCGGCAAGCTCAGCAGCCGTTTCACATCATAAAAATGGCGCACCAGCACCGATAAACCGCCATAGGTTTTGCTGCCGGAATCAGCCGCGATGCGTTCGGCCACTTCGCGCTGATACATCAGCACCATGCCGCCGGAAAGTGAATATGCCGCCAGCATCGCCGTCAGCGGGCCGCTCAGGTTGTAGGGTAGATTGCCGACGATCCAGTCCGGTCGCACCGAAGTCACCGCCCCGTCCAACGCCTGCATCACATCACCGTGAATCACTGACAGGGTTGCATTTTTTTCGGCCACGCTCTGCCAGTGGGCGGCAAATTCATCATCCATTTCAATGACAGCCAGGCTGCCGACCCGCGTTAATAATGCCTCGGTAATTGCACCCGGCCCCGGCCCGATTTCGATGGCTGTCGCCGCTTCCGGGATAGCCTGGACGATACGGCGGATGGCGTTGTGGTCGCGCAAAAAATGCTGGCCAAGCGCTTTCTTGGCATGTCGGGGAAGGGGTGCGCTCATGCGCCAAGCGTAGCCTATATTCCAGTTATGCCTACCATTTCTGATTCGTCCTTGCCTTATAAAGCATTATTCCTAGAATCCGCAAACTTTTTCGAGCCGTTGGCATCGTATTGGAATATCCCGGAGGTCTGGCATGAGCATTGATAAACGTCGTTTGATTGCAGGAAACTGGAAAATGAATGGCCTGTTGCAGGATGCGACCGAGTTTATGGATGCCTTTGGCGGCAA
>CAZKME010000242.1:0-2262 GCA_964553725.1 uncultured Zetaproteobacteria bacterium
TGATGTTGTGTATCGGCGCTTCGGGTTCAGCGTTTGCCGATGACGTGGATCGGGTGCGCCAATTGCGTAGTACGGACAGTATTTTGCCGCTGTCGAACATTCTCTCCAGGATCGAGCCCCGGTATCCGGGCACGCTGCTCGATGTGGAACTGGAAGATGAAAAAGGTGTTATTTTCTACGAAATTGAATTGCTCGGCCCGGATCACATGATTCGAACCATCAAGGTGGATGCACGCAGCGGCAACATCATCGCCCCGGAGCAGGATTGATGCGTTTGTTGCTGGTTGAAGATGAATTATCCCTGTGTCAGGAACTGGCCGCAGAACTGGCGCTTCGGGGATACGCTGTCGATAGCAGTCATCAGGGCGTTGATGGCGCATTTATGGGGGAGAGCGAGCCCTATGATGTGATTATTCTTGATCTCGGTCTGCCGGATCTGCCGGGCCTGGAAATACTTTCTCGCTGGCGTCAGCAGGGAATCACCACGCCGGTTCTGATTCTGACAGCGCGCGGTGCATGGCATGAGAAAGTGGAAGGATTTCGCGCTGGTGCCGATGATTATCTGACCAAGCCTTTCCATATCGAGGAACTGGCGGTTCGCTTGCAGGCCTTGCTCAGGCGCGCATCAGGACAGGTCGGCAAGGAGCTGCGCATCGGATGTTTGCGCCTCGATGAAGATCGGCAGATGGCGCAGTGGCAGAAGCATGATCGCTGGCATGATATCGAACTAACCGGTGTTGAGTTTCGTCTGTTACGTTATTTCATGTTTCACCCCGGCAAAGTCATGTCGTCCAGCCAGCTGGTTGAGCATGTGTATGATTTCAATGATGAAAAAGAGAGCAATGTGATTGAGGTCTATGTCAGCCGTTTGCGCAAAAAGCTGAACCGCGATGTGATTCGCACGCGCCGTGGGCAAGGATATTTCCTTGATCCCGATAGTTTGGGCGGGAGTGCTGCATGACTTCGCTCAAGCAGCAGCTGAGTCTTAGCCTTGCCGCCAGCCTGATTCTGTTTTTTGTCGTCCAGTCGTTCATGATCAGTCATGAAGTGGTGTCGTTAAGTGAAAACAATATGATTTCACGCCTGCAACATGATCAGGAGCAGATTCTTTCAGCCCTGACGTGGTCACTGCCCGCCGCGCCGCAGCTCAACCAGGCTGCCATTCCGGCAATTTATAAACGCCCTTTTTCCGGTCATTATTTCCAGATTGATATTGCGGGGCGACAGTTTCGCTCCCGTTCCCTGTGGGATGAACAATTGCCTGCGGCAACGCAAGGGACTGTCAATAAAGATGTACAGGGCCCCAAGCAGCAGCGTTTGCTGATGATCTCCCGTATCGTTCAATTCAATGCTCAGCCGGTCAGCATTCGAATCGCAGAGGATATTTCACTGCTAGAATCATCCACCTCAGCATTTCAACGTCATTTTCTGTTTTTTGCGGCAGCGGCGGTGCTGGCTCTGCTGGTGCTTCAGGGCTGGTTGATCAACGTCAGCCTGAGGCCGCTCAAGCGTGTTCGCCAACAATTAAGTCAGGTCGATAGCGGTGAACTGGAGCAGGTGAGCGCGCCGACGCCTGAAGAGATCACGCCTCTTGTCACTGAGGTGAATCGCCTGATTAGCTTGATGCGAAAACGATTGCTACGTTCACGTCATGCTCTGGGCGATTTGGCGCATAGCCTTAAAACACCGTTGGCCGTCGCCCGCCAGATTGCCGAGCGACAAGCAGCAGGCCAGGACAGGACGCAACTGGATACACAACTTCGTTTGATTGATGCGCGGATTGAGAGGGAGTTGGTGCGTGCGCGCACAGCCGGCCCCATGCCGGGAGGGCAATGGAAAGGGGTGCGACGTGATCTGGAAGATGTGGTGCGTATGCTGGAGCGGGTATTCCCCCATATCACGGTTGATCTGGTGCTGGATGACATCGAAAGTATTGGCGCGGATCGCGAGGATATGCTCGAAATTTTGGGGAACCTGATGGAAAATGCCTGTAAATGGGGGCAATCCACAGTGCGCTGTTCTCTCAGACGATGCCCTGACGGCGGGCTGGATATCAATATCGAGGATGACGGGCCGGGATTGTCGCGGCAACAGATGGAACAGGTGATAGCACGCGGGGTGCGCACCGATGAGGCCAGCCCCGGGCATGGGCTGGGTTTGTCTATCGTGCATGAAATGGTGCATGCCTATGAGGGAGAATTCGAATTATCCCGCTCGGCGCAGTTGCACGGCTTACAGGTAACCATCCATATTCCCTGACTT
>CAZKME010000243.1:0-2239 GCA_964553725.1 uncultured Zetaproteobacteria bacterium
TCTCCGGCGCTGGTGATCTGGCCGGGATTGATCTTGTTTTCGCTGGTGATGGCGGTCAATCTGCTGGGTGATGCATTGCGTGATAAACTGGATGTACGAATGGAGCACGAATGAACAAACATTTGATAATCGGTCTGGAGGGAGTGGCGCTGACAGATCAGGAACGCATCTGGCTCAAGGAGAAACCGCCGCTGGGCGTGATTTTATTTGCCCGCAATACCGACAGTCCAGAGCAGGTGAAAGCCTTGCTGACTGAAGTGCGGGCCTGCACCGGGCAAGGCACATGGGCGGCGATTGATGAAGAAGGCGGTCGCGTTAACCGGATGCCGTGGCCGCCGTTTAATTCACGCCGCCATGCGGCGGAATATGGCGTGATGTATGCCCGCAATTCGGGAACGGCGATACAGGCGGCATATCAGGATAGCTTCTGTGCCGGCGAAGCGTTGAAAGAACTCGGGTTTACGCACAATTGCGCGCCGGTGCTGGATCTGTTTCACCCGGATGGGCATGGTATCATCGGCCAACGTGCCTTTGGCGATAATGTGAATCAGGTGACGGCGTTGGCGATGGCCTGCATGCGTGGTTTGCACGATGCGGGCATTGAGGCGGTCGGTAAACATTTTCCCGGTCACGGACGTGCCAATGCCGATTCGCATGTGGCCGTGCCGGAAGTGGATGCGCCGATGGCGACGATTCTGGATGAGGCGGAGCCTTTTGCGCGATTGATTGCTGAAGGATTAAAACATGTGATGACGGCGCATGTGATTTATACCGATACGGTCAAGGATGTGGCGACGGTTTCGCCATTCTGGGTGCGCCATGTGCTGCGAGAACGGATTAACTTTTTCGGGCGCATCTGGAGTGATGATTTATGCATGAAGGGGGTTGGCGATAGCGTGCCGGAAGCCGCCAAAGCTGCATTAAAGGCCGGTTGTGATACCCTGCTGGTCTGTCAACCCGAAGGCGTCCGGCAGGTTTACGAATATTTATAATTCAACCTTTACCACAGAGGACACAGAGAGCACAGAGAAAAGCAAAATCAGGCAATGCCAAGATACTTTCAAATGAATTCTTTGATTGTTCTTCTCTGCTCTTCCTCTGTGCTCTCTGTGTCCTCTGTGGTGAAAAAGATTGTAGGAGTGAGGATGTCTGACATTTTGAGTGCAGCAGAGCTGGCCCGCTTTAACCGCCATATTATTTTGCCACAGGTTGGACTGGAGGGGCAGGAAAAGCTGAAACTGGCCAAGGTGTTGTGTATTGGCACCGGCGGCCTTGGTAGTCCGATTTCACTTTATTTATCGGCTGCCGGTGTTGGAACCATCGGACTGGTGGATTTCGATGTCGTCGATGATTCCAATCTACAACGCCAGATTGCTCATTCCACTGCCGATATCGGGCGGCCCAAAGTGGAGAGTGCGCGTGATAAACTGATCGGCATCAATCCGCACCTGAACGTGAATCTGCATGGCGATGGTATCCGGCGCGACAATGTGCGCGACATCATCAGCCAGTATGATCTGGTGGTTGATGGCACGGACAATTTTCCCACCCGTTATCTGGTCAATGATGCCTGCGTACTGGAAGACAAGCCGTTGATTTACGCCTCGATTTTTCAGTTTGAAGGGCAAGCCACCGTGTTCAATTATGCTGAGGGAGATCAGCGGGGGCCATGTTATCGCTGTCTGTATCCCGAACCGCCACCGCCGGGGCTGGTGCCATCGTGCGCGGAAGGCGGCGTGCTGGGCGTATTGCCGGGCGTGATCGGCGTGATTCAGGCTACCGAAGCGGTGAAAATCATACTGGGTCAGGGTACAACGCTCTCCGGTCGGCTATTGTTGTATGACGCGATGGCCATGACATTCCGCGAAGTAAAATTGCGCCATGATCCATCTTGCCCGGCCTGTGGCGATCATCCGAGCATTGGCGATGTGGTTGAATACGAACAATTCTGCGGCCTGCCGCCGACTGAAATACAAGAGGAGGAAGAAATAATGGCTGAATATGATATTACCCCGGCGCAATTAAAGACAATGATGGATGCCGATGCGGATTTGTATGTGCTGGATGTGCGCGAGCCGCATGAGATTGCGATTTGCGCCATTGAGGGCACGCATAAAATCCCATTGGGTCAGATTGCCGAGCGTTATGCTGAAGTACCAACCGACCGGCCTGTGGTGGTGCATTGCAAGCTGGGTGGTCGCTCCGCACAGGCGGTCGAATTGCTGCAATCCAAAGGCTA
>CAZKME010000244.1:0-2219 GCA_964553725.1 uncultured Zetaproteobacteria bacterium
GGTTTCATCTCGATATTGTGCAACTGCGTACCGACACGGATATTGGCCAGCGGCAATGTGCAACCCGGACGAATTTCAGCATCAGGCCCGGAACTGACAATATCGCCCGGACGCAAACCCTGCGGCGCAAGGATATAACGCTTGTCGCCGTTCGAATAAACCACCAGCGCCAGATGTGCTGTGCGGTTGGGATCATATTCGAGGCGCGCAACCTTACCTTCGATACCGAAATTGTCACGCTTGAAATCAACCATGCGATACAATCGCTTATGACCGCCGCCGCGATGGAAGGATGTGATGCGTCCATTGTTGTTACGACCGCCGGATTTGGTTAATCCAACCGTCAGGCTTTTTTCCGGTGCGCCCTTGTGCAGCCCTTCATAGACCACGCCGACACGGCCGCGATTGCCATTGCTTGTTGGTTTTAATGCTTTCAAAGCCATCGTTTATACCTCTTCCGCCAGATCAAGTGTTTGCCCTTCAACCAGACGCACGACTGCCTTTCGATAACCGGAACGGATTCCACTGGTAGCGCCGCGACGCTTGGGCTTGCCCGGCATATTGATCACTTGCACCTTGTCCACATCCACTTCAAAGATCGCTTCAATCGCCGCTTTGACCTGCGTTTTGCTTGCTGTGCGCGCGACACGAAAGGTATATTGGTTGGCTGCGCCGGTACCGGCATAGCTTTTTTCAGTAATCACAGGCTGACGTAAAATATTAAAGTGATTGATGTTTGCTGATGTTTTATCGGCACTCATGACAAACGCTCCTCAAGATTATCCACAGCCGCAGCTGTCAGAACCACATGCTTGCTCTTAATCAGGTTATGGATATTAATCTGGCCATCCAGAACAACGCTGGTGTTTGGAATATTACGGCTGGACAGCTCAACATTGCTATTGGACTCCGCCAGCACAAACAGGCCGGTATTTGCATTCAGCGCGGCCTGCACTTCAACAAAACTCTTGGTTTTGACTTCAGCCAGTTCGAGTTTATCCACCACGGTCACCTTGCCCTGGCGAACACAATCGGACAGTACCAGGCATAAAGCACGGCGACGTTCTTTTTTATTCACACGGGATACAAAGCTGGTATTGGCGTTCGGGCCATGTGCTACGCCGCCATGACGCATTTGCGCAGCACGCGTGGTGCC
The DNA here is from genome assembly GCA_964553725.1 of uncultured Zetaproteobacteria bacterium. GTDB lineage: Bacteria > Pseudomonadota > Zetaproteobacteria > Mariprofundales > Mariprofundaceae > Mariprofundus. The sequence goes on from CAZKME010000244.1 coordinate 1,157, forward strand.
CTGACGGGCGCGGCCTGTACCTTTCTGTTTGAATGGCTTTTTACCGCCGCCGGAAACCTGAGCCACAGTTTTCACAGCCGAGGTGCCGGCGCGCTGAGCCGAAGCCAGCGATGCATACACACGGTGTACAAAACCATCATCGGAATCCAGTCCGAATACAGCCGGATTCAAATCGCGCGTACCCACTTCTTTATTGCTCTGATCTACAATAGCAATTGTTGACATCTTACGCCCCCTTCACAGCAGGACGCAGCTCAACCAGTCCGTTTTTCGAACCGGGCACAGCGCCTCTGACCAGAATGCGATTCTGCTCTTCATCAACACGCACCACTTCCAGATTCTGGGTGGTAATGCGCTCATTGCCATAATGACCCGGCATCTTCTTGCCCGGAAATACGCGGCCCGGCCACTGACACTGACCGGTAGAACCCATCTGACGATGCACTTTTTCAGCACCGTGAGTCGCACGACCGCCAGCGAAGTCATAACGTTTCATGACACCGGCGAAACCGCGACCCTTGGAGGTGCCGGATACATCAATCTTCTGACCGGCTTCAAACAGGCTGGCAGTCAACTGCTGACCCAGTTCAAATTTGGCATCGGCGGCAACGCGGAATTCTTTCAATCCGTTCGTCACGTCCTGACCCTGCTTGGCAAAATGGCCCTGCATGGCGCGTGACACCACACGTTTGGCTTTGCCAAAACCGACCTGAACAGCATCATAGCCGTCTTTGTCAGCGCTGCGGCGTGCAATCACTGTGCACGGCTCAACATTCAGTACAGTTACAGCGATAGCAGCGCCATCTTCTGTAAAAATCTGAGTCATGCCCGCTTTACGGGCGATTAGTCCAACACTCATGATTATCTCCCGCTTACAGCTTGATCTCGACGTCCACGCCGGACGGCAGGTCGAGCTTCATCAGCGCGTCCACCGTTTGTGGAGTCGGTTTTTCAATGTCCAGCAAACGCTTATGCGTACGAATCTCGAACTGTTCACGAGAATCTTTGTATTTATGCGGTGATTTAATCACGCAGAACTTGCGAATCCGGGTAGGAATCGGAA
>CAZKME010000245.1:0-2172 GCA_964553725.1 uncultured Zetaproteobacteria bacterium
TTCATCAACATCAACATAGCCGGCACCAGCGTCAGCGATACCAGCATGGCGTAGATAATGCCCACCGCCGCAAACAGCCCCATCATCTGCAATGGCACCATGCCCATGCTCAGAAATGATAAAAAACCAATCGCTGTGGTCACTGAAGTCAGCACCACCGGTCGCCACATCTCCTGCATGGTGGAAAGCACCAGATCGCGTCGTTGCCGCTCAGGATTGAGCAATACCAGTTCGTAATATTTTCCCAATAGATGAATCGCATCTGCAACGCCAATGGCCATCAGCGTCACCGGCACCATGGTGGTGGTCGGGTACACCGGCACGCCGAAAAAAGCCATGACACCCATCGCACCGAGCACAGAGAACGATACCACGAGCAGCGGAATCACCACCCCGCGCAGCGAGCGATAGGTGAAAAACAACAGAATCGCCAGGGTCAGAAACACCAACGGCATCATCAGGCCCAAATCCTCGGCGATGTACATGCCGAGGGTGGCTTCGAGCACCGGTTTTCCGGCCACATAAAACTGTTCATCCCGGCCTGCTGTCAGCTCATCCACGGTATGCTTTACCGCCTCATAGACTTTAAACTTGTCCAGCCCTCGCTTGGCCAGTAAACCTGCCGACTCCAGTTTCACCACAATGGCAGCAGCCGAACCATCTTTGGCGACAATAAAGCCGTCATACATATCGAAATCATGGATCTGTTGTCGCAGTAATTTTATCGCTGCCGCATTGGCTGGAATCTTGTCCATGAACGGCTCGACTTCCATGCCGTCGGCTGTGCCGCGAATGTTATCCTCGGTGCTGATGGATACGACATCCTGATCGATCACCCCGGGCAATAAACGAATTTTTTCGGTCAACTGACGAATGATCGCCAGCGTATCGCTTTGATAGATTCCCCCCTTCTCACGCACCACGCCAATCCAGATCAGATCGGGCGTACCAAAAATTTCTTTCATGCGATCATTGTTCAGGGTGGCCTGGTTTCCGGCCGGGATAAAGGCGGCTGTATCAGTCTCGATTTTCAGATGCGCCATCTGCGATGCAATCATCATGGTCAGGCCGACAACCAGTGCAATCACCAGTTTCGGCCAATCCACCACCAATTCCAGAAAACGCGTCAAGTCCCCTCCCCGTTTTTCAGTCCTGCATAAACCAGATCCAGCAGGCTATCCAGTTCCGTCTCCATCTGAGGAAGCGGCGTATCCATGCACAGCGGCATATTGTATTTGGCGGTGGCATTATAAATATCCGCAGCCACCAATGCCGCATCGCAGTCTCGAAATTCACCGTGATCGATTCCGGCAACAATGATGCCTTTGATTGCCTCGCTGGCCCGATCCTCAAAATGCTGCAATACATCTTTGTGTTTAACGGCAATCAATTGCATCAGCTCATACATGTGCGGCGTTTCCGATACAAAGCGGTGTAAAAACCGCAGCCGCGCCAGACAATACTCTCGCAATGCCTGCATGGCCGCATCTGCCTGCGTTGCAGCCCGTTCTCCAGCCTCGGCCTTCTCGACCATACAACTTCTCGCGCCTTCAACAGCAATGTCTTCCTTGTTTTTATAAAAACGATAGAGATTACCGACGCTCATATCGCAATCAGCAGCAATTTCAGCCATGGTGGTTTTACCATAACCATAATACGAAAAACGCTTGATGGCCGCAGCAACGATCATTTCTTTATCTGATGTTTGCATGGCGCAAGCATGATAGCGTGAATAATGAATAACAAGCAATAATATTCATTATTCACTGAATTTGGACACATTGGCCACATATGTCCCAGCCGTGGACATATCAGATCAAGCCCCTTTGCCTAAACCTGAGCTTTTAACTCTGTTTCTATGCCCTGATTATAGCAAATTTATACATGGAAAGTCACCACTACTACTCCAGTTTCCTGCAAATAATCCGGAAAAATTCAAGTTTCATTTCTCTATAACCCTTGCAGTGAAGTATGGATTATCTCCGCACATAAATCGTGACTGTGGGCCATCTTTCCGATCTTCCAGCAGGTTGGTAGCTGTCTATTTTGGTTTTTCTTTTTGCATAAGCACTTGAAATTCACAAAACGTTGACAGCAGTTCAACCAGCACATTTACCACAATACCGAAGCTTGGCACCGACAGATGAATTTATGCAGACACGGTTTCTTCAG
>CAZKME010000246.1:0-2082 GCA_964553725.1 uncultured Zetaproteobacteria bacterium
GGGCAGCGACCGCCGACCATGTGGCGGATATGCAGTTTGGCCAATTCGTTATCCTGCAAGTTGATTGTCGGCAGGCCAGCGTTTTCCAACGTTTGCTGAATCGCTGCTGCTTCTTCGGGTTCTGCGATGCTGATGCCTGCAAAGACATGCGCCTCAGAGCGGCTCGACATGCGATAGTTGAATTCGGTGATGTTGCGATCTCCGATGATGCGGCAAAAATCCAGAAATGAGCCTGGATGCTCCGGGATGGTGACGGCGAATAGTGCCTCACGGCCTTCACCCATTTCGGTGCGTTCGGCGACATGGCGCATGCGGTCAAAATTCATATTGGCACCGCTGTTGATGGCGGCCAGCACCTGTCCGCGTGCGCCGGTTTCGAGTACATATTTTTTCAGACCGGCAACGCCGAGCGCACCGGCAGGCTCGACAATGCTGCGGTTGTCTTCGTAAATATCCTTGATGGCGGCGCAGAGTTCGTCGGTATCGACCAGGATGATGTCGTCGACAAAGCGTTGAACCAGATCAAACGTGAGTTCACCGACTTTTTTGACTGCGACGCCGTCAGCAAAAATACCGACCTGATCGAGGGTGATACGTTCACCAGATCGGATCGAATCATGCATGGCGGCTGAATCAACCGGCTCCACGCCGATAATTTTTGTGTTGGGAGAATGTTTCTTCAGATAAAGCGCCATGCCCGCAATCAGGCCGCCACCACCGATGGGCACAAATACCGCATCCAGATCAGACGGGGTCTGGCGTAGCATTTCTTCGGCGATGGTGCCTTGACCGGCAATCACCAGCGGATCGTCATACGGATGAATGAACACTTTGCCGCTCTGCTCGCACAGTTCGGCTGCATGTACGCTGGCATCGGAATAACTGTCGCCGAACAATACGACCTGCCCACCCAGTTGTTCGACGGCTTTAACTTTAATCTCGGGCGTGGTGCGTGGCATGACAATCGTGGCTGCAATGCCGAGTTTGTGACTGGATAACGCTACGCCCTGAGCATGGTTGCCAGCGGAGGCGCAGATGACGCCGCGTTCACGTTCGGCTTGGCTGAGCCGGGCGATTTTATTGTAGGCACCACGCAGTTTGAATGAGAATACCGGTTGCAAATCCTCGCGTTTAAACAATACTTCATTACGCAGCCGCGATGAAAGTTTCGGCGCTAATTGCAATGGCGATTCAATCGCCACGTCATAGACGCGTGCTTGTTCGATGGCCTCAAGGTATAAATCGCTCATGGGACGGCTTCTACCACGAACGAAACGGGGATTCGAGTTTTGAAAATACACACAGTCGAGTATATGGATCGGGGACTTGCCTATGGCGAGGCCTGTTTTGAGACCTTCCGGGTGATTGATGGCAATGTTTTTGACTGGCCCGGTCATTGGCGGCGGCTGGCGCTGGGTTTGTCTGAATTCGGTCTGCTGTTGCCTGCGGGACAGGATGAGGAAGTGTTATTCGCCTGTTTGCGACAGGCGGCCAGTGTGAGTGACGATACGCTGGTGCGACTGACGATTGCCGGTGGCGAGTCCCGATGGGGTTTGACCAACAGGCCAGATAAACCGGTCGTTTATATTCAGGCTGCGGCCTATGTTGCCAGTACCGGGCCACAGTTTTTACGTTTGGCGACATGGCCGTTCCCATTACAAAAAAAGCCCGCCAAGTTCGTGGCTGATTATGCCCAGACTTTGCGTGCGCTGAACGGCGCTGCTGATGCGCATGTATTGTTTGAGCAGGGGGGGATGTTGCTGGCGACTGCGACTGCCAATATTTTGCTCTATCGTGACGGGGGTTGGTGGACGCCGCCGGATAAGCTTGGTGTGCTGCCGGGTCGGGTGCGTGATTTTCTCATAGGTCAGGGTTTATTGCATGAATCACCGTGTCCAGTGGCATGGTTGCAGGATTGCGATGCAATGGCGGTATGTAATAGCGGCTTGTTTATTAAGCCGGTAGCGTGGGTCGAAGGTATTGAATGCACAACAGTTTTTGATGCGCAGCCAACATCGCTGCTGGTATTGCTGGCTGCATTGAAGAAGGAAAAGGGCATTCCTATGGATATCAGACATCGTT
>CAZKME010000247.1:0-2078 GCA_964553725.1 uncultured Zetaproteobacteria bacterium
TGTTGCCATAATTGACAACATGAAGGCCAAGCTAATTCGTCAACATAAAGACATTTCCCCTGAAGGGTGGATTGCTGAAATGGCAATATAGCGAGTGCCTCGGCCCGTATCACCATGCACACATCTGTTCAAATACAGCCTTGTTTTGATCGTGGATGGTGAACGGGTGATTGGATTTGATAATGAACGAGGAAAAGGTGATCACTGCCACAGGCATGACAATGAAAGTCCTTATTTTTTCACCGGTCTGGAAAAGTTGGTGGATGATTTCATCAAGGAGACAGAAAAATGGAAAAACGCATACTGACAATTACAGTTGATGCGGACTGGCGTGGCAGGTTGAGAGATGCCGCGCGAAGCGCAACAGATGCAACAAGCTATCAGGGGGAGACATTGAATTTTCAACGCGCAGATGAGTTCTTTTCAATGCTAACCGGAAATCGATGGCGACTACTGCAAGCGCTTATAGGTGGAGGCGGCACGTTAGGCGTGAGGGAGCTCGCCCGCCGTTTGGATCGTGATGTGCGTCGCGTATCTGATGATATTTCGGCACTGCACAAGCTTGGCCTGATTGAACGAACCTCAGTGGGTGGCGTGGTATGTCCTTATGATGACGTTCATGTTGATGTCCATGTAGCGGAGTTCGCGCAAGCAGCATAGCATTTGTAATGCTCTGACTGTCTGCGACGGCAACAGGGAAGAAGGGGTGAAGGCGTGTGGAGCACCACCAAACCGGATTACATCGGCCATAAACAACTCGGTGGCATCCAGCTATGAAAGACTGCTCAGATATTCTTCATAGCTGCCATGATAATCGACAATGCCATCGGGTGTGAGCTCAATAATGCGCGTGGCCAGCGAGGAGACAAATTCGCGATCATGGCTGACAAAGATCAACGTGCCCGGATAATGCTCCAGCGCCGTATTCAATGATTCGATGAATTCCATGTCCATGTGGTTGGTCGGCTCATCGAGCAACAGCACATTGGGATTCTGGAACATAAACTTGCCGAACAGCATGCGCCCCTGCTCGCCGCCGGAGAGTTTCTGCACGGTCTTTTCGATATCGTTGCGGGAAAACAACATGCGGCCCAGATTGCCGCGTATTTCCTGCTCGCCGTGTTCTTCTTTTTTCCACTGCGCCATCCAGTCAAACAGGCTGTCGTCATCAGCAAAATCCGCCGAATGATCCTGGGCATAATAACCCAGATTCACATTCTCCGACCATTTCACGATGCCGCTATCGGCCTCCAGATCGCCGGCCAGACAACGCAGCAGCGTGGTCTTGCCGATGCCGTTGGGGCCGATCACGGCCACCCGTTCGCCAACCGGAATCATCAGGTCTAAATTTTCAAACAACGGTTTGTCATCAAAACCCTTGCTCAGCCCCTTCAATTCCAACGCAATGCGGTAGAGCTTTTTATCCTGCGTAAAACGCATAAACGGATTCACCCGGCTGGAAGGTTTCACTTCCTCCAGCTTGATCTTGTCGATTTGTTTGGCCCGCGATGTGGCCTGGGAGGATTTCGATGCATTGGCCGAAAAACGGCTGACAAAAGCCTGAAGCTCGGCAATCTGGCCCTTCTTTTTGGCATTCTCGGATAACAGCTTATCGCGCACCGCCGTTGCGGCTGTCATATATGTATCATAATTGCCCGGATAGATGCGCAATTCGCCGTAATCCAGATCGGCCATATGGGTGCAGACGCTGTTGAGGAAGTGGCGGTCATGCGAAATAATAATCATGGTGCAGTCGCGGTTATTGATGATATCTTCCAGCCAGCGAATGGCATTGATATCCAGATTATTGGTCGGTTCATCGAGCAGAATTACATCGGGATTGCCAAACAATGCCTGCGCCAGCAATACGCGCAGCTTCTGCCCCGGCGCAATGGATTTCATCAGCCGATCATGACAATCCAGCGGAATATCCATACTCAACAATAATTCGCCTGCACCGGCTTCGGCGCTGTAACCGTCGAGCTCGGCAAACTGCCCTTCCAGATCACCGGCACGCATGCCATCTTCTTCACTAAAATCACTGCGGGCATAAATCTGATCGCGCTCCTGCTTGATCT
>CAZKME010000248.1:0-2053 GCA_964553725.1 uncultured Zetaproteobacteria bacterium
ACGCAACGCCACCCTGCCCGGCCAACCTCTATGCAAGTGTTGGAAGATGTGGCCAGGGAGTATGCGCTGGAGTCTGAGCAGGTTCTGGACAGGCGCGTTCATCGTGATGCCTATCGTACAGCCGTATTCTTATTGCGCCGGGCTTGCAATATGAGCCTGAAGGAAGTTGCGAATTTGGCGGGTATTTCACCGGCAAGAGTATCTCAGATTCAGTCGAACACAGTCCATGATAAACTTCCTGATGGCTTGAAAAACTATAAAGTAAAGCGTTGACCCTTGTTTTCTTTGACCCTTGTTTTCTTGTTTTACCCACGCTGGCCCCTACCGAGCTGGAATCCGATCCATGGAACCACCATGCAAATAAACACCAAACATGCAACCCTATCGCACGGTGGGACAGCACCGTTTGGTTCCCGAAAATGGACTCAACGTGGGATTGCCGATCATCCACCCAGAGTTTTGCAATTGGCTCAGGCATTAAGATATTTTGCTTCCTGTCATCTTATTCGTTATAATTTCGAAATGAGTAGCGTAACTTTCGATACATTAAAGTATGCCAAACGGCTTGAGGCTGGTGGCTTTCCTTTAGAGCAAGCAGAAGCATTAGCCGAAGCGCAGAAATCAGCCCTGAGTGAAGCTCTGGATACGCAACTGGCTACCAAAGGCGATCTTATTCGATTGGATGGTCGTATAAATCTTATTCAATGGATGCTTGCTTTCAATCTTGCCTTCACGATGGCAATGCTTTGGAAAATTTTCAGCTAAATTCGACGGAAATAAGGGAATAAGTGGTCAGTTTACCTGTTAATGGTATTCGGCACCTACTCTGAACAGGGCGTCTAGTTTGACGTGTTTTGGCAGGATCAGGCAGCCTGAAGCTCAAGAAATGCAATCCGATCATCATCGCTCTTGCCCGTCATTCTAAAGTAACTGAAATTTCATCCGATAGGTATAAAATCTAAAATCGTTTTTTCTTCGTATCGCGACCGAGGTGACATCATGCGGATCATTCAAATATTATTACTGATCTTTATTATGGGCAGTCTGCCCACCATCGCATCGGCACAAAGTGCTTCAGCAACGATGCGGGTTAGCATGAATGTGATTCAAGCTTGCTCGGTAAGCTTCGGAGATGATTTTTCTGGCGATAGAGACAGGGACAGCAAAAATATTCATTGCGGTCAGAATGATATTCATCGTATTTCATACCACAGGGAACATTCCCGCCACCAACGCCGTCAGACCGAATTTGAACACGATCACGATGGCGTGGAACTCACCACCATCGAATTTTAATGCACAGGTGCTGGCTTGGCTTTATGCTTTAGCGGGTAAGAAAATAAGTCCAACGGCCAGCGAGGTGATTGAACATGCCACCGATCTGCTTATCGCCCCTATGACCTTGCTTGAGATAGATTTTATTCGCGATATTGATCGCATCAGTGTGGATTCAAAGGAAATATATGCTTACCTGCATCGTCAAATTGGCTTGAATTTGTGTGATAGAAACGTTGCCAATGTCGCTGCCATGGCAGCGACTCAGTCTTGGACACGCAGCCCAAACTATGGCGACACGGCATTCACGGTTCCTCTTTTCGATCAGTTCATGCGCAGGATTATGCCTTTATCAGTGAGTTAGCCAGCGTCATCGCCTGTTTCGAGGGGCGCAGGCTGTACGTTGTTCTGATCAATTCGACCCATGCGTAATAGGCGCGCAAAGCATCCGTAGCATAGCCTTCATCCAGCAACACATGCATGCGCTGCATACAGAGCTTTTCCGAGCACGGGTCAATGTGCAGGCCGATATCAAGCAACTGCATCTGTTCATCATGGCAGTTGCTGAATCGCTCATGCCAGCCATGCGCTGTTTTTACCAACCAGTTTGAGCAGCGCTGCTGCCAGATACCATGTTGGCTATAAATCATATCGTGTTCGCCGGCTAAAAACTCGCCACGCAATAATTGCGCTGCACGCTTCTCCAATGCGAAGGCCGCCTGGTGCTCACCGGCATCGTACGCCTGCGCCGCGCTGCGGGTCAGGGATTCCCACTGCC
>CAZKME010000249.1:0-2033 GCA_964553725.1 uncultured Zetaproteobacteria bacterium
TAAACTATCATTTTTTACGGGTTAGTTTGAGCGTACGATGAATTCAAATCATAATCCGGCCTATAAGGAATTATTCCATGCCAGCCTTGATGCCATTGTGTGCAGCAATGAGACAGGGCTGATTGCGCTTTGGAATAGAGCCGCCGAAAACATGTTTGGCTACAGTGCAGATGAGGCAGTCGGCCAGCCGCTTACCATGCTGATGTCTTCCGCTGATCAGCATGAGCACAGTGCCGGTTTTAATCGTTTTATCAGCACAGGCGAAGCCCTCATTAGCGGTAAAATTGTTGAGGTGAGCGCTCTTGGCAAAGATGGCCTGCTATTTCCAATCGAGTTGTCCCTGTCATCCAGCAAGACTGAATGTGGCTGGAGTTTCACTGCCATCTTACGTGATATCACCGAGCGTAAGTGGGCCGAGGAGAAGAACGCCGCCCACCGGCGCTTTCTTGAAAATATAGAGCAAATAGATGGCATTATCCGTCAGGCGACTGATATCGAGCAGATGATGTCGGATATCTTGCAGGTCACGCTTGATATGTTCGGAACTGATCGGGCTTGGTTGCTCTGCCCTTGCGATCCGGATGCAGCATCGTGGTATGTCCCTATGGAGCGTACACGGCCTGAATATCCCGGTGCGTTTGCCCTCGGAGAAGAGATTCCCATGCTTTCCGAGAAAGCGAAAGTCCTTCGTCAGGCGTTGAAAACAAACGAAGTCATTACTTTCGATTCTCAAGATGCGGTTGCGCCAAAAGAAACGGACGCGCATTTTTCCATTCTGTCCCAGATGCACATGGCTGTTTATCCGCAATCAGGCAAGCCCTGGTTGTTTGGCATGCATCAGTGCTCGCATCACCGTGGCTGGTCGGATGATGAGAAGAATCTGTTCCAAGAGATTGGTCGCCGTCTTGGCGTCGCATTGGGCAGTTTACTTTTTCAGCGCGATTTGCAGGTAAGCGAGAAGAAATATCGTGGCATGGTCATGAACCTGATGGAAGGTTTCTACAGAGTAACATTGGATGGAAAGTTGCAGGATTACAATGCTGCATTCACGAACATATTTGGCCTTGATCCGAACAGGGATTACACGGGCATCGCATTGCCGGATTTTTGGCAGAATCCTGAGGATAGAAAAGCTTACGCCAAAGAAATCAAGGCGCACGGATTTATCAAGAACTACGCAGCTCATGCCAAAAAGGCGGATGGAGAAAAGGTTATCGTCCTGGTAAATGCCCGCTTGATCAAGGGGGACGATAATCACCCATTATTGATCGAAGGATCTTTCCTGGATATCACCGAGCGTAAAAAGGCCGAGGCGCTGGTGCACAAACTGTCTCAGTGTATCGAGCAGGCTGGCGAAGCTATCGTGCTCACAGACCAGCAGGGTATCATCGAGTATGCCAATCCGGCTTTTACGCAGCTCACGGGATACAGTGCTGAAGAGGCTATCGGCCAGACGCCCAGAATACTCAAAAGCGGCAATCAGGATGGCGCCTTTTATACAGCCATGTGGAAAACTATTACGAGCGGAAAAGTCTGGCATGGCAAAGTGATCGACAGAAGAAAGGATGGCAGCTTCTATCCGGCCATGCTGACTATTTCACCGGTATTTGATAGCGGTGTGCCCGGCTGCACCGGTTTTATCGGCCTACAGTCTGACCTCACCGATGTTGAGGTGTTGGAGCAGCAGTTTCATCAGGCTCAAAAAATGGAAGCCATCGGCACGCTGGTCGGTGGCATAGCGCATGATTTTAATAATATGCTGGCCGGTATGACCGGCAATCTCTATCTGGCCAAGCAGCATACCCGGGACATGCCCGATGTGTTGCAAAAACTGGCCAATGTAGAACAGATTGCTTTCCGTGCTTCGAACATGATTGAGCAATTGCTTACCTTTGCCCGCAAGGATCGGGTCAGTATTAAACCGATTCCATTCACGGTTTTTATCAAGGAAACCTATAAACTACTGCGTCCGTCGGTACCTGAAAATATCGCCATGCATGTGGATGTTTGCTCTGAAATGCTACAGGTTCAGG
>CAZKME010000250.1:0-2031 GCA_964553725.1 uncultured Zetaproteobacteria bacterium
CCAAACAACAAGTGAAATGCTTCCGTCACCGCTTCAACCGTGACGCCGCCGCCGACATCGAGGAAATTGGCCGGTTTATCGCCCTTGAGCTGAATGATATCCATGCTCGCCATGGCCAGCCCGGCACCATTGACCATGCAGCCGATATTGCCGTCCAGCGCAATATAATTCAGGCCGAATTCCGATGCTTCGATTTCACGCGGCTCTTCTTCATCCAGATCACGCAGCGCTGCAATCTCCGGCTGGCGATAGATGGCATTATCATCGACTACAAATTTGGCATCCAGTGCCACCAGTTCATCCCCGGTTGTAAGGATCAGAGGATTCAACTCCAGCAAGGCTCCGTCTTTTTCACGAAACATGGTGTACAAATTACCGACCAGAGTATGGAAATCTGTTTCCAGCGCATCCGATAAACCGAGAAAATCCGCCATCGTGTCGCTTTCCTGCCGACTGACTGCATCCCCGGCAATCGGCATGGTCATAATCTGATCCGGTGAATCTGCCGCCACCTGCTCGATATCCATGCCGCCAGCCGGACTGACCACAAATGAAATGCACTCGCGTTCCCGATCCACCAGCAGGCTCAAATAAAATTCATGCGCGATATCGATGCCCTGCTCGATATACAAGCGATTCACACGTTTACCCGCCTCGCCCGTCTGTTTGGTAATCAGAATCGAACCCAGCAAATCCTCCGCCGCTGCTTTTACTTCATCCGGCGACTGACAAACCCGCACCCCGCCAGCCTTGCCACGACCACCGGCATGAATCTGCGCTTTGACCACCCATACTGAGCCACCGAGGGATTCGGCAGCAGCGAGCGCCTCTGCAACAGTCAAAGCCATCTGCCCCTGCGGAACCGGCACGCCGAATGATGCCATCACAGCCTTGGCCTGATATTCATGAATATTCATTATTAAATTCTCCCGCCCCGATACAAATCAAAAGTGACCGAATGCATCCACCGTTTTGACCAGTTCTTTCACAGCCAGCATGGACTGATGCAAGGCGGCCGCTTCTTCATCAGTCAAATTCATTTCTATGATTGCTTCGACACCATCGCGACCCAGCTTGCACGGCACGCCCATATAATAACCGTCCACGCCATACTCGCCTTCCAGATAAGCGGCGCATGGCAAGATGCGTTTTTTATCCTTGATGATGGCCTCGGCCATTTGAACCACTGAAGCGCCGGGTGCATAAAATGCAGATCCGGTTTTCAATAACTCGATAATCTCGGCACCGCCTTGCGCCGTTCGTTCGCAAATCGATGCAACCCGCTCTGCATCCATCAGTTCTGTAATTGGAATGCCCGCCACTGTTGAATAACGCGGTACCGGCACCATGGTATCACCATGACCGCCGAGTACGCATGCCGATACATTCTCAATCGACACCTGCATCTCTGTCGCAATAAAGGCGCGCATGCGGGCTGAATCGAGTACGCCGGCCATGCCAATCACCCGCTGCTTGGGAAACCCGGATACTTTCGATGCCGTATACACCATCGCATCGAGCGGATTGGTGACTACCAGAATAATGCAGTTCGGGGAATATTTGACGATGCTGGAAGTCACCTGCGCAACAATTTTCACATTGATATTCAGCAGATCATCACGACTCATGCCGGGTTTTCTGGCGATGCCTGCCGTAATAATCACCAGATCGGAATCGGCTGTGTCGGCATAGTCCTGTGTGCCGTGTACCAGCGCATCAAAGCCCTGAATGGGTGAGGATTCAAACATATCCAGCGCCTTGCCCTGGGGAACCCCGTCCATCACATCAATCATGACGATATTGGCCAGTTCCTTCTGGGCGGCAAGGAATGCGGCGGTTGCGCCCACATTGCCTGCCCCGACGACGGTTATTTTTTTACGGTGAAACGCCGATTTCGTGCTGTCCGATGCTTCCGACCAACGCATAGTTATCTCCTTTTTTCGCCAGTTTAATATAAAACCTAGATCCTGCAAGTACTCGCACATACATAGCGCAACCTCTTGATTCATCTGACATATTGAAAAAACACTC
>CAZKME010000251.1:0-2016 GCA_964553725.1 uncultured Zetaproteobacteria bacterium
CCTGAACCTGTAGCATTTCAGAGCAAACATCCACATGCATGGCGATATTTTCAGGCACCGACGGGCGCAGCAGTTTATAAGTTTCCTTGATGAAAACCGTGAATGGAACCGGCTTGATGCTGACCCGATCCTTGCGGGCAAAAGTAAGCAGTTGCTCAATCATATTCGAAGCACGAAAAGCAATCTGTTCTATATTGGCCAGTTTTTGCAGCACATCGGGCATGTTCTTTGTCTGCTGTTTGGCCAGATAGAGATTGCCGGTCATACCGGCCAGCATATTATTGAAATCATGCGCTATGCCGCCGACCAGCGTGCCGATGGATTCCATTTTCTGGGCCTGATGAAACTGCTGTTCCAAATTTTCAATTTCGGTGATATCCGACTGAATGCCAACGAAATGGGAGTAGTGAGTCCTCTTTCCCGGTTCAGCATAAATCGGTGAAATAGTCAGCATGGATGGATAGAAGCTGCCATCCTTTTTTCTGTCGATCATTTTGCCACGCCAGACTTTTCCACTCGTAATGGTTTCCCACATGGCCTTATAAAAGGCGGCATCCTGATTGCCGCTTTTGAGTATTCGGGGTGTTTGGCCGATAGACTCTTCAGCACTGTATCCCGTGAGCATGGTAAAAGCCGAATTGGCATATTCGATGATACCTTGCCGGTCTGTAAGCACGATAGCTTCGCCAGCTTGCTCGATACACTGAGACAGTTTCTGAACCTGCTGGTCAGCCAGCCTGCGTTCGGTGATGTCCATAAATGTCACCACTGCTCCGATAGCCTGTTCGCCTTCAAAAATTGGATATGACCAATATTCACTTTCAAAGCTTGTGCCGTCACGGCGCCACAGCACCTCATCATCTATATGCACGCCCACCCCTTTTTGAAAAGATTCAAAGATGTGACATGCATGCATGGGATAAGGCGAACCATCCGGCCTCGTATGATGGATCAGGTTGTGCATGTTTTTGCCCAGCAGATCATCCATGCCCTTGTATCCCAGCATGTTCAGGCATGCCTGATTGGCGAAAGTACACTCACCCTCAAGATCAATGCCGTAAATGCCTTCCGCCGTGGATTCAAGCAAAAGCTTAATTCTTGCCTCGCTGTTTCTGAGTTTATCCTCCGCCAGCTTGCGCTCAACAATCTCTTGATTCAGCTCATCTCGCGATGCGGTAACCTTGCTCAGATTATCGGCCATCTCACGAATCGATCTGGCCAGCTCGCCCAACTCTCCGCCCACATCAACGTCCAGTGGCGCATCCAGCTCGCCCTTGCCAATGTTAATGGTTGCAGCCCGCAGAGCTTCAAGCGGGCGTGTGATACTTCGGGTAAGGAAGGACGTAAACACTATCATCGCCACCACGACGAAAAAAAGGAGCAGATACATGAAATGCACCGATTGATCTGTCGTCGCCTTGGCATTGGCTACAAATTCATCGGCCTTAGCCTGGGCAAAAGCAATCATCTCATCCATGCTATGCTCAATGCTGATCACATGCTGCGCACCCTTGCCTCTGGTGATTTCCACTGCCGCGATTCTGTCGCCGGCGCGCATCAGATTGATCACCTCGTCACGGATTGGCTTCCATGAGACAAATGCATCGTACGCCGACACAAAGAGCGTTCTGTCACCGAGAAACCACTTGTCGATGAGATCAAAGTCCGCGTAAATTTTCGTTTCTAACCCGTCAACCAGTCGAGCATCTTTGTCGATTCCGGCAAGGCTGTTGTCGAGGACGACATCCTTCATACTGCGGTGTATTCTGGCTACATATGCATTAATCCTCAGCACTGCATTGCTTACGGTAAGCGGGTGATTGTGGATTTGGCTTGCATTGTCAGCGAGATAATCCATACGATTGATGGAGAAGATAGTCAGCGCGCAGAAAAGCACGAATACAACGCCGAAGCCGAGACCAAGGCGCGCGCCTATGTTGAAATTTTTAAACACTCGCGCACCAGAGTTCACCCATTTGGGGGGGGGGGGGGGTAAAATACTTCATAATTACACCT
>CAZKME010000252.1:0-2011 GCA_964553725.1 uncultured Zetaproteobacteria bacterium
CACTATTCAGCACGATAACAGTTACTCGTTAAAGTCTTGATTTCGGAATTTTTCAACCATAGTGGTCATCAGCCCGGGCATGTAGTATCGGCCCATGTTCAATGTGTTGCTCGGCATGGCCGCCATTATTCTGACCGGCATTGGCTGGCGTCTGTTGCTGGGTCGAAAATCTGCTGAATCCATCCGTTCCCATCTGGCTCTGGGCGTTTATCATATTTTTCTGCCGGCGCTGGTGCTGCATGTGTTGTGGCAAGCACCCGTTGATCTCAACACAATTCGCGTGCCGCTGGTGGCGGCCCTTACCGTTCTATTATCACTACTGGCGGCATTTCTGTTATATGGGAATGGCAAACTGGTGGCGGCTTTTTTGCCCGGCAACAGCAATAAAATGGTCGGTGCGCTGCTGCTGGCTTCGGCCTTTGGTAATTTCTCTTATCTTGGTCTGCCTGTATTGAGCCAGACCTTTGGCGATTGGGCGCAAGTGATTGCGATCCAGTTCGATCTGCTGGCCAGTACGCCTATTTTGTTCACTGTCGGCATTATTTTGGCTCGCTATTACGGCCATTCCGGTGAACAGAAACATGTGCTTATGAGTTTATTTCAAACACCTCCGATTTGGGCTGCCATTGCCAGTTTGCTGCTTAGTGCCTTTGCCATATCCATGCCGGCATGGCTGGATGAAGCATTGGAGACATTGGCTGCTGCGGTGGTGCCGCTGATGCTGTTATCGGTTGGCATGGCGCTGCGCTGGCAATCCGGCTGGGCATCGCGAATTCCTGTGTTGCTGCCGGTATTGACGATTCAACTGGTCTTGATGCCGCTGATTGCGTGGGCCGCATGTATTGGTGTTGGCATGCCACCAAAATATCTACCCCCAAGCGTGATTGAAGCTGCTATGCCGACCATGGTGCTGGGGCTGGTGATTTGCGACCGTTTCAAACTCGATGTGGCGCTGTACGCCGAAGCGGTGACGCTGACTACGGTGTTATCCCTGTTTACACTGCCGTTATGGTTGCAGGCCGTGTCCTGATTACATGTACTGACCATGTGCTGACTACATAAAGGGTAATGCGAGCACGGCGTAGCGCGCCAGTTTACCGATACCAACCAGAATCAGAAAAGTAATGATGCTGCATCGCAACAATCCTGCCACCAGGCAAATCGGGTCGCCCACAATCGGCAGCCAGGCCAGCAAAAGGGCCAGTTGTCCATGTCTGGCAAACCACAATTCCGCCCGCGCTGTCTGCGCCTCAGAAATGCGCAACCATCGTTTGTGCGCGGCTGCATTGCCAAGCCGGCCCATGGCGTAGGTGATCAGGCTACCGATCACATTGCCCACAGTCGCAATCAATACAAGCATCATGACTTCGCCGCCTTCGTCCAGGCGATAGAGCAAAAGCACTTCTGAGCCGCCGGGAAACAGGGTCGATGAGATCAGTGCGGAAAAAAAGAGCGTCCAGTCCATGCATCAATGCTAATCATGCGTTAAGCTTACTGCATGATTTATTGTTTTCATTCACCGCTCGGTAAAATTTTCTATGCATGGAATGGAAAGGAATGCCTGCATGTCTGGTTGCAGGGGCATGATGATATACAGGCTGAACAGGATGATCCTGTTTCACAATGGTTGCGAGACTGGTTTGACGGTCGCAGCCCGGCGTTACCGCCGCTTATCAAACCGGCCACCCCGTTTCAGGCAAAACTGCGTCCGGCCCTGTTGTCCATCCCCGCCGGAGACGTTTGTACTTACGGAGAAATCGCCAGACAACTGGGCACATCGGCACGCGCCATGGGGCAGGCGCTGGGAGCGAACCCTCTTCCCGTATTGATTCCCTGCCACCGCATCATTGCCGCCGATGGCTTGGGCGGTTTCGCATGTGGCCTGACATGGAAGGCCAAATTACTTCATTTTGAAAACCCTTGACGATTCCTGCCATTGTACTAAATGTGGAGTTCGCTCACCGCTTACCTCGTTCCGGCAATGGTTTATTCAGCTTTCTAACCCGGGCTA
>CAZKME010000253.1:0-2002 GCA_964553725.1 uncultured Zetaproteobacteria bacterium
TCATCGAATTCTCCATAAGATCATAATTTGCGCGAAGTATTCCCGGAATACGCTCTCACGCAACTCTTGAATAACAACACAATTTGAACCGCACCTCTGGATTTTACAATGGAGCTAATTGCAAAACTCTGGGTGGATGAGCGGCAATCCCACGTTGAGTTCATTTTCGGGATGGAATGAGATGCATGGTGGTTCCATGGATCGACAACCAACCCGAAAATGGGCCAGCGTGGGGAAGCCGGTCGCCGCTCACGAGTTTTGCAATTAGCTCAATGATTTAAGAATTTCTACAATCCTGTCCGGCTCCATGCGCTGCGTATAATCCACATCGACAAAAGCGAAAACAATCACGCCATCGGGGCCTACAATATAGGTCGCAGGTACCGGCAATTCAAAATGATCATTGCCCTGACTTTCCTGCAAATCAATACCGAAACCTTCATAAACCGGTCGCAACATATCCGGCAAACTAAAGACCAAGCCGCATTGTCTGGCCAGTGCATTATCCCGGTCATGCAATAGCGGAAATGTCAGGTTTCCTTTATCCCGTGTTTGTCCTGCCTGCTCGGGCAATTCAGGCGCAATCGCAATCAGTGTGCCACCAGCCTGCTCAATATCCGGCAGCGCGGCCTGCAAAGCCTGCATTTCCAGATTGCAGTACGGGCACCAGCCACCACGATAAAAGCTGATCACCACAGGCGATTTCTGCAATAGTTCAGCCAGATGAACATGACCACCGCCCAGCTCGGGCAATGCAAAATCCGGCATCGCATCGCCATTGTTCACCGCCTGTTCCAGCAAACCGGAACGGGCCAACTCGGCTGTAGCGTCCTGCATCATCGTCATCACAGGCTCGGGAATCTGAACTGCCATGTTCTGCTGCAAGGCCGCAACATCTTCATGTAAGGCCATTTAATCCTCCAGCGCGCCGCCGCAACTCGAACCCTGCCCGGCCGTGCAGCCATAACAGTGATCCATCACGGTGATCGGCCTTCCAGAGATATCGGCCTGCATCAGTTCGGACAAATGGCTGCGTTTACCACCGACTTCCTGCATCGGCAGATTCAACATCTGATTGAAATCACAGTCATACACAAAACCCTGCCAATCAATACTGATCAGATTTCGGCACATCACGCCGGGCAGGTTATCTTCGCTATAAGCTTCTTTGAGCAACTGCATATAACTGGCGAATTCACCGCGCGAAATCAGCGTGCTGCCAAAACGTTTAATGGGCATATTGGTAATGGTAAACAACTGGTTAAAGGCAATGCCATAACGCAGATGCAGTTCGCGTTTATAGGTGGCTTCGAGCTCCTGCTGCGCAGGCGGCAATACGGCCCCCTGCGGATTATACACCAGCGTCAGCGTCAATCCCGAGCCTTCAATGCCATAACCCAGTTTATTCAGCCGTTGCAGCGCCCGGGTACTAAGATCAAACACGCCCTTGCCACGCTGGGCATCGACATTGGAACTCAGATAACAGGGTAAGGAAGCCACCACCTCCACCCGGTTCTCAGCCAGAAAATCGGCCATATCTTCATAACCTTCCTCTTCCAGAATAGTCAGGTTACAGCGATCAATCACCCGCACGCCTATAGCACGGGCCTGAGATACCAGATAGCGGAAATGTGGATTCATTTCCGGTGCGCCGCCGGTCAAATCGAGTATTTTAATCTGTTGGCTGGTGATATAATCGAGCACCGTCTGCACGGTTTCTTTGCTCATAATCTCTTTGCGGCGCGGGCCTGCATTGACATGACAATGCAAACAGCTCTGATTACACAAATAGCCAAGATTGACCTGTAACGTTTCCAGCCGACCACGGTGAATGGCCGGAAAATCACTCTCTTTCAGTAATGGTAGTGTTGCATGCATGCAGCTATTCCCCTGTTCATCATAAACGGAATATAAGTCGATTTACGGTTGATTTCATTACATAGGAATTCCGCATAAGCCGAGACTATTTCTTATGCCGCCTCGGCGGCTTTCTGCCACCGCC
>CAZKME010000254.1:0-1968 GCA_964553725.1 uncultured Zetaproteobacteria bacterium
ACCATCTAAACCAACATCTTACACTCTGCACGCACGATCACTTGCAGGATCCAGGCATTATTTGCCCCTTGAACATAAAAACCCTTCTCCCGGCGTACAGGAGAAGGGTTTTTAATGATGTCTCTGACTATTTGGCGGCTGTGCCTTTCGCGGCTTTAGGCTCGCCGATACTCAGCAATTCCACCTCAAATACCAGTACGCTGTCGGGGCCGATTTTCGGGCCTGCGCCGTTTGGGCCATAAGCCAGATCAGATGGGATGGTAAACTTGAATTTTGAACCGACGTTCATTAATTGCACGCCTTCGGTCCAGCCCTTGATTACCCCGTTGAGCGGGAACGTCACCGGCTGACCGCGTTTATAGGAAGAATCAAATTCGGTGCCATCAATCAGCGTGCCGCGATAATGGACGGTGACTTTGTCTGTCGCTTTGGGCTTGGCCCCGTCACCCTGCTTGACAACTTCGTACTGCAAACCGCTCTTGGTTGTAGTTACGCCCTTCTTTTTGCCATTTTCGGCCAGAAACTTCACGCCATCCGCCTTGTTTTTTTCACCGGCGACTTTTTTTTCAGTGGCGCGTTTCTCAGCCTGCTGTTTGAAAAATGCCTGTTTTGCCTTGCTGGCATCCGCCTCGCTCAGTTTTAGCGTGACACCATCAAGACGATCATTGATGGCTGCCAGCAACGCAGTCCGATCCATATCAGCCTTCAGGGACTTCACTGACATGCCGATATCCATGCCAATGGCATAACTGAGTTTGGCATTGTCAGTATCCAATTTTAATTCGGTTTTGGCCTGCTTGACTTCAGCCTGCTGTGAACAGGCCGCCAGCATGGCGATACATGCGCTTGCAATAATGATTTTCCTGATGTGCATTTGTTTCCTCCGGTTGTTTTTTAGAATAGCTGCGATTCTAGCAGAACTTTTTTTTGTTGCGATTTTTTATTCCCATTCGATGGTAGCGGGCGGTTTGCCGGACACATCATAAACCACCCGGTTGATGCCGCGCACTTCGTTGATGATGCGATTGGAAACTTTGGCCAACAGTGCATGCGGCAACTCAGCCCAGTGTGCGGTCATAAAATCCTGCGTCTGCACTGCGCGCAATGCCACCACCCATTCGTAAGTGCGGCCATCGCCCATGACCCCAACGGATTTGACCGGCAGGAAAACCACAAATGCTTGTGATGTTTTGTCATACCAGCCGGATGCGACCAGCTCTTCCATAAAAATCGCATCGGCGCGGCGCAGCAGGTCAGCATATTCTTTTTTGACTTCGCCGAGAATACGTACGCCAAGTCCCGGCCCCGGAAACGGATGGCGATAAACCATCTTACGCGGCAAACCGAGTGCTACGCCGAGCTCGCGTACTTCGTCCTTGAATAAATCGCGCAGCGGTTCGAGCAGCTTCAAATGCAGCGTATCGGGTAGCCCGCCAACATTGTGATGGCTCTTGATGCTTTGCGCCTTGCCGGTTTTGGAGCCTGCCGATTCAATCACATCGGGATAAATCGTGCCCTGCGCCAGCCAGCGCGCATTGGGCATTTTTTCCGCTTCGGCCTGAAAGACATGCACAAACTCGCGCCCGATGATTTTGCGTTTGGCTTCCGGATCGGCAACGCCGGTCAGTTCGCTCAGAAATGTTTCGGAAGCATCAATGTGATCGACCTTGACACCAAGATTCTCGGCAAAGGTCTGCATCACCTGTTCGGCTTCGTTCAGGCGTAATAATCCATTGTCGACAAAAATACAGGTGAGTTGATCGCCAATGGCCCGTTGCAGCAATGCCGCCGCTACCGAAGAATCAACGCCGCCAGATAAACCCAGAATCACTTCATCTTCACCCACCTGCTGACGAATGTGGGCCACGGCTTCATCAATATATCCGGGCATTGTCCAGGTGCTGCCACATCCACAGATATCATGCACAAAACGGGAGATGATTGCCGTTCCCTGTTTGGTATGGGTCA
>CAZKME010000255.1:0-1941 GCA_964553725.1 uncultured Zetaproteobacteria bacterium
TTTGGTGGTAACGGGCCGAAGATGCCCGGTTTTATCAGAGGCAATGCCGGAGGGAATCATCCATGAGCGGGTATGATTGCGATGTATTGGTGATCGGGGGCGGTATTTCCGGTCTGGCCAACGCATGGTGGTTGGCCAGAGAAGGACTTTCCGTGCAAGTGTGGGAAGCGGAGAAGCGTGCCGGTGGCAAGATTCTGAGTACCAGATGCGATGGCTATCTGACCGAGCGCGCTGCTGCCATGGTGATGAATTTTCGCCCCGAGGTGGTTGATCTTGTGCGCGAAACGGGTCTGGAAGATGTAAAAACATCGCGTATGCCGATCGCCGAAGCGCGTCGATATCTGTTGCATCATGGGAAACTCAAAGCGTTGCCTATGCGCCTGGGTGCCATGATGGCTTCGCCAATATGGAGCACGCGTTGCAAGCTGCGCCTGTTATTTGAACCTTTTATTCTGACCTCTGGCAGCAAGGATGAATCGGTCAGTGATTTTGTTTGCCGCCGGTTTGGGCGTGAGGTATTGGAAAAGGCGATGGAGCCTTTTGTCTCCGGCACACTGGCCGCCGACCCGGATCAAACCAGTGCGAGCGCAGCTCTGCCGCGCTTGACTGCATTGGAAAAACGCTACGGCAGTATCGCTGCGGGCATCCTGATAAACCGAATATTGCGTCGGCGCACGGCATGTGTGACCGACACCTTTTCATTTCGTGGCGGTATTGGCACTCTGGTTGAATCTTTGGCCAGAACGCCCGGCATAAACACATATAGGGGCTATCGTGTTGAAGCACTGATAAAACAGGACGGCGGGTGGTCTGTCGCGGCGAAAACGGCTGACGGGCATCGCTCTGTGAGTGCGCATCATGTGATTGTTTCAACACCTGCACCGGCGGCGGCGGCGCTGGTCAAACCTCTGGACAAAGAGCTGGCTGAACTGCTGGGTGGTATCGACTATGCTGCGATTACGGTTGTGCATGCAGGCATGGATCGAGGCGATGTGGCGCATCCGCTCGATGGCACCGGCTTTCTCACGCCCAGAGCTGAAGGGCATGCGCTGACCGGTAATTTGTGGATGAGCAGCCTGTTCCCGGACAGAGCGCCCGAGGGCAAGGTGTTGCTGACATCCTACATGGGCGGCGCTCGTGCGCCGCAGGTTCAAAGCTGGGATGATGATTGTATTATGAACGAAATGTTGCATACGCTACGCCCCCTGCTGGGTTTGAAAGGCGCGCCGGAAATGGTGCGTATTGATCGGCACAGGCAGGCATTGCCATTGTACCACGGGGCCTATCAGGCCCGTATGCAGTCCATTGCAATGCAGCTAAAAAACCATCCCGGCCTGCACCTTGAAGCCAACTACAAAGGCGGCGTCTCGGTGCGGGATCGTCTTGCCCGTGGTCGCAGTCTGGCCAGGCAGATTCTGGTGGAACGTCAGAGCTCATTCTCCGGATGCGACAAGGGGAGCAATGAACTCCTTACTTTATCGGAAATGATAGGTACAGTTCAGGCTTATGAGACTAAGTGATACCGATCTACAGTTTTCCAGTAAGGCGATCAGGCGCAAGAAACTGTTCCTGACACTGTCTATCATCAGTGTCACGGTTGCTTTTAGTCTGGCAGCTTTTTACACATGGCAGTATACCACGCAACCCAACTTCGCAGTGGGTATCCATGCCGTGATGGTGCTGATGATTCTCCTGACTGCCCGGTTAAATCTGCGTCAGCATTTTTATGCCAAAATACTCGAAAAATTAATCACTGAGAAATAGCCCGACAAACCCGAACCAAAAATCGAACACCAAACCGCAGATGGGTGCGGATAAACGCTGATTATGTCATAGTGCTGAATAGTTATCTTTTACCTTTCTTCGATTCACCCTTTGCGGTCTTTGCGCCTTTGCGTGCCATGCCTTTCAAGCTTAAAATCAAAACCGTTTCACGCCAAG
>CAZKME010000256.1:0-1902 GCA_964553725.1 uncultured Zetaproteobacteria bacterium
GCCGGGTCTATGCCGCCCGCAATCGTTGGCAGTACATGCGCAGCTTTTACGGCATCATTGATCTGGTAACAATATTGCCTCTGTTTATCGTGGGTGATTCTTTTCTGCTGGTGCGCTTGTTGCGGCTGGCGCGGGTGATCAGGGTGGCCATCTCTTTTCCTGTGGTGCGCGTACTGTTTATTTCCCTGAAAGGCTCAGTGAAATTATTGATGGGCGTGCTTGGCACCATTAGCCTTATTTCAGTACTGGTGGGAAATGCAGTCTATATTCTGGAACCGCAAACATTTTCAGATGCATTCGAGGGGACATGGTGGTCGCTGGTGACCATGAGCACGGTGGGTTATGGTGATTTCGTACCGAAAACACCCATTGGCAAAACGCTGGCCGCCGGTCTGATTATGTCAGGCATCTGCATGTTTGCCATGGTCACAGCAGTGATTTCCGTCAAAGTCGGACGCATGGTCAATCATATGAATCGCTGTATGTCCTGTAGCCGCTCACTTTCACCGGACTATGCCTACTGCCCGCACTGCGCCGCTTCCCAGATCCAAACTCAATCGGAACCCATGACTGAGGAAACCATTCCAGACGAAGATATGTAGCCTGCAGAGTTCGTACAGCTGCTTTCTAGGAGCCGCCTGTTTCGCTATCATCCCGGCCTTCACCGATTCGCTACGCTGGAGGTAAACGCTGCATGAATGATCAACTGCTTGGAGAAGGTCTGACATTTGATGATGTACTGCTGGTTCCGCAGGCCAGCAATGTGATGCCGCGCGGGGTTGATACCTCGGCGCAAATGACCAAAACGATTCGTCTCAATATTCCGGTGCTCTCTGCTGCCATGGATACGGTCACTGAATCCGGCACCGCCATTGCGCTGGCTCAGGAAGGCGGCATCGGCGTGATTCACAAAAATCTCACATCTGAACAACAGGCTGCTGAAGTCCGGCGCGTCAAACGTTATGAAGCAGGCGTGGTGCAGGAGCCCTTAACCGTTTCACCGGACACAACGCTGGCTGAGGTGACCGAACTGGCCGCCGAACATGGATTTTCCGGTTTTCCGGTACTCGATAACGATGGCAAGGTGTGCGGCATTGTCACCAATCGCGACATTCGTTTCGACCGCGACCCCGGCAAAAAAGTGTCCGAAATGATGACCCCGAAAGAGCGACTGGTCACGGTTCACCACGGCATCGAACTGGATGCCTGCAAGGAGCTCTTTCGTAAACACCGAATCGAAAAACTGCCTGTGGTAGATGATGATGGCCTTTTGGTCGGTATGATCACCGTGCGCGATATTGAAAAATCCAAAGCATTCCCGAATGCGGTGCGCGATGATCTGGGTCGATTGCTGGCTGCTGCCGCCATTGGCGTCGGTGATGCTGAGTTGCAACGTTTTGAAGCATTGTATGCGGCTGGCGTCGATGCAATTATTGTCGATACGGCGCACGGGCATTCGCAGGCTGTGATCAATCAGGTAAGAGAAATTAAACAACAGTACGGTGACAAGATACAGGTGGTTGGCGGCAATATCGCCACAGCAGAAGCGGTGCGCGATTTGGCCGATGCTGGCGCTGATGCGGTGAAAGTAGGCATTGGGCCGGGCTCGATTTGTACCACGCGCATTGTGGCTGGCGTTGGCGTTCCACAACTCACCGCCGTGATGCAATGCTCGAAGGCCGGTCGTGATGTCGGCGTTCCAGTGATTGCCGATGGCGGCATCAAGTTCTCGGGTGATTTTGCCAAAGCCATGGCTGCTGGCGCATCCACCTGCATGTTCGGCTCGATGTTTGCCGGTACGGAAGAAGCGCCGGGCGCGAAAATCCTCTATCAGGGCCGTACTTATAAAGCCTATCGCGGCATGGGTTCGATTGGTGCTATGCAGCAGGGTAGCAAAGATCG
>CAZKME010000257.1:0-1901 GCA_964553725.1 uncultured Zetaproteobacteria bacterium
CGAATCGCATGGTGATGGCCCCGTTGACGCGCAATCGCGCCCCGGATGGAATCCCGACCAAACTGATGGCCGAATATTACCGCCAGCGTGCCAGCGCCGGGCTGATCATTAGCGAAGGCACCCAGATATCGGAGCAGGGCATCGGCTATCCGGCCACGCCCGGCATTCATACGGATGCCCAGATCGAAGGCTGGCAAGCCATCACCAAAGCAGTCCACAGCGCAGACGGTCGAATATTCTGCCAGCTCTGGCATTGTGGCCGCATTTCGCACCCGGATTACCACGGCGGCGACAAACCGGTTGCGCCATCAGCAGTTCAGGCGGCAGGTCAGGCGTTTACATACGAAGGGCTGAAAGATTTTGTTGAACCTCGGGCGCTGGAAGCAGCAGAAATCACAGCTATCGTCGAACAGTATCGCCATGCCGCCGCCTGTGCCATCAAGGCCGGTTTTGACGGTATCGAAATTCATTCGGCCAATGGCTATTTACTGGATCAGTTTTTGCGTGATGGCACCAATCAGCGCAACGACGTCTATGGCGGTTCGATTGAAAACCGTATCCGCTTGCTCAGGGGTGTGAGCGAATCCGTTGTCGCCGAAATTGGCGCGGACAAGGTCGGCGTACGCATTTCACCGGTCAATGCATTTAACGATATTCACGATTCTGATCCGCAGGCTTTGTTTAATCAGGTGGCGGACATGCTCTCGAATCTCGGTATTGCATACCTGCATGTCGTTGAAGTGACAATGGCGGGCGATGTAGACATAGCCGTCGATATGACTGAAATTCGCCAACATTTTAACGGCCTTTATATCGCCAATGGCGGCTATGATAAAATGCGCGGCAATGCGGTGATTGCAGAGCATGATGCCGATCTGGTGGCTTACGGCGTCCCGTATCTGGCCAATCCGGATTTGCCGGAGCGATTCAAACAGGATGCGGCTTTGAATGAAGCGGATCAAAGCACCTTCTACGGCGGCGATGAACGTGGATATACCGATTATTCGGCTCTTATCCGTGAAGTATAATGCAAAACGCACAAGCATTTTTACCGTCTGAAAACGATACGTCAAAAGATCAAAAGATTTTCACCACAGAGAGCACAGAGGAAAGGCAGAGAAAAACAAAATATAAAGATTTTGACCTTCTCTGTGCTCTCTGTGTACTCGGCAACTG
Organism: uncultured Zetaproteobacteria bacterium; assembly: GCA_964553725.1. GTDB lineage: Bacteria > Pseudomonadota > Zetaproteobacteria > Mariprofundales > Mariprofundaceae > Mariprofundus. Next base: position 1,177 of record CAZKME010000257.1, read on the forward strand.
CTCCATGCGTTGCTCTACCTCCTGCATCCATGCAGTCGTCTGTGGTTCAAGATTTTCTTGTTTGGTTCCGGAGAGGCAATGAACACGGCAGCTCACGCCATTGTCAATCTGCTGCTGTTTCGCAAACCGATACGCGAAACACATGTGTTTGCCATTATGTCCGGCGCACTGTTGCCGGATGCGCCGATGTTTATATTCTATTTTTGGGCCAAATTACAGGGCTTGAGCGAACGCGTGATCTGGCGAGATACCTATTACGATGCCGGTTGGCAGAATCTGTTCGATGCGTTCCACTCCTTCCCGCTGTTGGGGCTGGCATGGTTATTGGCCTGGCGTGCGCGCATGCAGACGCTCTCAGTGTTCTTTGCCAGCATGGTGTTGCATTCGGTATTCGATTTCCCATTACATCACGACGATGCGCACCGTCATTTCTGGCCGCTGTCCGATTTCCGTTTTGCCAGCCCGATTTCTTACTGGGATCCGGCCCACTACGGCCAGTTTATTGCACCGCTGGAATTGTTGGTTGTGATAGCTGGCGGCGCATGGCTGCTGCGCACAGCCGAATCGACAACTCTGTTCCGCTGCGTGGCTACGATACTGTTTATCTACCTCGCCTTCTGGGCCGTTGCTGCGGTGATGTGGAGATAGGGTACAGAAAAAATACAAGGAGAGCTTATGGGTATGTTAATTGATGGTGTTTGGGAAAGCGATGACGGCAAGTGGGC
>CAZKME010000258.1:0-1888 GCA_964553725.1 uncultured Zetaproteobacteria bacterium
TTCCAAGTATACGGGAACTGAATCAGGGCAAACAGGCCAATCGTGGTCAAATCCACCTGTTCACTTCTAAGCCATGCTGGCAACAGATTGAGTAACAGATACAGCGGTAAACCGGATGCGAATCCGGTAAAAATGCAAATCAGCATTTTGCGGGTGAATAATTGTTCAAACACGCTCATGGTGAATTCCTTTGCTGAAAATCGATAGTCAAAACCGACTCACCACAGAGTACGCAGAGTTACACAGCGGAAAGTCAAAATCATAATAAATATGCCATGATTCCAGTGTTTCTTACTGGCGTGCAATCAGTTGCATGCACTATTGATAGATATTTTTGTTTTTACTCTGTGTAACTCTGCGTACTCTGTGGTAAAAAAATGATTTTACTTCAGTAGTGGGCCATCGAGGAAGGCCAGTTCATCCCAGATACTGCTCGGGCAACCTTCGGCATCGCGAAATTTCAGATTCTGGCGTTTGGGAACCAGCCGGTGCGGACGTCCATAACTATCTTCCTGTACATCCGAACCTTCATCGGCAGAGAGAATCATCAAACCTTCTTCCGGCAATAAATCAGTCACTTCATATTCTTCATTCATATAACGAACACGCTGGCCGATCAGCCGGGCCAGCGCATCGTGATTTTCTATTAAATTCTGCAATGCTGATTCAGCCATTCCCCAGCTCCTTTAACCGTTCACCCTGACATCGACAAAGACGAGCATAGAAAGGCGCGCCCTCAGCGTCAATGGCAGATACTGGCGCTGCTCCACTTTGCAGCTACAATCCCGCTGACAAAGCATGGCTGGAGGCTCAAATGGAAAACCTGTGGGCGCAAATGATAGAAACCACACTGCTGGACATCACGCTGGCACACTGGCTGCTGGCCGTTGCGGCACTATTCACCACGGTTGTCGCGCAGCGCTATCTCGTACGTCTGTTCCATGCCATCGCCCAAAAAATAACATCCCGAACCGAGACGCAACTCGACAATGTATTGCTTGAAGCCGCCGAACGACCGGCAGGCATACTTATCTTCGTCGTCGGCCTGCTTATTTCGGTGCATATACTTAACCCCCCTGCTGAAACATTCCCTCTCATCAGCCTGGTCGACGGCGCTTGCCGTATTGTTTCCATTGTCATCGGCGTCTGGTTTTTATGGCGTCTACTTGAAGGACTGGCTGTATATTTTACCGCCCGCGCCAAACTGACCGATTCATCGCTGGATGATCAACTGGTGCCGTTCATTGCCAAAACGCTGAAAATTTTTCTTGTCCTGACTGCGGTGCTGGTGGTCGCCCAGAATATGGGCTATTCGGTTTCCGGTCTGATCGCTTCGCTCGGCATCGGCGGTATCGCCGTGGCCATGGCGGCCAAGGATACCATCTCCAACATCTTCGGCTCAGTGATGATTCTGGTGGATCGCCCGTTTATGGTTGGCGACTGGATCAAAACATCACAATTTGAAGGGGTCGTGGAACAGGTTGGTTTTCGTTCCACCCGTATCCGCACCTTTGCCCGTACGCTGGTCAATGTACCCAACTCAACACTGGCCAATATGGTGATCGACAATATCGACCAGCGCTCCGAGCGCCGCATCAAAATGCGCATCGGCCTGACCTACGATACCACGCCAGCACAAATGAAGGCTGCGCTGGCAGGTATTGAGAAACTGCTGAGCGACCATCCCGGCGTGGATCAAAAATATAAACTGGTGAAATTCGATGAATTTGAAGATTCCTCATTATCCATCTTCCTGTATTATTTCTCCAGCAGCAAAGTGTGGGAAGACTACCTGCAAGTGCGTCAGGAAGTGAATTTACAAATCATGGAACTGCTGGAATCGCTCGAACTCGAATTCGCCTTCCCTACCCGAACCCTGCACATCGAA
>CAZKME010000259.1:0-1883 GCA_964553725.1 uncultured Zetaproteobacteria bacterium
AAGAAGCCGCTGCACGCAAACGTTTGATGAAACGCCTGCGCCGCGTACGCATGCGTGAGAATCGCGATTATTAAATCGCTGGTTTTGTAAGCAATTAAAATGCCGGGCCTTCGCGCCCGGCATTTTTTGTTTTATCGCAACATCACCCGTCAGAGTATGCAGCAGGAACCACTGGGAGTTCTTTCAGATTTCACCCGGCATTAAAAATATGCGCGGCTATTTTCCCCCATGGGGTTACAAACAACCGAACGGCACTGCAATAATCTGATCATCCATCTGCGTTACCCGCTCAATATTGCAGACCACAAGCCCAAAACGACAGTCCTGTTCGCCAACAAAATCACGCAGACTGCGCAACTGCCTGGCTGGAATATGTTGTCCATATTTAATCTCAATTGGCAATAATCCGAATTCACCTTCCAGAATCAAATCCACCTCTGCGCCGCCGCTGGTGCGATAATGTGAGCATGTGCAATCGATTCCCAATGCATTGAAATTTCTCATGACCGTTTCGATCACCATTGATTCCCATGAAAAACCCATACCAGGATGTTGCAACAGGTCATCAAGCTTGTTCAAATGCAACATAAAATGCAGTAGCCCGCTATCACGTAAATAGCCTTTGGGATGTTTGCTGATGCGTTTTTCAGCCTTTTTGCTAAAGGCCGGGATATGTCTCCAGATAAATGTGCCGTGGGCAATCTGAAAATAACTTTTTGCTGTCGGTTGGGATACGCCCAAGGCTCTGGCTACATGTGCATAGTTGATAACCTGACCGGAAAGACTGGACAGCATATGTAGAAACAATTGATATTTCTGGTGATCCAGAGTGGGGAATAAAGTTACAATATCCCGATTCATATACGTTTGAATATAGTTTTGCATCCATAATTTACTGAAGCGCGGACTATTCTTGACCCACGGCTCGGGATAACCGCCACGAAACCAGTATTGGTGCAGGCTTTTCAGTGCAATGCGATTAGGCAAATCAAGCAACGCCCGCATAGCATCTTTGTTTTGAATCATATGATAGAAATCAGACACGGGATATGCAAATGATTCAGATGAACTCAATGGCCCCAGTTCAATGATCGCTACGCGCCCGGCCAATGATTCGGAAATGGCGGAAATCAGTTCAGGCGAACTCGATCCCGTGATAACAACACGACCGCAATGGTTACGATCCGCATCAATCGCCACACGTAAGGCTGGAAAAATAGCAGGTAATAACTGCGCCTCATCCAGTGCAATAGCATCACCATGTAATCGAAAAAAAAGATCAGGATCACGCGATACCAACTGAAAGTCGCCAACCCGTTCAAGATCAAAAATACGCCAGGATTCAGGCAGCTTCTGCAACAATGTTGTTTTTCCACATTGGCGGACACCCACAATAGCCACGCAGGGAAACAGCGCCAACAGTTCATCTAAAAGATCGGTATATGCCCTTTTCATACCATGCAATTATAAATACATAGTTTTATTTTACAAGGTATGGTAAGCATACCCGACTTCACAAGAGCCACTTGCAAAAGGGGAAGCATATCGAGATCATGGATATACCATGCAAGAGATAGCCGATTTCTCTAGCCTGCATCACTCAACGGTGAGTCGGCTGATCAAGGTGGGGGATGAAAATGCGCGAAGCGAGTCCTCTTGTGCTCTCTTGTGCTGACTAAACCGACAATTCGATACGGACCGGGCTCGTACAACCACAGGATAAGATCGCGGCTACGCGCCATCTATCCTTATTTGTTATGTGGTTATTAAGTGAGCTTCAATTGTATCGGCTGATAAATCTGCTCCGCACTCCCATTCAATAAAATACTTGCCATTCATGACTTTCTTAAATTCATCTTGATTTTTTAATTCTTGGAAAGCTT
>CAZKME010000260.1:0-1867 GCA_964553725.1 uncultured Zetaproteobacteria bacterium
ATGCGCGTCAAACCCGAAGACAAACGGCGCAGCCAGATCAATGTGCATGATATTGAGAGCATGATTGCAACGATGGCGCGTATTCCGCATCAGCAGGTCAATGCCTCCGACAAGAAACGATTAATCCATCTGGATCGCGATCTGAAATTGAGCGTATTCGGTCAGGACAAGGCCATTGATCGGCTGGCCTCCAGCATCAAACTGTCCCGCGCCGGTTTATCGCATCCTGAAAAACCCATCGGATCGTTCCTGTTCACCGGCCCGACCGGCGTCGGCAAAACCGAAGTAGCCCGGCAGATGGCCCGCATCATGGGTGTGGAATTGCTCCGCTTCGATATGTCCGAATATATGGAATCGCATACAGTATCCCGCCTGATTGGCGCGCCTCCGGGTTATGTCGGCTTTGATCAGGGGGGATTGCTGACTGAAGCGGTCACCAAAAACCCGCATGCCATCCTGTTGCTCGATGAAGTCGAGAAGGCGCACCCCGATTTGTTTAATCTGTTATTGCAGATTATGGATCATGGCACGTTGACCGATAACAACGGGCGCAAAGCCGATTTCCGCCATATCGTATTAATTATGACCAGCAATGCAGGTGCCTTCGAGATGCAACAGAATACCGTCGGCTTTAATCCGCAACCGCGCTACGGCGCGGATGAAGAAGCCGTGAAACGTATTTTTACACCGGAGTTCCGCAATCGCCTCGATGCCATTATCGGTTTCGCGCCGTTGTCCGAGCAAACCATTCTGCATGTGGTTGATAAAATGCTGGTGGAACTGGAAACGCAGTTGGAAGAGAAAAAGGTTGAACTCGATGTCAGCGCATCCGCCAAAACATGGCTGGCCACACGCGGTTATGATCCGCTCATGGGTGCCCGCCCGATGGCGCGCCTGATTCAGGAGCATATCAAGAAACCATTGGCTGAGGCGATCCTGTTCGGCGATTTGCAGAAAGGTGGAATAGCAGTGGTGGATTGCCAGAACGACAAACTGGTATTGCTGCAACCGGAAACCGAGACTGCATGAGCCGTTCGGCCAACAACGATAGCAAAAGACGCAAACCCGAAAAAACATACGCCAACGATTTCAGCCACGCCGATAGCGCCGCTCTGCATATGGACATGCAGGCCATCGGGGTGGTGCACAGCAGTTATCGAGAACGTTTTGCAACACCGCGCCAGCCTGTTCTGGGTGAGGCGCAGCCAGCCGAAATCCAACTCAATGCCGGGCTGAATTTTCATCAAGCATTGCAGGATCTGGACGGATTTTCTCACATTTGGGTGATTTACTGGATGCATCTGAACAAGGGCTGGAATCCAACCGTAACACCGCCGCGCGGGCCGAAAATCCGGCGCGGCCTGTTCGCCACGCGGGCTCCCCACCGTCCCAACAGCATTGGGCTATCTGCTGTTCGACTGAAAAAAATCGAGGGGAGAATATTGCATATCGAAGGCCACGATATGCTTGATGGCACGCCGGTGCTCGATATCAAACCGTATCTCCCCTACGCCGACGCTATCGCCAATGCCTCCAGCGGCTGGCTGGATGAAGCAGGCCTGTGATATGTTAGCCCATACGCCTTAACCAGGACTATGCATGAATCGTTGTGATGATTGCGCCGGCAAAGGAACAATCAAGGGCACTGTGGAATTCATGAATCATGCTGGCTAGACTTATGCCAACAGGAGCATTCCTATGACAGACAAAAAGACAGGCGATACGGATAAGAATTTCGATCTGAATCATTTTGATCAGGCCGACGAGACTGAACGTGAAAAAGCCAATGCATGTGTAGAAACCGAACCCTTCTATGCTGACGATTTATTCGCTGATACAGAACAGCCGGAACAAGAGGCGCACGCAG
>CAZKME010000261.1:0-1845 GCA_964553725.1 uncultured Zetaproteobacteria bacterium
GGCTCGCCATTCCAAGGAGTTACAACGCAGTCATGCGCCGCAGCAAGCGTGCTGTTGCCTCGTAGCGCAGCTTACCTGCTAGGTTAAGCGATGAGTCGGAGTAACACATATGTTTTAATACGTTACCTTCAGAATGGAGCGGCCAACTGAGGATTCTAGGATTATAATTGACGACAAAGACTATCGCCTTACAGTTGCTCGGGTGTTGAATGCGAAAAAACTTTTTTGGACATGGTTGCGACTTTCAGGAGATGATTCACTGTGAAACCGATTAAACATCTTGTGGTAATTGGCACCGGCCTGATTGGCGGGTCGCTGGCGCTTGCCTTGAAACAGGCGGGTCGGGTGGAACGCGTCACCGGCGTGGGGCGCAGTCGCGACAATCTCGAACTGGCCAAAAAACGCGGTATTGTGGATGACTGGACGCATGATATTGCTGCTGCAGTTACTGATGCAGATATTGTGTTGTTGGCCGTGCCAATGACAGCCTATGAATCGGTATTTACCGCCATGGCCGACACCCTCCCCTCCACCGCCATCGTTACCGATGCGGGCAGCACCAAACAATCAGCCATCGCTGCTGCGCAAAAAAACTTGCCTGCTGGCTGCCGCTTTGTTGCAGGCCACCCGATCGCAGGCACGGAACAGTCCGGTGCCGGAGCTGCTTTTGCCGAACTGTTTGAGCACCACCTGTGCATTCTAACGCCACAGGATGATACTGATGCGAATGCGTTGCAGGCAGTTCGCGCCATGTGGAAACACGTTGGCAGCAGGGTGATCTGCATGACGCCGGCAGAGCATGATGATTTTCTGGCCGCAGTCAGTCATTTACCGCATCTGGCTGCATTTGCGCTGGTCAATGCGGTGCGCAAACAGGGCAATAATGAGCATGAACCGTTTGAGTTTGCGGCCGGTGGCTTTCGCGATTTTACCCGTATCGCTTCATCATCGCCGCAAATGTGGCGTGATATTTCACTGTGTAACCGGGAAGCGCTCATGCATCAACTCGATGCGCTTCAAGATGAACTGGATCATATGAAACAGGCCTTGCAGGCTGGCGATGGTGAGCAGTTACTCAATGATTTCAAGGCCGCCAAAGATGCGCGCGACGGCTGGCTGAAACAACATGGAGATGAATAATTATGAATGTCGGAGGTACGCTGATTGCAGGCCCGGCAGCTGGCCCGCTCAATGGGGAAATCACCGTTCCCGGCGATAAATCCATGTCGCACCGGGCTGTCATGCTGGCATCGCTGGCTGAGGGCATCACCGAAATTCACGGTTTTCTGCCTGGCCAGGATAATATTTCGACGGCGCAAATGTTTATCGATATGGGTGTGCGTATCGAATGGCTGAACGATGAAAAAACATCATTGCGCATTCACGGCGTCGGCCTGCACGGATTGAAAAAACCGCATGGCGTACTGGATGCGGGCAATGCCGGCACCTGCGTGCGTTTAATGACCGGCGTGCTGGCAGGCCAGTCGTTTACATCAACGATTAGCGGCGATGCATCACTATGCAAACGTCCCATGAAACGGGTTGTCGATCCGGTGCGAAAGATGGGCGCAACAGTGGAAGGCGGCGATGGCGGTGATTTGTTACCGCTAACGATTTCAGGCGGTCGCTTACAGGCCATTGACCATGTCTCCAAAGTTGCCAGCGCACAGGTGAAATCGTGTGTACTGCTGGCCGGCCTGTATGCCCGGGGCGTGACAACCGTGAATGAACCGAAACCGAGCCGTGATCATACCGAACGGATGTTACCCCTGTTCGGGCAAGCATTGGATATGGCAGCCGATGGCACGATTTCCCTGTCTCCAACCGACAAACTCATTGCTCCGG
>CAZKME010000262.1:0-1835 GCA_964553725.1 uncultured Zetaproteobacteria bacterium
TTGGCCATCGCCTGATGCACGGAAAATCCGCATGGGCAGGCACAATGAACCGCATCAAACTCTTTTTCCATTATTTCCACCGACTCCACGAGGCCTGAAATCAGTGCTGTTTTCACGCCGTATGCATGGGCTTTGGCGGCAACGATGATTGGTAATTTACCCTGCAATGTCTGGGCATCGCTTTTACCCTCGCCGCTGACCACCCAATCCACTGTTTGAACCACCCGATCAAAATCGCAGGCGGCCATGACATATTCAGCACCCGAAACAACCTCTGCACCCGGCAATTGCAGGGCAAAACCAAGACCGCCCGCAGCGCCTGCGCCGGCTCGTTGCATCACCGATATCCCGAATGCCTGTTCGCAGACACGAGCCCATCGCCGCATGGCAGCTTCAACTGCCGTCAATTTGTTATCCTGAATGCCCTTCTGCGCGCCATACATATAAACAGCGCCATAACTGCCGCACAATGGATTTTGCACATCACACAGAATAATCATTCGGGTGTCTTTTAAACGCGGATCAATTCCGCCCGTATCAACCTGTTCCACCTGCATCATCCCGTTCAGGTCGGCTGAAACAACCTCACCGCGCTGATTCAGCACTCGGCAACCAAGCGCGCCGAGTAAACCCAGACCGCCATCAACAGTAGCGCTGCCGCCGAGCGCAATGCGAATATCCCGCACCCCGGCATCCAGTGCAGACAATAGCGCCAAACCCAGTTTCGCACTGCCCCGCTCAAACGGATCAGCCTGCATATCCGGCAAGTTCAAGCCAATCAACCGGGCCGACTCGATCAGACTACCTGGCACGCCATGATCATTGAAATAGAGGATGCCGTTTAGCACATCCCCGCCACATTGAGAATGCAACACATCCAGCGTCCCCTCGCCGCCATCGGCCAATGGCATGGTGATAATTTCAGCATCAGGCATGGCCAAACGGATACCTGACGCCATCGCATCAGCAGCTTCTCCTGATGTCAGCGACCCCTTGAAGGCATCGGGAGCGATTAAAATACGCATAGTCTGAGGATATCAGCCTCAATAAACTTTGGAAGGAGAGTAACCATGAAAAAGTCTATCAAAGAACACCATGCTGTACGAATGGGATGAGCCCATGCGGTAACATCAATATCAATGGGGCACCCCAAGCTTTTACGGCAACCACTGCCTTGCATCCATAGACAAAAACATCTCGACATCAAGCCCGTCACCGCCTACCAGCAACACTTTATCCGGGTGAAATGCTTTCACAAATGCATCTATGCCAGGTAATGCTGTTTGCCGTTTATGGCTCTTTACTTCAATCGCCAGTAAACGCCCCTGGTAGCGCACTACAAAATCCACTTCACGGTTTCGTTCACGCCAATAAAACAATTCAAAACCATGCTCAATCGAGCTGTTGATTAAGTGGACACCAATCGCAGATTCGATCCATCGCCCCCATAGTTCAGGATTGCTGCGCACCTGTTCAAAAGGTTGATTCGCAAGTGCAGACATCAGCGCCATATTCATCACCTGAAACTTGGGGCTGGAACCCCGCTGCCGCACTTTTTGCCCGGCATATTTGGCAAGGCCGCCCAACATACCTGCTCCGGCAAGCAGCTCCAGATAATGCGCCAAGGTGGTTGTGTTGCCAGCATCCTGCATCTGCCCAACCAGCTTTTGATAAGACAGGATCTGCCCTGAATAATTGCAGCCCAGATAAAATAACTGACGCAGTAATGCAGGCTTATTGACCTGCGTCATCAATAAAATGTCCCGTGCGATGGTTGTTTCAATGAGCGAATCATGAATATAACTTTGCCAGCGACTTTCATCGTCAAACAATGC
>CAZKME010000263.1:0-1800 GCA_964553725.1 uncultured Zetaproteobacteria bacterium
CCAAACTCAGGATCAGCCTCCAACACATCAATTAATATATTCGTATCTATGGCTGTCAGCATTACGCCCGCAGCTCATCCATTAACTGATCGGTGCGTCGGCCACGGCTCAAGCTACCATAACAGGCAGAAACAGGGTCTGATGCCTCAGTTTTCATGGCAATGATGCGGCCTTTTTCCTCCCGAAAATCCAGTACGGTTCCCTTTCGGATACCCAGTTGCTCTCGAATTCGTTTGGGAATCGTAACCTGTCCTCGTTCCGCTACTTTGGCTTTCATACAATGCCTCCAGGTACGTATTTTAACGCACGTAAGTATGCATTGCAAACAGCCAGACTGCAACATCATTGGAATCAGGGTAGAGTAGATGACAGGCTCCGGCATCGGAAAAAGGGGTTGCATCTTGCTTCGCGCATTTGAATTAGACAGTTATCCAAAAGGCTATGCGTTTATTTCATCCGGCTTTCCAGTGCATATATGGGTCAGGCAAATACCACGCCGGTATGCCCGGTAGAATGAGCCCGAGGAGCTTTCTTGACTACAATTTGAATACTCGATGTATCTATTTATCGGGCAATGGTGCTATTCCTGTAGTTGATGTCCCCACTTCGGCGTATTTTCGAACTGGTGTTCGATGAATGGAACCACCCTTCACCACCGCCGGGGATATGCTACGCCATGCCGCCGCCGAAGAGTTTTTTGTTGACGGCTTTCTCCATGGCGGCCTGCGCCGTTATTTTTCGTGATTTGACCAGTTGTTGCAGGTGCGAATCCAGTGTTTGCATGCCGTCACGCTGCGATGTCTGCATCACCGAAACCATTTGAGCAATTTTATTTTCACGAATCAGATTACGCACGGCAGGCGAGCCCAGCATGATTTCATGCGCCGCCACGCGTCCTTGCTCATCGGCGGTTTTAATCAGCGTTTGCGAAATAATGGCGCGAATCGATTCGGATAACATGGAGCGCACCATCTCTTTTTCAGCCGCCGGAAATACATCGATAATGCGGTCGATGGTTTTGGGCGCGGAGGAGGTGTGCAGGGTGCCAAACACCATGTGCCCCGTTTCGGCTGCCGTCAGGGCGAGGCGAATGGTTTCCAGATCGCGCAGTTCACCGATCAGAATGACATCAGGATCTTCGCGCAGGGCGCTGCGCAGTGCGTTGGCGAATGAGTGCGTGTGCGGGCCCAGTTCGCGCTGGGAAATCAGGCTGTTTTTGGAACGATGGACGAATTCAATGGGGTCTTCAATGGTCAGGATATGGCCGCGTTCACTTTCATTTCGATAATCGACCATAGCCGCCAGCGTGGTTGATTTACCTGAGCCTGTGGGGCCAGTGACCAGGCAGATGCCGCGCCCCATCATGGCGATGTCGCGGAATATCTGGGGGCAGTTTAACTGCTCCAGCGATAGAACTTCGTTGGGAATCACACGGAAAACAGCGCCAATGCCGCGCCGCTGTTCAAAGACATTAACACGAAAGCGGGCAATGTCACCGAGCGAGAAAGAGAAATCGATTTCCAGCAATTCTTCAAATACTTTGCGCTGGGCATCGCTCATGATGTCGTACACCATGTTTTGCACTTCACGGTGGTCGATATCCGGCATTTTAATGCGCGTCATATCGCCGTTAATGCGGATCATCGGCGGCTCACCGGATGAGAGGTGCAGATCAGACGCCTTGTTTTTTACGGTAAATGCAAGCAGTTCCGAAACTTCCATAATGACCCCCGGATTGGATTTAGCCTGGATTATTCATGAATCGCTGTGATGATCGCGCCGAACGTTTGTTCGCAACAG
>CAZKME010000264.1:0-1799 GCA_964553725.1 uncultured Zetaproteobacteria bacterium
GCATGATTTTTCGAAACGCCATACAAACCAAGTGATTACACCCTGCATCCAATGTCAATATCGGATCTTGGGATTAAATAACAAAATGATAGAATCCGTCATTTTTTTATTCAAGGGAAGAGGTGATTATGCTGCCTGAAGGGAAAACAGTGAAAGGGCGCAGGCTGGCGTGGCTGAACGGGCCATTGCTGGCCGATGATCCAGCGGCAGCATGGGATGGCTTGCTGGCGGCCAGAGGATTAACAGAGTCCGACCCGTTTTTTGCACCGCGTCTGGCCGACTTGCCCGATCCGTTTGCTATGATGGATATGGAGAAGGCGGCGGTGCGGGTAGCGGCTGCGATTTCAAACGGCGAAAAAATCCATATTTTCGGTGATTTCGATGCTGACGGCGTCAACGGCACGGCGATTCTGATTGAGGCCCTGCGGGCTGCCGGGGCGGATGTGTCTTTTTCGATACCGCATCGCGCGGATGACGGCCATGGTATTGGCGTGGAACCAGTGCGTGCAGCCGTGGTAGCTGGCGTGAAGTTGGGGCTTAGCGTGGATACCGGCACCACCTGTTTTGACGCCTGTGCAGAAGCGAGAGATCATGGTTTTGACCTAATTGTCAGCGATCATCATTTACCCGAACAAACGCTACCCGATGCATTTGCACTGCTTAATCCGGCGCGTGCGAATTGCGGCTTTGCCGAGCGCAAATTATGCGGAACCGGTGTGGCCTTCTTCCTGTTGATGGCGGTGTGGAAGAAACTGGCCGAAGTCGATGCGCGCCCGGATTTCGATTTGCGGGTACTGCTGGATCGGGTCGCCGTCGCCACGATTGCCGATGTGATGGATATTGTCGGCGTCAACCGGATTCTGGTTCACCACGGTTTACAGCGTTTAAATTCAAAACCTTCGCTTGGCATGCAGGCATTGCTGACGGTGGCAAAAATCAAAAAATCAGTCACGGCTGAAACAATCGGGTTTTATCTGGCACCACGCATCAATGCCGCCGGTCGTTTGCGACATGGCGAATCAGCCATGCGTTTATTATCCACTGACAATGCCGACGAAGCCATAGCACTGGCCAGAGAGCTGGATGAAGTGAACAAACAGCGACGCACGGTGGAGACCGAGGTATTCAAACAGGCTGAACTGGCTTTGGGCGATGCGGATGTACTGGCGGTGTATGATACACGCTGGCATGCCGGTGTGGTGGGGTTGGCAGCAGGGCGTTTGGCTCGTAAACATGGTAAACCGGCAGCCGTTGGTTTTGTCACGCCCGATGGCACTGTACGCGTGTCCCTGCGTGGTACACCGGGATTTCATATCGGCAATTTACTCAATCTGTGCAGCGAGCATCTGGAAGGCTTCGGCGGCCATGCCGGTGCCGGTGGCGGCACCATCAAAACAGGGCAATGGGATGCATTCAAAGCATCGTTTGCCCATGCCGTTAGTGATCAGGCAGCGGGTGCAGATGATCACTTGTTGGAGCCGATTGACGGCATATTGGGTTTGGGCTGTATGCACATCGGTCTGGCCGAACGGTTGGCCCGCTTTGAACCGGTAGGGCGTGGTAACCCGGCCTGTTTATGGTTCATAAAAGATATTCAGATTGCCGACCGCCGTGATTTAAAAGGCGGTGTTACGCGCCTGAAGCTCACCGATGGCAGTCACTGGCTTGATGGCATTGTTTTCGGTGCCAACGGCATGGGTGATGCGATTGAACCGGGCTTGACGGTTTCCGTGGTCGGTGAATTGCAGAAAGATACTTATCGTGGCAATGGCGCGGTACAATTCGTTGTGAAGGATGTG
>CAZKME010000265.1:0-1764 GCA_964553725.1 uncultured Zetaproteobacteria bacterium
GGGAATAAGGGGACAGTTTACCTATTTATTGAAGTTTTAGTCTAGCGGTATAAGATTCAGGCAATGGCGCGCATGGCTAGAACAGTGATACCGGGCATTCCCCACCACGTAATCCAACGGGGAGTTCGCCGCCTTGAGGTCTTCCAGTGTGATGATGATTACAACACCTATCTTGACCTGATATCCAAATCCTGCAAAAAGGCGAGGACTGAGGTGTGGGCATACTGCCTGATGAGCAACCATGTTCACCTGATTCTTGTGCCGTCTTCAGAAGATGGGTTACGCGGCTCTCTTGGCGATGCCCACAGGCAGTACACGCGATATATAAATTTTAGAGAAAAGTGCCGTGGCCATCTGTGGCAGGAACGTTTTCATTCGTTTGCCATGGACGAACATTATTTGCTTGCTGCGGTTCGTTATGTTGAACTGAATCCCGTGCATGCTCATATGGTGAAATCCGCTGAGAATTATCAGTGGAGCAGCGCCAGAGCGCACCTTAGTGGAGAGGATGACAGGCTTGTGAATGTGGCTCCGATGCTGGATCGAATAACTGACTGGCGAGACTATCTGGATGGTGATCTGGATGAATCAACGAAAGAAGAGTTTCGCATGCATGGGAGGACAGGCCGCCCATTGGGCGACGAAGCGTTTCTGGACAATATTGAACAGATTGCCGGACGAGCGCTACGGCCACAGAAACCAGGCCGAAAAAAATGCATAAAATAAGTAAACTGTCCCTTTATTTCTGCGCAGAGGAACACAGAGGAAAGTCAAAACATGGATGCTTATCCTATCTGCGTTTATCTGCGTTCATCTGCGTCTAAATCTTGGGTTGAATGATGACCAACAGACTGATTGTTAAAGCAGGGCAATGCTCGCGGGCGGGCATTAAGGCACAAAATGAGGATTGCTGCGGCATCCGCATACCTGATGATATGGAACTGGTGCATAAAGGGGTTGTGGCCGTGACTGCCGACGGGGTCGGTTCCAGCGAAGCAGGCAAGGAAGCCAGCGAATATTGCGTGCAGGGGTTTATCTCCGATTATCTGAGTACACCGCTGTCGTGGACTGTCAAAACTTCGGGTCAGCGCATTATCCATTCACTCAATTCATGGTTATACAATCAGGGCCAGCGGCGCTATGCATCCGAATTGAGCCTGGCATCCACGCTGGCTGTGCTGATTCTGAAATCGACAACCGCGCATATATTCCATGTCGGCGATTCGCGTGTGTATCTCATCCGGAATGGAAAAATCCGCTGCTTAACCAAAGACCACCGACTGATTGTAGATCGCCATAAAACCTATCTGGCCCGCGCCATGGGCGGCGAACATGAAGTGCATCTGAATTATACGAATCTCGCCACCCAAGCCGGAGACCTGTTTGTGCTCAGCACCGATGGCATTCACGAATTTTTGAGCGATGAGACAATCCGCCAACTGGCATACGCATCGGATGATTTTGAAAGTGCTGCCATAGCCGTGGTTGAAGCGGCTCTGGCCGCAGGCAGTGATGATAATGTGACTTGCCAAATACTCCGTGTTAAGCAACTGCCCAATCAGGATGAAAATGAATATTATCGGCAACTGACCGAGCTCCCCTTCCCGCCGCCGCTGGATGCAGGTATGA
The DNA here is from genome assembly GCA_964553725.1 of uncultured Zetaproteobacteria bacterium. Taxonomy (GTDB): domain Bacteria; phylum Pseudomonadota; class Zetaproteobacteria; order Mariprofundales; family Mariprofundaceae; genus Mariprofundus. The sequence continues at coordinate 1,630 of CAZKME010000265.1, forward strand.
CTCTCGATGGTTATCGGATTATTAAGGAATTACATGCCAGCGTCACCATTCAGGTCTATCTGGCCGAAGATATTGAAAGTGGTGAAACCGTGGTGATTAAAACCCCCTCGGTGAATTTTGAAGATGATCCGGCTT
>CAZKME010000266.1:0-1763 GCA_964553725.1 uncultured Zetaproteobacteria bacterium
CGGTGACCTCGACCTTGGCAAGGTCGCGCTCTACCAACTGAGCTATACCCGCGAAGGAGGCGAATAATGCCGAGAGAAAGCGGGCTGTCAAGCTCCGTTGAATCCTATTGAAGGCATGACAAGTCCGAGGCTTGTGGCATCATATGCAGTGTCGGTTTTCATATAAATATATCAGACCATGGGAGAAATATATTGAACGACCAACAGCAGCGTAAAATTTATATCCTTGATACCAATGTTATTATTCATGATCCGAGTTCATTGCAGCGTTTTGACGAGCATGATGTGATCCTGCCGATTGTGGTATTGGAAGAGATGGACAAAGTCAAAAAAGGCTTCGATGAACTGGCCCGCAATGTGCGTGAGGCATCACGCCAACTCGATGAACTGAGTGTGGATTGCGATGATTTATCGAAAGGTTGCCCCTTGCCCGGCGGCGGCAGGCTCTTTTTTGAGCTGAATCATCGTTCGCTGGATATTTTACCCGATTCGCTGGCCAATGGCAGTGGCGACAATCGCATTATCGCTGTGTCGCTGTCCATGCAGCAGGAACATCCGAATCGACATGTGGTGCTGGTTTCCAAGGATATTAACCTGCGTATCAAGGCGCGGGCGCTGGGCCTGAAAACAGAAGATTATCGTTCTGATCGCGTGGTCAGCGATTTATCGGTACTGCCTAGCGGCAAGGTGCGGCTCGATCATGCCACATGGGAAACCATGGCCACCGATATGGAGGTGCCGGATCATGATCGCGGCAATCACTTTGTGGTGAACTGGCCGGATGAGATGGATCTGCCGTATATGAATTCATTCGTCATTCTGCCCGGCGAGCGCGAAGTGGCTATGCGTTGCACCGCGATTGATGAGCCGCGTCGGGTGCATTTGCAGGATGTCGTTTCCTACCGCAACGGGCGTCATGCGGTCTGGGGTATTCAGGCACGCAATCTGGAACAGAATATGGCCATGAATCTACTCATGGATGCCGATCTGGATCTGGTCGCCATGATGGGCAAGGCGGGTTCGGGTAAAACATTATTGGCGCTGGCGGCAGGATTGCATCAGACGCTGGATATGGGCTTGTATGAAAAAATTCTGGTCACGCGCGCCACTGTGCCGATGGGGCAGGATATCGGCTTTTTGCCCGGCACCGAGCGTGAAAAGCTGGAGCCGTGGATGGGCGCGATTACCGATAATCTATCGATTCTTCTCGGTGATGAAGCGCAGAATATTTCTGATATTCTAGGCCAGCACCGTATTGAGATTGCCGCGCTTTCCTATGCGCGCGGGCGCACTTTTACCAAAACCTGGATGATTCTTGATGAGGCCCAGAATCTGACACCGCACCAGATGAAAACGCTGGTCACCCGCATGGGTGAGGATTCCAAGTTAATTATTCTTGGCAATAATGCCCAGATTGATACGCCTTATCTGACCGCCCACACCAATGGTCTGACTCAGGCGGTTTCTGCTTTTGCCGGCTGGGAACATGGCGGTCATATCGCCCTGAAAGCCAGTGAGCGTTCAAGGCTTGCAGCTAAAGCAGTCGAGGTATTGTAAGACAACTGATGGCGACGGTGGAAGAAGGAAAAAATGATATAAGCCTGCCGGTTCAGCCACGCTTGCGCAGGTTTATACTTGCGCTGACTATCACGCTTGTCACAACAGGGCTGATATTGTGGCTGTTACCTTACGCCATTGAGAAAGTCGCTGTATCATGGTTACAGCAGCATGGTGTCGAAGATGCCCGAATTGATAATATTGAT
>CAZKME010000267.1:0-1763 GCA_964553725.1 uncultured Zetaproteobacteria bacterium
GAAGCCAATGCTGTTAAGATGACAGTGCATGGTGGCGTGGTTGATCCTGCATACAGTCGGATGCTTATTCAGAAAACAGATTTGCCACTGGATGAAATCCTCGCTCTGGATCGCGTGCAGAAACACTTGCCGCTAACAGATGCCATGATTAAACGGCTTCGGCGTGATGGTCTTATTGAGGGGCGCAAGCCTAACTTTCATGTCTCGGCATCGGTCGCTAAGGTGACCGCCAGTAAAGTTGACTACATTCGTACCAGAGCTCAAGACGATGATTATTATGCCAAACTGATTACAGATTATCTGAATAAATTTGGCAAAGCATCACGGAATGAAGTGGATAAATTGTTGCTGGATAAACTTAGCGATGCATTGGACGAAGAACAAAAGAAAAAGAAGGTAGCAAACCTGCTGACGAAGCTCAGGCGTGCTGACATCATACGGAATAGTGGTTCACGTACAGCCTCTGAGTGGGTACTCGATAGGCAAGGCGAAGAATAATCCGCAGAAAGAATGCAGAAAGAAACAAGGCGTTTGCAGAAAGAATGCAGAAAGAAACAGGGTGTTTGCAGAATAAATATAAAAATTTAAGATAGAAATTAGATAGTTAAGAAAGAATTTAAGAAAGGTGTCGGGAGTATGAAGCAAGGAATGAAACTCAAATTTAAAGTCCAACCATATCAAACCAATGCTGTTATCCGTTGTGAGAGTGTGCCTGGCGTGAGTTGTTGATGTGAAAAAAGGAAAGTGTCCGAGGAATCCTCGGTAACTGCTTTGGATGGTGAAAAATAAGGGGAGTAGATTGTGACAGAATTGAAGCAGGGTGACGGGAAACGTGTCGTGGTGATTGGCGGCGGGGTGATTGGCTGTTTGACAGCGCTATATCTGCATCGTCTTGGTGCCAGTCCCGTAATACTGGAAAAAGGAAATACCGGGCAGGAATCATCATGGGCCGGGGCAGGCATTCTGTGCCCGATTCATCCATGGCTGTATCCGGATACTTTTACGCATTTGATCGATGACAGTCTGGCCAGATTCCCGACCCTGAACGAGATGCTGCTGGAGATGACCGGCATGTCGATGCAGTGGCTGAGCAGCGGCTTGCTGATTCCCTTTTTTGAAGATGACCGTATTCATCACCGCGACGATGCGCTGGCCTGGTCCAGGCGATTCGGCTGGGCGGTGGAAGAACTGGATGCACAGCAATGCAAAGCGCATGAATCGACCATGTCCGAACAGGTGAGCGGCGCGTTGTTATGGCCAAACGTAGGGCAGGTGCGTAATCCCCGTCTGTTGGCCGCCGTCAGAAAAGCACTCGAAATATGTCGCGTTCCGATTTGTGAACAGGCCGAAGTGGTTGGTATTCAAGAAAATTCACAGGGTAAGATTGCTTCGGTTTCACTGGCCAATGGCGAGGAAATCGGGGCCGATGCTGTGCTGTTGGCGGCTGGCAGCTGGAGTGGTGAACTGGCCCGGCAGATCGGCTTGACCCTGCCTGTGGAACCGGTCAAAGGGCAGATTGTATTGCTCAGGGATACGCCGGGCCGTGTGAACCATATTATCAAACATGATGATGCCTACATGGTGCCCAGAGTAGATGGTCATATTCTCGTCGGAGCCAGCATGGAACGGGTGGGATTTCGTTCCGGCACTACAGATGCGGTTGTCGATCAACTGCTGGATGCCACATATCGCATCACGCCGGGTTTGAAAGATGCGGAAATTGTGCAGAAATGGATGGGTTTCAGGCCGGGCAGCCCGGATGG
>CAZKME010000268.1:0-1745 GCA_964553725.1 uncultured Zetaproteobacteria bacterium
GACTTTTAATCCGTGGGCCCCAGGTTCGAGTCCTGGTGGGCGCACCATATCATGTTGGCAATAGCCACAAAGCAAAGGGTCAGACCAATCAACGGTCTGGCCCTTTTTCATTAGGCGTTGTCCACTACGTTTCAGATTTTTTCTGCCAGGCCGGTCATGACCTTTGAACTGAGTTTCATCATCTGTTTGACCGCTTGCGGTAATTTGGCGGCACCCAAACCTTCAGCCAGTTCTGCATGGCCCTGTTCATCAATTTTCATTTGCCCGACTATGGCGCGGCTGCGTACGTCATTTTCAGGCAATCGTTCCAGGTGGCTGTCCAGGTGGCGAACCACCTGGTGTTCGGTTTCGGCCAGAAAACCGAGATTCCAGCGATCACCGGCGATGCCGGCTGCCATGCCGATGGCAAATGATCCGGCATACCAGAGCGGATCAAAGATGGAAGGGCGTTCACCGAGTTCTTCCAGGCGATTGCGGCACCAGTTCAAATGATCCGACTCCTCAATGGAGGCATGTTTCAGTTTATCAGCCAACTCGGGATCACGAGCTGTCAGACTCTGGCCCTGATACAAAGCCTGAGCCGCCATTTCACCGGCATGATTGACGCGCATCAGACTGGCCGCTATGCGTTTTTGTCCACTGGTGAGTGTATCTTCTCCGGCATCTGCGCTTGCGGCGGGATAATCACGTGAGCTGACCTGCTTGCAAAAAATATTATTTAATGCCCTGTCCAGTTCTCCGATTATCCGGTCTGAAAGGGTGGGTGTGCGGAACGCTTTATCTGTCATCCGGTAATCATAGGAAACTGATTCCCATAGCGCAATAACGGATGATAATGCTGCAAGCCCTTTGTTTTCAATGCATTCCAACGGTATCCACAGCGCTTGTGGATAACCTTGTGGACAAATCTCCTGTATGGCCTGCATTTGTTACATATACATGACACGCGTGTGACATGCCTAATAAATATGCAGCTGTAAAAAATAAACAAAAACAGTAGTTTATGTATTTTTTCTAAATAACTATAGTAAGTTAGTGGCATGTATTTCGCGGATGTTACTTTAGCGTGGCTTCAAGTGGATAAAGTGCACTGCTATTATAATTTTCTGATCTGCATGGCTGCTTTTTCGCCGCGTTGCACGGCAAATTCAATGGTGGCCGGCAACTCACCCGGCTCGGGCGATTCCGATGCGTCGATGATGCGTCTGTTTCCGGCTTGGCAATCATGCCGGCGCACCAGCACAGTGGCTCGTTTTTCATGTACGATGCGGGTATGTGATGGCCTGCAGCTTGTCCCGGATATACGTGAAATTTCATGATTCAGCCGCTCCACCAGCGTAGTATTATCCAGCCTGTCTTCGGCTGCGCTGATGACGGCGCACAGATGGCGATGGGCCGGGTTGCTTTGCCTCATTTGCAATGAAACATCGAAAAACCACTGACCCAGCGTACCAATACCACCGATCAAGGGCTCCGGCAGTGGCGGTAAATGTTGATACCAGAGATGAACATTGGTGATTGCGCCTGTTTCACATGCACCATCCTTGCCCAGCAGTCGGTTTCGGGCATAGGCGGGCAATGCAATCACACAAGCATCAAAACGATTGCCGTCGATCATGATGTGATTGCCATTGTCTTGCAGTGAACGTACCCGATGTCGGGTGTGAATGATTGCACCGGCATGTTCGGCCTGTTTGACCAGCGGCTCGATTAGCGCCTGCTGAAGCGGCGCATTGAACCAGCCC
>CAZKME010000269.1:0-1740 GCA_964553725.1 uncultured Zetaproteobacteria bacterium
GTAAACATTCGTCTAGCCCATTCATCAGGCAGACAGGAATCTGGAGTTATTTTAAAAAGCGGGACACAAGCGATAAAGTCATATAGATTACCGCACATGATTTCGGTTTCTGTAGCCCCTTCACAATTACCAGTCCCTATTGAAAGCCCATGTCCTTTTGATATTGAGACTGTGGTGATCACCAGGCGGGAATACATTGAATTGAAAGCACAGGTCAACTATTGGCGTTCTCAACATGCACGCTCTATTGAACGAGAACAGGAGCTTGCCGACAGGCTGAATGAAGCCTTGGCTAAAAACCGTGATTTAAACCAGCGACTATTCGGCAAGAAGAGTGAGAAGAAAACGCCGCGCAGCGATAAGGCATTCATAGGGCGCAAATCAGATAAACCAAGAGGCGCGCAAGCCGGTGGTAAAGGGCATGGTCGCACGCCGCGTGGAAATCTTCAGGTCAGAGAAGAAACAATCGATATCCCAGCCGATGAGGCATGTTGTCCTGAGTGCCATTCACCTTTTCTTCCGTTTCCCGGCACAGAGGATACAGATTACATCGAGATTGAAGTGGCGGCATATACCCGCAGGCTAAAGCGTAAACGCTATCGTCCCGCCTGCAAATGTAAGAATACACCCGGCATTATTACAGCGCCTATGCCTCCGCGCTTGCTCTCGCGCAACAAGCTGGGGGTTTCCGTGTGGGCGGATGTGTTGTTGGATAAATATCTCTATGCACGCGCAACCAATCGTCTGCTACAGAAATATCAAATAGAGCTGGGCTTACCCATTTCTCCGGGAACGATAGCAGATGGACTGAAGCGTATTGCGCCGATGTTCAAGTCTGTTTACGCAGCCTTTCATGCCAAACAGATGACGGAGTCCTTGTTTTTTGGTGATGAAACGCGCTGGTCAGTGTTTGAGAATGTTGATGGAAAGACTGGTCACCGCTGGTGGCTGTGGATTGTGATTTCTAATTCTGTCACCTACTATCACCTTGCCTCCGGTCGGGGTGCTGATATACCAAAGGAACATTTTAGCGATCTTGATGCTGCTATCCTGCAGGCTATTTTTATGTGTGATCGTTTCAGCTCCTACAAGAAAATGGCTGCAGATATGGCTGTGTTCATCTTGGCTTTTTGCTGGGCGCATGTGCGGCGTGATTTCATCAAGGCAGCTCGTTCATATCCTGATGAAAAGGAGTGGATGTTCGCATGGGTCGAAAGCATTGGTAGCATTTACCACATCAACAACAAACGTTGCGAATGCTGGGATAAAACAAAAACGCTAGAGCAGCAATCCGAAGCGTTCATGGCGCAGCAAGATCAATTGAAGAATGCCTTGGCACAGATGGCGAAACAGCGTGATGAATATTTGGCAGATAGTGAGCTTTCCAAACCTCGACAGTCGGTATTGAAAAGCCTGAAAAACCACTGGGATGGCTTGACTGTTTTTGTCAATCATCCGGCAGTCCACATGGATAATAATATAAGCGAGCGTGCCGCCCGCAAGGGTGCCATCGGACGCAATAATTATTACGGCTCCGGTAGCGTATGGAGTGGAGATTTAATGGCAACGATGTTCACACTGTTTCACACACTGAAGCAATGGAACATCAATCAACATCATTGGCTAACGGACTTTCTCAATGCTTGCGCCCAAAATAGAGGCAAGGCACCAGATGATTTAAATCCTTTTTTGCCATGGGAAATGAGTGATCAGCGCAAGACTTTTCTGGCGCGTCCGTTA
>CAZKME010000270.1:0-1683 GCA_964553725.1 uncultured Zetaproteobacteria bacterium
GTGGAATACGAGATACGCGGCCCCGGCCTGCAACCGGCAAAAATCAAAGCTTATATGAATCCCTTTATTGATATCGACGGTAAAAATCAGGGTTCATTTTTTATGCTTTCAACAACGGGCGACAAGGCTGATTATCAAGCGGTCGGACTCGGACTGGATCTGACCAACCCGCTTGAATGGAAATTATTCCGTGCTTTTACAAACCGCATGCGACACATGGCAGATGCAAAGCGAAAACAAAAAGATGCCGCTCTTGTCGCCTTCAAGGCTGCGCTGGTGGAAGTCTTCGGCGACAATCCGCCTGAACATGCTCAGGCAATCGCCATGCGCGTATTGAAAGCAGCCCGGGTATTGCCGCAACTGCCATGGCCCGTGCTACCCATGCTAAATGATTATCACCACATCTATTATACCGGTCTGCAAGTCGCGCAGGATCCCGGCATGAACGTGGTCTGGTTTGGCAGTGCGTTGCTTGTCCTTGGCCTGTGCATCATGCTTTATATGCCGCATAGAAAGCTGTGGCTGGTCATCCGCCCTGATACCGATGCAATGCATATCACCCTGGCCGGCCTGACCTCACGCAACCAGCTTGTATTTCATCAGACATTTCAAAACCTGATATCCCAAATATCCACGCCGATACCCGCACCGATACCCAAACTGTAGAAAATATCGTAGATTTCCATAACCATGAAACAAACAACGCCCCTGCATCATACACTCCGTTCGCCAGCACCCTTCCCGGCAATTGGCCCGCGCCGATGCACATGACTTCGCAGACCAACGAGGAAACCATCACCGGCATGTTGCAGCGGCTCGCCATGCTGCGCGGCTGGTCGCCAAAGACGACGGAAGCCTATCGTTCCGATCTGCTGCATGCCGATACCTTTTTCCAAACAGCGCACACCAGCCTGATGCAGGCGAATCAGGATGCCGTATTGAAATATCTAGCCTCGCTGGGGCGCAAGGGTTTGAAAAAAAGCACCATTCAGCGCCGCCGCAGCGCCCTCTCGACATGGTTTACCTATTTGCAGGATCAGGGTAAACGCACCGATCATCCGGCCCGCCATTTGCCACGCTTGCGCAAAAGCCGTCCGCTGCCGAAATTGATGAGCGAACAAGATGTCGAAACGCTACTGGCAGCCCCCGACACAACACATACAACCGGCATCCGCGACCGCTGCATGCTGGAAATGCTCTATGCCACAGGGATCAGAATCAGCGAATTGACCGGCTTGCAACTGGCCCATGTCGATATGGAGGCAGGGCTGGTGCGCGTCATCGGCAAGGGAAACAAGGAACGGCTGGTGCCGTTTGGCGTGGAGGCGGCGGACTGGTTGCAACACTGGTTGCGTGTGCGCCCAGCTACCCCTGCTACGCCATTTCTGTTTCCCGGTCGCAGTGGCAAAGTCATGAGCCGTCAGAATTTCTGGCTGCGATTAAGAGAATATGCAAAACCGCTTGATATTTCACCATTGCCGTCACCGCATACATTGCGTCACGCCTTTGCCACCCACCTGCTCAATCACGGGGCGGATTTACGCGCCGTGCAAATGCTGCTGGGGCACGCCAATGTCACCACGACCGAAATTTATACGCATGTGTCGCGGGCGCGCTTGCATGATCTGGTGAATCGAAGCCATCCGCTGGGCACAAAGTCTTAGGCATTGTATTGGCGGATTT
>CAZKME010000271.1:0-1663 GCA_964553725.1 uncultured Zetaproteobacteria bacterium
CTTTGATCATCCGCCATTCATAATCCGGGAACCTGGTTTCAAGAATATTCATCAAGGTACAACCTGATATCGCGGTTAGACATATAGAATGGATTTCAGCATATTTTCGCGCACAGCGGGTTTAATCGCGTGTTCAATGCCGAGATCTACCCGCTTATCAAATACCTTCTCCAAATACAGTTTCAATCCAAAAAAGCTGCGAAAGGCATTGGCGCTATCATACTACCGCAGCCGCTTTCTTGCAGGCGTTCGCAGTACCTTTGCCTATTCCAACCCAACCGGCCACCCCGTGCTTGCTAAATGGGACGCTTCTCTAAGCGTGCAGCTCTTTTGAGTGCCAGACGCGCAACATGGTAATGACATTCGCATCAAGCACATAGCGCAATACATACGCACCCGAGCCGAATTGAATCATCAGTTCACGCCTGCCGCTGCCATCATTCATCGGGCGACAACGATTAGGCCATGCCTGCAGACTTTGCGCCCCATGGTGAATCAGTTCCGCCGCCTTACGGGCGGCGAGAGGATTCACTGATTTCAGATGTTTAAACAGTCGCTGCTGATCCAGAATGGCTTCGTGGTGCCAGATTATTTTGCAGGGCATGGCAGTTCATCATCCGTACCGATAGAGCGCAACCATGCATCAACTGCCTCGTGCTCAATATATTGCCCGGCACGACAATCCTCCAGCCGCTGCATATCTTCTTTTAACTCACGGGCAGCACCCCCATCACTGACTGAAAAAGGCAAGCCCCCTGTTTTCTCTACCTGATGGTAAAACATATTAATTGCCTCGGATGGTTTGATGCCAATGCTTTCGAGAATTTTTTCCGCATGCACCTTGAGTTCGGGTTCCATACGCGCTCTCACCATTGCTGTTTTTGCCATGTCATCACCTCACAAATGAAATGTAGCACTAATGTGCCACAAAAGAAAGTGGTGTTTCAGGGAAGGTGCCGGAAGGTGTCTGGCTTGACTCTTTGACTATTGACAGATGTAGTCATTTTTATTCAGGAGCAAGCGGGCGGCCATATTGACCATTACCTCGCCCATGAAACCCCATCCAGCATTGCACGAATGTGCCAAGCACCCTGGCTGGCGGAATGCACAGGTCATCCAGCGTCTGCGCATTGTCGAGCATAAACAGTTTGCGCATGCACTGTCTCAAAACGCCTCAAAATATTTTTAGCAACCGGGATGGTGATCTATATAACGCTGGCGCGTCTTGTCCCGGAGGCGGCTCAAATCCACCACGACAAGGCCGTCCACGCAGTTGGCGAAATCCGGGTCGATATTGAAATCGAGAAAATGTACGCCATCAGGCTGGCAGATTTCGGTGTATTGCTTGTATAAAGTCGGCACTGAACACCCCATATGTTTCAGGCTGCCCTTGAGATGCATAAAATCACGTTTGTAATCATGGCCGCAAAAATGCAGGGATAACTCCAGTCGCTTTTCCTCGGTTAAACGATATGGCATGGCGGCCTGCGCCCTGCCCTGTTTATCGCCGAAATACAGAGTATAAAAATACACCAGCATATCTTTGGCTGCCAGCGGATAGGTATCGCTGATCGAAACCGGCCCGAACAGGTAACGAAACTCCGGTCGGCTGCGTAAAAAAGCGCCGATGCCATACCACAGATAATCCAGGCTGCGCCGGCCC
>CAZKME010000272.1:0-1646 GCA_964553725.1 uncultured Zetaproteobacteria bacterium
AGAGATCAAGCCCGGACTATTCATGAATAATCCGGGCAAGATGACGCATCAGGAATTTATTGCCAAATGGCAACATTCCGAGCTGAAAGAGCGCTCGGCATCCCAATCGCATTTTAACGATCTGTGCGCCCTTCTTGGTGAGCAGACGCCGACCGATGCCGATCAGGCCGGGGAATGGTTCTGTTTTGAAAAAGGCGCGAAAAAGACCGGTGGCGGCGATGGCTGGGTCAGTTCCTATGAGCAGAAGCGGGTCAATTCTTGTGAGCGCCCAAGGCATGGAGCCTTGACGCAGCTTTTCTTTTGAAGCAAAGTTTAACTTTAAAGTTAACGTGCATGGATCTGTTCCACCCCGTGGTAAGAAGCATTACCACAGCGTGAAAAATATCCATGCAGGCCGCGTTGTTTGTTTCATGTTAAATAAGAGGATTTTTATGCAGGTTAATGCGAAAGAGTTACGGCAACATTTAAGCGAATATCTGGATCGCGCATCTCGTGGGCAAACGTTGGATATCAGTATGCGGGGCAAACCCGTGGCACGGCTCACACAGATTGAATCGCATGTGAAACCTGAACAGGATGACCTCTTCGGCATCTGGTCTGATATTGAGAGCATGGATGTAAACGATCATCTTCGGGACATGCGGCAAGGTCGCCAGTTTTAATGCGTGACCGCATCCTTGTCGATACGGATGTGATTATCTGGCACATGCGAGGCAATCAAAACGCCCGCGCTGCCATCTATCAGATTGAAAACCCTGCCATCTCAATCATCACCCAGATGGAGTTGGTGCAGGGCTTGCGAAATAAGCAGGAACAAGTGCTACTGCACCGCTTTCTGGAGCAGCTTGGTTTTGATGTGCTGCCTGTCAGTGATGTGATTAGCCATCGTGCTCTGTTTTTAATGGAGGAATGGCGATTGAGTCATCACATGTTGATGGCTGATGCCCTGATTGCTGCAACAGCTATTGAACATGGCTTCCCCCTTCTATCCGGCAATGAAAAGCACTACCGATTTTTGAAGATGTTAACGCTAAAAGGCTTTAAGCCATGAATACGCAGAACAAATACGATTCTACGTTCAAAAAAGAGTGTCCTTGGGAAAAAGAAGCCAGGGCCAAAGCGGAAAGATGGGTGATCATGTATTGTGTCCCCGGAATTAGGCGAAACGCTGGAAGATTTGATGCCTTTTAATGCTCAGGAATTTATTGCCAAATGGTGCCACTCCGAGCTGAAAGAACGCTCTGCTGCGCAATCGCATTTTAATGATTTATGCGCCCTGCTCGGTGAGCCCAATCCGACCGATGCCGATCAGGCCGGAGAATGGTTCTGTTTTGAGAAGGGCGCAAAAAAGACCGGCGGCGGCGATGGTTGGGCCGATGTCTGGAAGCGCGGCCATTTCGGCTGGGAATACAAAGGCCCCGGCAAGGATCTGAACAAAGCCTATCAACAGTTGCAACGTTATGCCGTGGCGCTGGAAAATCCGCCGCTGCTGGTGGTGTCCGACTGCCGCGACATTATCATCCATACCAATTTCACCAATGCAGTCTATGAAACGCATACCATTCTGATCGAAGAAATCGGCGCGCCGGAAAATCTGCAAAAGTTACACTGGCTGTTCACCGATCCGGAACGTTTAAGGCCGGGCC
>CAZKME010000273.1:0-1633 GCA_964553725.1 uncultured Zetaproteobacteria bacterium
GGACATGATTTCTTCTTCGCTTCCTGTCGCTTTGGCGGGGTCGTCAAACGGCCAGTGTTGTTTTTCGCAACTGGTCGGCACGACCGGGCAGGATTGATCCGCATTGCCGCATACGGTGATCAGCAGATCAATACGATCCAGCAATGACGGTTCTAACTGTTCGGATTTCTGGCCGCTGATATCGATGCCCGCCTGTTGCATCACAGCGATTGCGCGCGGATTTTTCCCATGCGCGACGATACCCGCCGAGTAGACTTCAAAACGGTCGCCGCCCAACTGTTTCAGCCAGCCTTCCGCCATCTGGGAGCGGCACGCATTGCCGGTGCAGAGAAATAGAATTTTCTGTTTCATATCATACCCCTTTCATACCATGGTTTGCTGCGATTCACGATTGCCACGACCGATAACATGACCGGCACTTCAACCAGTACGCCGACAACTGTGGCCAGTGCAGCGCCGGAGTCAAACCCGAACATGGCAATGGCGGTGGCTACGGCCAGTTCAAAAAAGTTCGAGGCTCCGATCAGAGCCGAAGGGCCGGCCACGCAATGCGCCACGCCAAGTTTCCTGTTCAGCCAGTAGGCCAGCATGGAATTGAAATAAACCTGCAAAATAATCGGGATGGATAACAGGAGAATCAACAGCGGCTGGGTGAGAATCTGTTTACCCTGAAAACCGAAAAGTAGCACGACCGTCAGCAACAGCGCCGCCATGGAAACGGGATCCATCACATGCAGCACATCGTTCAGAACGCCCTTTGCCAATAATACCTTACGGGCTGTGTAAGCCAACATAACCGGAACAACAATATACAGCATCACGGAAAGAAATAACGTATCCCATGGCACGATGATAGAGGCGACGCCAAGCAGCAACCCGACAATCGGGGCAAAGGCGAAAATCATGATGATATCGTTGAGCGCAACCTGGCTCAGGGTGAACTGCGGGTGGCCGTCCACCAGCCGCGACCAGACAAATACCATCGCCGTACACGGGGCGGCGGCAAGCAAAATCAGCCCGGCCATGTATTCCGGTATTTTATCGGCCTCAAGATATGGCGCAAAGAAATATTGCAAAAACAACCAGCCCAGCAAAGCCATCGAAAATGGTTTTACCAGCCAGTTGATGCCTAAAGTGACGCCAATACCCCGGCGCTGATGCCATACCCTGTGCAGTGATGCATAATCGATTTTGAGCAACATCGGCAAAATCATCGCCCAGACCAAGACAGCAATCGGCAGATTAATATGTGCGATCCCCATACTGCCGAGGGCATGAAATGGCGTTGGCAATAAAGTACCGAGTACAATGCCGGTGACCATGCATAACAACACCCACAGAGTCAGGAAACGGGCGAACACACCCATTGATTTACTATTTGCCGCCATGATACCGCCCCGCTTTCATCTGGTTTGGACGATTTATGAATAGTCCTAGCCATGTTTAATATGCAGGGCACATTATATCCGTTTATGCGGATATGTAAATAAATAGTTAGCTGTACAAATTGAATCAAACTTACTATCATGTGTACATATGTACTCCACAGGAGTTTGAATGTATATCACGATAGATACTTCTGCATTGATTGCTGTTATTGGAAATGAAGCATCAAAACAGAAAATCATTAAGG
>CAZKME010000274.1:0-1584 GCA_964553725.1 uncultured Zetaproteobacteria bacterium
CTTTCACCCTGGATGCTGTCATAGATTTCATAGATACGCAGACGATGCCGGGAAGCAGCGATGGTTAAGGCTCCGGTGTTGCGCCCGGACTGGTCTGTATGCGGCCCAGCGCTTCACGGGCCTGCTCTGCCAGAGAAGAATCGGCATGATCGCGAATCAGGCGTTTGTAGTATAAAGCGGATTGCTTATCGTGCTTCTGCGCTTCAGATATCTGCCCCAGTTTGAGTAGTGCTGCGGCATGCTTGACGCTGTTCGGATAATGATCCGCTACATATTTGAAGGCATTGAGCGCCCTTTCATTTCCATTTTGGGCCAAACGGGTTTCGCCCAGCCAGTACCAGGCCTGATCGGCATATTCACCGTCCGGATACAAATCCAGCTGTTTGTTGAATCCATTGGCCGCTTCATCATAACGCCCGCTCTTGAGCGCCAGATAGGAGGAAGTATAGGCATTCTTTTCCGCCTCGGCTGTGGCGGCTTTGTCTACCTTGGCAACTGCGACGGGAACCGGGGCTGGCATCACAGGCGGTAATGCTTTCACCGGCGTGGTGCGTTGTTTCGGCTCGTGGTTGATTGTTACTTTCGCTACAGGCGCAATATGTTTGGCAGCATTGACTGGCTTTTTGCTGTGCAAATGTTCGATTCGGCTGGATATTGCGTTGATTTGAGCTTGTTGGGTCTGATTTAGCTTTTCCAGTTTATCGAGATGTTTCTGCATATCGGTAAATGCCGTTTCTTGCTGCTGAATTGACAAATCAGATTGCGTCTGATGATCACGCAGTTGCGTCATGGAAGCATTGATTTGCTGTTTATCCTGCGCCCAAACCTGTTCCAGGCTTATTTTCTTGTCATCGGTAGCACAGGCGCTTAAAGCCAGCGCACACAAGAAAATGACGGCCACCGGTTGAACCAGTGGCCGCCTTATCGTTTTCACGTTGTTATGATTAGCGGGTGACAATGTCACCGCGACGATTCTGCGCCCAGCAAGCCTCTCCACTACCCTTGCATGCAGCACGTTCCTCACCGAATGATACTGTATCAATGCGGCTGGCGCTGACGCCACGGGAGGACAGGAAATCACGAATACTGTCGGCGCGGCGCTGGCCCAGAGCCAGGTTGTATTCACGGCTGCCGCGTTCGTCGCAATTGCCTTCAACGGTCACACTGGTGTTGCGGTTTGCATTCAACCATGCCGCATAACCATCCAGCGTAGCGCGGGCTGCCGCATCCAGATTCGAGTTATCAAATGCGAAGTAAACAGAATTGGCGGATGGCTTTTTTTGCATACTGCCTGGATTCACAGCCCCGTTTGAAGCTGTTGAAGCATGACTACTGGCACCTTTGGCGCTGTCAGCGCCGGGTGTAACCTCTACCTTCTTGGCGCAGCCGGCAAAAAGCATGGCTGCCGATGCCAGTGCCACCAGAGCAATTTTAGTTGTTGAACGAGTTGATTCCATATTGGGCTCCCATAGTGCTATATAATGAAGACGCATAGTGACACTTGTCTGTCTCCAGTCAACCATCGCTTATCACCTAGATCCTGCAAGTCCTCGCACATACATAGCGCAACCTCTTGATTCATCT
>CAZKME010000275.1:0-1561 GCA_964553725.1 uncultured Zetaproteobacteria bacterium
CATGGACTGGCTGCTAGCCCTGCTGTTCGGCGCACTGGTCTCGGTCGGCGGGCCGACTGTGATCTTGCCCATCGTGCGGCAGATGCGGCTGGGGCGAAATATCAGCCATGTATTGACCGCCGAAGCCATGTTGATCGATGTGGTCGGCGCTATTCTGGCCATTGTGGTCTTGCAAGTCGCACTGACGCTGAATATGAGCGCCACCGATATTGCACAGGATATTTTTTATAAAATTGCAGTCGGCGCGGCACTTGGTATCGCCGGAGGCAGATTGCTGGCGTTGTTGCTGACCAGTAGCTGGGCCAAGGATTTTGAAATCCGTTCCGTGTTAACACTGACCAGCGCATGGGGCATGTTTCTGCTGGCCGATTCCATTAGCGCGCAGGCCGGATTGCTGACCATGCTGATGATGGGGGCGGTATTGCAACGCATGGAAGTGCATGATATTCAACGTCTGAAACATTTTAAAGGCAGCCTGTCGATGTTGTTAATTTCTCTGCTGTTTGTACTACTGGCCGCTCAGATGGATTTATCCATCATGCTGGATTATCTGTGGCCTGGCCTGTTGTTGTTCATCATTCTGGCCGTGCTTGTACGCCCGCTCATCGTATTTTTATCCACCCTTGGCAGCCGCTTGAGCATGCAGGAAAGTCTATACTTGTCCGGCATGGCCCCGCGCG
Source organism: uncultured Zetaproteobacteria bacterium (assembly GCA_964553725.1). Lineage (GTDB taxonomy): Bacteria > Pseudomonadota > Zetaproteobacteria > Mariprofundales > Mariprofundaceae > Mariprofundus. Next base: position 681 of record CAZKME010000275.1, read on the forward strand.
GCGTGGTGGCAGCCGGTATTACATCGTTGTTTGCGCTTATTTTGAAAGATCACGGTTACGCACAGAGCGATATGCTGATGGCGCTGGTGTATATTATTATTATTGTATCGGTGCTTATTTATAGCCTGGCGGCAACGCCATTAAAACGGTTTTTATCGATCAATGGCGGCGATGATCGTTCGGTACTGATTATCGGGGGCGGCCAGATTGGTTCGGAAGTGGGCAGAGCTTTGGGGGAAGATCGGGAAGTTCGATTTCTCGATCTCAATTCCGAAGTCATCACCAGTCTGAAACATTCCGGTTATGATGCCATCTGCGGCAATGCGCTCGACCCGCTCTATTGGGAAATCATCCATGCCGAAGAAATCGGCTGTACGCTGATCATGACCGGCTCATCGGATCATAATCTGTTGATTGCGCGGCTGGCGCATGAGAATTTTCATATTCCGGAGATTTACGTTACCCTGCAAGAGCATGATGAAGACAAACATGCCAGCATGATTCACCAGCTTCAGGCCAGACGATTGTTCGCCAAGCCGTACAATTTCACCTACTGGAATGATCAGGCATACCGCAAACGTCTGATCTATATGTCGATGCAAATCGAGCCGGATTCACTACTTTCAGGTGAGCGCATGGCAGATACCCGCATTCAGCACGGCGTGCAACCGATTACCGTCATCCGCGAAGGGCAAACCATGGTGCCGCACGATGATCTGATTCTGGCCATTGGCGACGAGATTAAAATGCTGATGCGCCCGGAACGCGTCCAGGATGGCTCACCTCTGATTCTACCCCCTACCTCGCTGCTCAAATAGGAGGCTTTCCCGGTTTTGCTTAGCACCTAGATCCTGCAAGTCCTCGCACATACATAGCGCAAC
>CAZKME010000276.1:0-1558 GCA_964553725.1 uncultured Zetaproteobacteria bacterium
GTTATCAATACCAGCCATTTTCCTTGAACGAGAGTACTTCGACACCGGCAATGAGGAAATGGTCGAGAATTTTTATTTCCAGCGGCGAACACGCTTCAGACATGCGGCGGGTCAAATCAATATCCTCCTGACTGGCGCGGGCTGTGCCGCCCGGATGATTGTGGAACAGAATTAAACCCTTGGCATCCAGTTCCAGCGCTCGCTTGACCAGATTGCGGGGGTAGATGGCCGTACGATCCACCGTGCCCTCAAATAGAATCTGGGTGGCCAGGTGGCGATGTTGTTGATCTGTAAACACAGCCCCGAAACATTCCATACCGCGCCCCTGCACCAGCATACGCAAATGCGCCTTAACCTTTTCCGGACGATCAAACACCTTTTTTCCGGGCAGGTCGGATGCCAGATAACGGATTTCGACCTGCCGGATCAAGGTCAGAAAAACCGCCCCCTTTTCGCCTACGCCCTCAGTTTGGGAAAGTTCTGCCGCTGAGGCATCAAAAACACCGGCCAAGGTGCCGAATATATCAAGCAAGCGCTTGGCAATCGGTTTCACATCAACACGGGGAATCGCATAGGTCAGCAATAATTCCAACACTTCGTAATCGTGGAACCCATCAAATCCACGTTCTAAAAATCGCTGCCTCAGCCGCCCTCTGTGTCCCTTAATGCTCTCATCCATAAAACCCAGAATGACGCCTTAGCCCATCATGCACAAGACATTTCACCGCAGAGAATGATTTCAGTCCATCTCAAAGTAATCTGCAAACACATTGGCTATTGTCTGTTCTGCAAATACAATGTCATCTTTGGACAAAAACTCAAACAGTTTGCGCTTTTTCTTCGATAATGTACCGCCGTTTTGCACACACAGGTTCACCAGCAGGGTAAGATCCTTTTCAGGCATATCGCAATGCTCGTTGATCTAATCTGAAAACTGGATTGTGAATCCTTGGTCAGCAGAAATGCTTCAGCCCGACCAATCATCGGGTGACTGGCATAGGTCTCCTGCATCCGTTGATGCAGTGCCTCATCATCAAATGCCAGCATCGTCTCTGTTTTGCGCACCAAGTAGCAAAAGCCGGGAACCCCGGTCATATTATTGCGCACCTTATGGTGCGGAGAATTGATCGCAGCAGCCGTGTAATAAGATTTTTCATCCAGCGCATTGATATAACGAACCTTGCCAGCGGCATCGGGCAGGCGCAGTTGATCACCAGTCAGCCATTCGTAAAAGAACCAGGCTCTGCGACTTTGTACGCCCTGCGGATTATTCGCAACCCACTGCGCTAATATTTCAGGATCGCACGCATCAAACAGCGATTTCAAGATAGCAAGATTCAGCGGCTCATGTTTCAAGGCAAAGGTAAGGTGCCCGGCAAGCGTATCTTCCGGTCGATATGCTTGCCGAAATAGCCGATAATCGGGATGTTTTACGCCACCAATCTTTGCAATCGGTATCGGTGAATCAACATCAAGGTGATAGCTTCGCTGTAGCCACGCATAGCCGCAGTAATATACGCTCATGGGCAAAACAGCACGCTAATAGACATTTGTTAGC
>CAZKME010000277.1:0-1525 GCA_964553725.1 uncultured Zetaproteobacteria bacterium
CGTTCGCGATTGCGCGTAAATTCAATTTCGGCATTGCTTGCCAGCGCAGCATCCGTGCCGAACACATCCACCTGCACCGAATGATCAATGACCAGTTCCGCCGGAGCCAGCGGATTGATCTGATCGGCCTTGCCTCCGAGTTCAACAACCGCATCCCGCATGGCCGCCAGATCGACGATGGCAGGCACGCCGGTGAAATCCTGCATCAGTACACGGGCTGGCATATAAGCAATTTCCTTGCTCGGTTCCGCCTTCGCATCCCAGTTGATAATGGCTTCAACATCCGCACGACTCACCACGTCGCCATCTTCACGTCGCAGCAGATTCTCCAGCAGAATTTTCATGCAAAACGGCAAATGCGATACATCGCCCGCCGCCTGGAGTGCGTAATATGTATAGGTTTTATCGCCAACCGCGAGTGTGTCTTTTGCGCCGAAACTGTTGCTCAATGGTGTCTCCTGCTGTTTTTTACGTTTAAATCCGAAAGGCCGCGCAAGCTAGTCTTACTTGTCCTGTTTCAAAAGCGGCGTGATCAGATCCATGGGCAGCGGGAATACGATAGTCGAGGATTTATCTCCGGCGATTTCGGTCAGGGTTTGTAAATAACGCAGTTGAATGGCCTGTGGTTGTTTAGCCAACATTTCGGCGGCCTCTACCAGTTTTTCCGCCGCCTGCATTTCACCCTGGGCATGGATGATTTTGGCGCGGCGTTCGCGTTCCGCTTCGGCCTGTTTGGCGATGGCGCGGATCATGCTCTCGTCCAGATCAATATGCTTGATTTCCACATTGGCCACCTTGATGCCCCATACATCGGTCTGGGCATCCAGAATCTTTTGCACATCCGCATTCAGCCTGTCGCGTTCGGCCAGCATTTCATCTAACTCATGTTGACCGAGCACGCTACGCAATGTGGTTTGCGCCAATTGACTGGTCGCATTGAAAAAGTTCTCGACATTGATAATGGCCTTCTGCGGGTCGATCACGCGAAAATAAATCACCGCGTTGACCTTGACCGACACATTATCGCGGGAAATCACATCCTGGCTCGGCACATCAAAGACCAGCGTACGCAAATCCACACGCACCATTTGTTGAATGACCGGGATGACCAGAATCAGGCCCGGCCCCTTTACTTTCCAGAATCGACCCAGCATAAAGATGACGCCGCGCTCATATTCACGCAGCACCCGGAATGCGCTGAAAATCAGGATGAGGATAAAAACAGCCAGACCAAGTAATATATTCATGATTGAACCTCCGTTGTTTCGTCTGTAATCGTGGTGATTTCCAATAGCAACCCCTCGCGTCCGGTCACACGAATGGACGCGCCTTTGCTGACAGGTTGCTGACTTTCCGCTTGCCATGTTTCGCCGTGCAACTGGACATGTCCATGATGATCGAATGATTCCAGAGCAATGCCTGTTTCATGCAACAGTTCTTCTGCGCCAGTGACAACCGGGCGCTTTCTGGCCTTGATCGCCATGCCGGTGATCATGATGAAAAACAGGGCAGATAGCAGCGTCAC